>NZ_JAQFWP010000014.1 GCF_027706745.1 Nocardiopsis suaedae | reverse complement strand
GACCGGGGTTGTGAGCCACAGACCCGAGACTCAAGATCCAAGAAACACGCCCTAGGCGGCCTCGCCGTCGCCCGCGCGCAGGCGGACGCGCTCGGCGCGGTGCTCGCGGGCCTCGTCCGGGTCGAGGACCGGGGCCGCGTTCAGCAGCGAGCGCGTGTACTCGTCCTGCGGGCTCTCGTACACCGAGTCGCTGTCGCTCAGCTCGACGACCCTGCCCTTCTGCATGACCGCGACGCGGTCGCTGACCTGGCGCACCACCGCCAGGTCGTGCGCCACGAAGATATAGGTCAGGTCGAAGTCGTCCTGCAGCTCCGACAGCAGCCGCAGCACCTGGTCCTGCGTGGACACGTCCAGCGCCGAGACGGGCTCGTCGCAGATCACCAGCTTGGGGCGCAGGATCAGCGCCCGCGCGATGGCGATGCGCTGGCGCTGGCCGCCGGAGAAGGCGTGCGGGAACCGGTTGTAGTGCAGCGGCTCCAGGCCGACCCGCTCCAGCAGCTCCTGCACGCGCCGCTTGATGAGCTTGCCGTCGGTCTCGCCCTGCACCCGCAGCGCGGTGCCGATGCTGTCGCCGATGGTCAGCCGCGGGTTCAGCGACGAGTAGGGGTTCTGGAAGATCATCTGCACGTCGCGGCGCAGCGGGCGCAGGCTGCGCTCGGAGATGTGCGTGATATCGCGCCCCTCGAAGACGACCTTGCCCTCGGTGGGCTCCAGCAGCCGCATGACCATGCGCGACAGGGTCGACTTGCCGGACCCGGACTCGCCGACGACCCCCAGCGTCTCGCCCTTGTGCAGGTCGAAGGAGACCCCGTCGACGGCGTAGAGGTCGGTGCTCTTGCCCATCATGCCGCCGCGCACGCGGAAGCGCATGCGCACGTTGTCCACCGACAGCAGCGGGTCCCGCTCCGGGTCCCACGCGGTGTCGGCCTCGGGCAGGGCCGTGGCGCCGGTGCGCCCGGCGTCCGCCGCGGCCTCCTTCGCGGGCGCGGCCGCGGCCTTCCCGGCGTCCGCGTCGGCGGCGGCCGCGTCCCCGGCCGGGCCGGTGCCCTCTGCGGCGGCGCGGTCGGCGCGGATCTCGGCCCGGCGCTGGGCCCGGGAGACCTCCACCCGCGGCACCGCCGCCAGCAGCGCCCGGGTGTAGGGGTGCTCGGGCTCGGAGAGGACCTTGCGCACCTCGCCGCGCTCGACCGCCTTGCCCTTCTGCATGACCAGGACCTCGTCCACGGACCCGGCGACGACCGCCAGGTCGTGGCTGACCAGGATCAGCGCCATGTCCAGGTCGCGGCGCAGGTCGTCGAGCAGGTCGAGGATCTGCGCCTGGACGGTGACGTCCAGGGCCGTGGTGGGCTCGTCGGCCAGCAGCACCTTGGGGTCGCACATCAGCGCCATGGCGATGATGACGCGCTGGCGCATGCCGCCGGAGAACTCGTGCGGGTAGGAGTTGATCCGCCGCCCCGGCTCGGGGATGCCCACCCGGTCCAGGGCCTCGACGGCGCGCGCCTTGGCCTCCGCGCGCGTGGCCTTGGGGCGGTGGGTGCGGTAGGCCTCGATGAGCTGGTTGCCGATGGTGTACTGCGGGTGCAGCGAGGACATCGGGTCCTGGAAGACCATCGCGATGTCGTTGCCGCGCATCTGCCGGATGCGGGCGTTGGAGGCCGCCACGATGTCGGTGCCGGCCACCGCGATCCCCCCGGTGATCCGGGCGCGGGTGCCGCGGTGCAGGCCCATCAGCGCCAGTGAGGTGGCGCTCTTGCCGGAGCCCGACTCGCCGACGATGCCCAGCGCGCCGCCGGGGGCGACCTCGAAGGAGAGGCCGTCGACGGCGTGGACGTCGCCGTCCATCGTCGGGAAGGTGATGGAGAGGTCCTGGACGAGCACCGCCGGCCCGGCGGCGTCCTGTCCTGTGCCCGTGGTCGTCATTGCCGGTCTTTCCTTCGGATCGGGCCCCGGCCGCCGGGGCGGCGCGGGGAGCGGGAGTTCGTTGTCCAGGTCCTCAGCCGGCCACGCGCACGCGGGGGTCGACCCAGGCGTAGAGCAGGTCGACGATGAGGTTCGCGACCACCACGAAGAAGGCGCCGAACAGGGTGACGCCCAGGATGACGGGGAGGTCCTGGGAGATGATCGCCTGCACCGCGTAGCGGCCGATGCCGTTGAGCGAGAACACGGTCTCGGTGAGCACCGCGCCGCCCAGCACCAGGCCGATGTCCAGCCCGAAGATGGTGACGATCGGGGTGAGGGTGGGGCGCAGCCCGTGCTTGAGGATCACCTTCCACTCGGGCAGGCCCTTGGCCCGCGCGGTGCGGATGTAGTCCTCGCCCATCGTCTCGAGCATGCCGGCCCGGGTCTGCCGGGCGTACTGGGCGGCGTGCAGGAAGGCCAGGGTGAGCCAGGGCAGGAACAGCGCGGTCGCCCAGCCGATCGGGTCCTCGAAGAAGGGGACGTAGCGCGGGGTGTCGAACCACTCCCAGGAGTGGACCAGGAAGGCCAGCGACAGCAGGCCGGTGAAGAACACCGGCAGGGACACGCCCGCCAGGGCCAGGCCCATGCTGACGCGGTCGAAGACGCTGCCCTTCTTGATGGCCGAGATGACGCCCACGGACACGCCGCCGACCAGCCAGATGATGCCGGCGCCGATGGCCATGGAGAAGGTCACCGGGAGCCGGGACACGATCTCGGGGAAGACCTCGGTGTAGTTCTGGAAGGAGTAGCCGAAGCAGGGCGCGGAGCACACGACCTCGCGCCCGCCGAAGGTGTAGGTGGCGCCGACGAAGATGCCCTTGATGAACTCCCAGAACTGCAGCGCGATGGGCTGGTCCAGGTTGAGCCGGTCGATGGTGGCCTGGATGGCCTCCTCGGTGGGGGCCTTGCCGACGTACATCGTGGCGAGCTGCTGGACGGTCTGCCCGGCCATCCGGGGCACCACGTAGAAGATCAGGAAGGTCACCAGGGTGACGATGGCGAGCAGCAGGACGCCGGCGCCGAGGCGACGAAGAAGATAAGTGACCAACGTATCCGGCCGTGGAGGCCGGCCGGGCCCGGTGTGGGCCCGGCCGCCCCCGCGGCCTTCACCTGCCTAACTCTCAGGTCGAAGGGTCGGGGTTCCGGGAGCCGCTAGGTGTTCGTGGTACCGAGCGGCATGTAGTCGTACATCGCGTACCCGGCGCTGAACCGCACGTTCGTCAGGTTCTCGGGCCGGTACAGCACCGACTTCTCGAAGACGATGGGCAGGATGGCGCCGGTCTCCATGATCCGGCGGTCGATCTCCTTGTAGAGGCGCTCCTGCTCGCTGGCGTCCTCCGTGGCGACGGCCTCGTCCAGCATCTCGTTGATCTCCTCGTCGTCGAGCTCGGAGATGTTGGAGTTGCCGGCCTTCTTGATGTTGTCGCCGTGGGCGATGTAGCTGAGGAACCCGTAGCCGGTGGGCCAGTCCGGGATCCAGCCGTAGATGTTCAGCCCCAGCTCGTTCTCGTGGACGAAGTCCGGCGAGCCCGCCTGGGTGTTGGTGAAGGTGTCCGAGGGGTACTGCTTGATGTTCACCTTGATGCCGACCCGCTCCAGGCTGGCCTGCAGCGCCTCGGCCGCGGCGACCTCGGTGGGGCGGTCGCTGCGCACGCCGAGGTTGGTGGAGAAGCCGTCCTCCTCGCCGCACTCCTCCAGCTTGGCCTCGGCCTTGTCCAGGTCGCCCTTGTCGCCCTCGGAGGGGTACAGGTCGAGCTTGGGGTCGTGGCCGGGGATGGCCGGCGGGATGACGTCGTTGGGGATCTCACCGCCGGCGGCGCCGCCCCAGGCGCGCTGGAGCGAGTTGTGGTCGGCCGCGTACATGACCGCCTGCCGGCAGGCCTCGTTGTCCAGCGGCTCGACGACGGTGTTGACCGCGACGTAGCGCAGCGACCCGTTCTCCGGGTTGTCCGCGTTGGCCTTGGCGTCCTCGTCGGTGAGGATGTCGCCCTTCTGGGCCGGGCCCAGACCGGTGCCGCCCAGGTCGACGTCGAGCTCGCCGTTGATGAGGCGCTGGTCGATCTCGTTCTGGTCGACGCCCTCCTCGACGGTGATCTTGTCCGGCAGGGCCGGGCGGACCGGGTCGGAGTCGGGGTTCCACTCCTCGTTGCGCACCAGGGTCAGGCCGCTGCCGGGGGTCCAGTCGCCCTCGAACTTGTAGGGGCCGGAGGAGACGACGTGCTCCTGGTACTGCTGGCCCTTGTCGGCGTCGGCCGGGACCGGCGCGGTCTGCGGCTGCACCAGCACGTACGGGAAGTCCGCGAAGGGCTTCTTGAGGTGGAACACCAGGGTCTGGTCGTCCGGCGTCTCGATGCCGTCGAACCCGGCCAGCGGGTCGGAGGGGTTGGCGTTGACGCCCTCGTAGTCCTCGCTGTCGGCCAGCAGCTCCTTGAAGTAGCGCGGACCGTTGGGCAGCGCGTCGTCGCCGAAGTTGCTGCGCGCGATGCCGTACTTGATGTCCTCGCTGGTGATCGCCGAGCCGTCCTCGTAGGTGAGGCCGTCGCGCAGCTTGACGGTGTAGGACTTGCCGTCGTCGCTGATCTCCGGCATCTCGGCGGCCATGTCCGGGACCGTCTCGGTGGTCTTGCCCGGTTCGGCGTTGTAGGTCAGCAGCGTCCGGGCGTAGTACCGGCTGAAGTTCCAGACGTACCCGTAGTAGGTGTTGCCCGGGTCGGTGCTCTCGATGTTCGCCGAGATGGCGTACCGCAGCGTGCCGCCCTGCTCTTCGGAGGCGTTGACGACCTCGGTGGTGGCCTGGTCGAAGGACCCCGCCGCGCCGCCTTCGGAGCCGCCACCGCCGCCGCATGCGCTCAGCAGCAGCACCGACGACACCCCCAGTGCGGCCAGCCCCAGTGATGACTTGCTCAATTCCCTGCCTTTCTCGGTAGGCGTGATCGTGCGCCGCGGCCCCCGGCCCGCCCCGGGCGGCCGCCCCCGTGCGCTCAGTCGGACGAGCGGGGGTCGAAGGCGTCCCGCAGGCCGTCACCGAACAGGTTGAACGCGAGAACGGTGATGAAGATGGCCAGGCCCGGGATGATCACGAAATGGGGCGACGTGGTGTAGAAGTCCAGAGAGTCGGACAGCATGCCGCCCCAGCTCGGGGTGGGGGGGTTGATCCCGACGCCGAGGAAGGAGAGGGAGGCCTCGAAGATGATGTTCGTCGGGATGAGCAGCGTCGAGTAGACGAGGATCGGCGTGATGAGGTTGGGCAGCAGCTCGCGGAAGAGGATGTGCCCGCTCCCGGCACCGAGGCTGCGCGCCGCCTCGACGAACTCGCGCTCCTTGAGCATGAGGGTCTGGCCCCGCACGATACGGCCGATATAGGGCCAGTTGAAGAAGCCGATGATGAAGATCAGCAGGCCGACCCTCAGCGCGTTGCCCTGCAGTCCGAAGGCGCCGTCGGGGACGACCCCGGCCAGGGCGATGGCGAACAGCAGCAGCGGGAAGGCCAGGAAGATGTCCATGGCCCGGCTGATGATGGTGTCGGTGATCCCGCCGAAGTACCCGGCGACGATGCCGAGGACCGTGCCGATGGCCACGCACAGCACGGTGGCGCCGAAGGCGACCAGCAGGGAGATCTGCGCACCGTAGACGATGCGGCTGAACATGTCGCGGCCGGTGACCGGCTCCAGCCCCAGCAGGTGCTCCGAGGACATGCCGCCCCAGGGGTCGATGCCCGAGGCGGGGTCGGCCGGGTCGTTGAGGGCGCCGCCGGTGAGCGGGTCCATCAGGTCCTGGTGGAACTCGTTGGGCGGGAACCCGAAGAGCTTGGTGAGAAGCGGGGCCAGCACCGCCATGGCGATGAGCAGCACCACGACGACGGCGCCGCCCATGGCGACCTTGTCGCGGCGGAAGCGCTGCCAGGCGATCTGGCGGAGGGACCGTTCGGCGGCGGCGGGTGCCTTGGCGGCGGCCTCGGCCGCTGCGCCGCTTTCCTCCACCTGCTTCTCAGGTGCGTCCGAAGGCGCGCTCATGGCACCACTACTCCCCCACTACTTCCGCTTGGTGTCGCGGCTTCGGCACCGGCGGCAGGCCGGTGATGGGTCGACCGGGCCGGCTCGGGTCCGGCCGGTGGGCCGGCTCCGGGCTGGCCGGTCGTGTCCGGCGCGGCGCGTGGGCCGCCGCCGGATCTGCCAGCCCGCCCGTCGGCTTAACACCGAAGCTCGACGTGGCTAACAGGATTCGTGCAGATCAGTTTGCACCGCGATCAATGTACGCCCGCTCACATCGCGGACCGTCCAAATCACACTCTTGTGGCTGAATCGTGACTGCTCACCAACGAATCCGTCATGTCACGACACGTCGGCAGGCACTCACCTGGTGCCACCCAGTCTGCACGAAACAGGGCCGCCGCCCCGGATGCCGCGCCCGCACCGGGGCGCGGCGGGGGCGGCCGCTCCATGGCGCACATCATACGACAAGAAAAGGTATAGAACACCATGAAGCGGACATTAAACAGCGCGCCCCGGACCGGTCCGGGGCGCGCGTGTGCCGAGCGGCCGACCCGCCGGGGGCGCCGCGCGCGGGGGCTCGGCCCCGCCTACTCGATCCCGTGCTTGCGCAGCAGGTCTTCGATATCGCCCATGTCGTCGTCGCCGCCGGCCTTGGCCTTCTTGCCGCGGCCGCCGCCCGCGGACTGCGCCGCGGGATCCTGGGCCGCGCCGCCACCTTCCAGGCCGGGGGCCGCGCCGCCCTCGGCGGCCTTCTTCCCGCGCTTGGGCTCGCCGCCTCCCTGGGCGGTGCGCACCCCCTTGCCCTTGGCGCGCATGACGCCGGAGACCACGAAGAGCACCGCGGCCAGCGCGGCGATCGCGACACCGGCCCACACCATCGGGTTGAACAGCAGCCCGGCGAGGATCCCGAAGATGTCGGCCACCGCCCGCCACACCGTGGCCATCAGCCCCAGCAGGCCGGCGGCCAGCGGAACCAGCGACCAGGCCACGCCGCGCAGCCCCGCCGCCGCGCCCCGGCGGCGCCAGACCACCCATGAGATCAGCAGCCCCACGATCGTGATGGCCGCCCCGAGCATCGGACCTGCGATCGGCAATGTTTCCGGCATGCCCCCAGTCTCGCACCGGGGCCCGCCGCGCGCATCGGGGTCGCTCCCTAGGTGGTGCCCCCTGAGGGGGCGGTGGCGCGGGAGGCCTCTGGGGGCCGGAAAAGGAGTGGGCCCGGGGCGCGGCGCCGTCGGCACCGCGCCCCGGGCCGCGGCGGCCCCCTGTCGGGGATCCGCCGCATCAGGCGCCGGTCCCGGGATCAGCCGGTGTTGGTGGTCCCGAGGGTGGCGTAGTCGTACATCTTCCAACTGCGGTTGAAGAAGACGTTGGTGACGTTGTCGGGCCGGTAGAGCACGGCCTTGCTGTAGACCATCGGAACGATCACGGCCTGCTCCATGGCGAGCTTGTCGATCTCCTTCGACATCTCGTCGCGCTTCTCCGTGTCCTCGATCTTGGTGACCTCGTCGAGGAGCTCGTTGACCTCGTCGTTGTCGAGCTCGGAGATGTTGGAGTTGCCCGCGTCCTTGATGGCGCCGCCGTCGAGGATCTGGCTCATGTAGCCGTAGCCGGTGTTCCAGTCGGGCAGCCAGCCGTAGATGTTCAGGCCCAGCTCCTCCTTGTGCACGAAGCTCGGGGAGCCCGCCTGGGTGTTGGTGAACGTGTCCGACGGGTACTGCTTGATGTTCACCGTGATGCCGACCTTGTCCAGGCTCTCCTGGATGGCCTCGGCCGCGGAGACCTCGGCCGGGCGGTCGCTGCGCACGCCCAGGTTGGTCTCGATGCCGTCCTCACCGCACTCCTCGAGCATGGCCTCGGCCTCGGGCGGGTTGCCCTTCTGGGCCTCCGGGTCCTCGGCCGGGTAGACGTCGCTCTCCGGGTCGTGGCCGGGGACCACGGGCGGCAGGATGGTGTTGGCGATGTCGCCGCCGGCCGAACCGCCCCAGGCGCGGTGCACGGCGCTCTTGTCGACCCCGTACTCGACGGCCTGGCGGCACTCCAGCTTGTCGAACGGCTCGACCTGGGTGTTGACGGTCAGGTAGTAGTGCCCGCCGTTGGTCGGGTTGTCGATGCGCGTCTTGGCGTCCTCGTCCTGGAGCAGCTCGCCCTTCTTGGCCGGGCCCAGCCCGGTGCCGCCCAGGTCGACGTCGAGGTCGCCGCTCTCCAGGCGCTGGTCGATCTCGTTCTGCTCCACGCCTTCCTGGACGGTGATGTTGTCCGGAAGGGCGGTGCGGACCGGGTCCGACTCCTGGTCCCACTGGTCGTTGCGGACCAGCTTCAGTCCGTTGCCCGGGGTGTAGTCGCCGTCGAACTTGTACGGCCCGGACGAGAGCACGTGCTGCTGGTACTGCTCGCCCTTGTCCTTGTCGGCCGGGACCGGCGCGGACTGCGGCTGCACCAGCACGTACTGGAAGTCGTAGAACGGCTCCTTGAGGTGGAAGACCAGGGTGTGGTCGTCCGGGGTCTCGATGCCGCCGAAGCCCTTGAGCGGCTCGTCGGTGTCCTCGTAGGGGCCCTCGTAGTCGTCGGACTCGGCGAGGTGCTCCTTGTAGTACTTGGGGCCGTTCGGCAGGGCCTCGGGGCCGAAGTTGCTGCGGGCGATGGCGTACTTGACGTCCTCGGCGATGATGTCCGAGCCGTCCTCGTACTTCAGGCCCTCCTTGAGCTTGACCGTCCAGGTCTTGCCGTCCTCGCTCACCTCGGGCTCACCCTCGGCGAGGTCCGGCACGACCTCCTGGCCCGCCTCGCCCGGCTGCGCGTCATAGGTGTAGAGCGTCCGCGCGTACAGCCGGGAGAAGTTCCACATGTACCCGTAGTACATGTTGCCCGGGTCCGCGTTCTCCATGTTGGCCGAGATGGCGAACCGGAGGGTGCCGCCCTTCTCGTCGGAGGCGTTGACGATCTCCGTCTGCCCCTGGTCGAACTCCGCGTCGGAGGCGCCCGTGCCGTCGCCTCCGCCACCGCCGCAGGCCGACAGCAGGAGGGCCGTCGCGGCTGTGGCCGCGATCGTGCCCAGCGCTGTTCTCTTCAATGTCTCGCCTCTCTCGAAAGCAACGGTCGTACGCATCAGCGAGCGGCACACCCCGCGAGGCCGTGCCCGGTCAGAGCACCGGCGCCTCGACAGGCGTGATTCGGATTCGGCCTCTGATGCACGCTGCGGCCAATTTAGGAGGAGTTAAATCACAGTTCGTCTAAGAACAGGTAACTACTACGCCCCACCACGGGTGGTGACCCCCTGCATTCACGGCGGCTTCACGCGTGACCGAAGCCCCGCTTCATCCCTGCCCGGCCGCCTCCCGGGACCGGTGCGCCAGGTCACACGGCCCCCACGTTGACCTCGAGCGCACTTGAGGTCGCAGGATCGTGGACGGCCGCGGGCGCCCGGCGGGAGCGGCGCGGCCCCTCCCACCGCACCCTCCCGCCGCGATGGAGGCACGCATGATCCTGGTGACCGGGGCGACGGGGAACATCGGGCGCCCCCTGGTCCGGACGCTCCTCCGGGAAGGGGCTCCCGTGCGCGCCCTGACCCGGGACGCCGTCCGCGCCGCCGCCGACGGCGCCGTCCCCGGCCCCGCCGTCGCCGCCGAGGGCGACCTGGAGCGGCCCACGACACTGCGGGCCGCACTCGACGGGGTACGCGCCCTGTTCCTCCTGCCCACCGGGCGGGAGGACGCGCCCGGGGTGCTGCGAGCCGCGGCCGACGCCGGCGTGGAGCGGGTGGTCGCGGTGTCGTCACTGCTGGCCGCCACCCATCCGTCCTCGGCCATGGGCCGGGCGGCCCTGCGCACGGAGCGGGCGGTGCTCGGCAGCCGGTTGGCCTGGACCGTGCTGCGCCCCTGGGAGTTCGCCTCGAACACGCTGGCGTGGGCCCCGGCGGTCCGGGGAACCGGGGTGGTGGCCGTGCCGACGGCGGGGGTGCCCTCCCCGGTGGTGGACCCGGGCGACATCGCGGCGGTGGCGGCCCGGGCACTGACCGAGGAGGGGCACGGAGGCCGGTACTACCCGCTCACCGGGCCCGAGGCGCTGACGCCTTACGACAAGGCGCGCGCGATCGGGGAGGCGGTCGGCCGGGAGGTCAAGTTCGACGCGACCGGTGGGGAGCGGGGCGGGCGCACGCCGCACGGGGTCTGCGGGTACGACGCGCCCGCGCCCGCGGCGACCGTGCAGGAGGTGGCCGGGAGGCCCGCGAGGTCCTTCGCGGAGTGGGCGCGCGAGCACGCGGACGCGTTCCGCTGAACCCGGGGGCCGCTGAGGACGGGAGCCGGGACCGGCGCAGCCCTGTGGGCGGCGGCCTCGTTGACGATGCCCCGTCCGACGCGTCCTCGGCCGCCACTCCCCGCCCTATGCGCCGGGTGGCGCGTCCGCATGGCAGACTCTCCAGCACGGATACCGGCTCCGGAACGGGTGTGCACGTGCGCAACCGGGGCCGGAAGGAGAACAGGGGGAGGGCTTCGATGGGCGACGCGCTCATGCGCATCGGCGAGGTCGCCGAGCGCACGGGGTTGTCGCTGCGCACGATCCGCCACTACGACGACGTGGGCGTGGTGCGCCCCTCGGCGCGGTCGCAGGGCGGCTTCCGCCTCTACACGGAGGCGGACGTGGACAGGCTCCTGCTCATCAAACGGATGAAGCCGCTGGACTTCTCCTTGGAGGAGATCAAGGACCTCCTCTCCGTCCTGGACGAGCTCGACGCGTCGCCCGACGATGAGCGCACGCGGGCCGAGCTGCTGCGGCGCCTGGACGAGTACTACACCTCGGCGGCCGAACGCAGCGCCGATCTGCGCAAGAAGCTGATGGCCGCCGAGGAGTTCGCGGAGCGTTTGGGCGAGCAGCGGGCCCACTACCGCTCTCCCTGAGGCACGGAGCGGCCCCGTTCGCACTAGGGGGTGTTGTGTGGATCACGACCTACTGCGCGACGCCCGGGCACGCCCCTCGCTGCGTCCTCATCGGTCGACAGCGCACCCAGGCTGACTCCCCTGCTTTTCGGGAAACACAGCGTTCTCGCGACGAACGCACCTGGACGCCGCTCGCTACGGCCATGATCCACACAACACCCCCTAGGCCGCACCGGAGCCGGGCCGTCGCCCGTGCACCGACCCGTCCGGCCGATCCCGCCGATTGGAATGCTCCTCGCACGTGAGAGTAGGGTCCTTCCCTGCGGGGAGGTCGGTGGCCCTTTCGCTGCGTACCCTGCCGACCTCCCCACAGGGGATCACTTTTTCACCGGGGCGCCCCTTCGGGCGCCCGGCGCCCGGCACCCTCCGGAGCCACCCGCCTTGGGTTCCGCCCGCACCTGTGGCACGAGGGACTGCGGAACGAGGTATTCGATCTCGCAGCGGTCGCAGGCGTGCAGCCTTCCAGGGGCGCGCAGGCGGTCTCCGGCGCCGTTCTCCGTGGGTGGTGTGGGCATGTGTCTCCCTGGCGGTCAAAGCCCTCGTCAACCTCCGGTCGCCCAGGTGTCCGCGCGCGGCGCGGCGGGTAGCCGTCTGGCGGCCGTCCGGAGGGGTGTCGCAGAGGGGGTCCCATGCAGATCGGTTACAAACTCTTCGCCGAGGGCTACGGCCCCGGAGAGCTGGTACGGCAGGCGGCCGCCGCCGAAGCGGCCGGGTTCGACTTCGTCGAGGTGAGCGACCACTACCACCCCTGGCTGAGCGACCACGGGCATTCGGCGTTCGTGTGGACGGTGCTCGGCGCGATCGCCGCGCGCACCGAGCGCATCGGGTTGGCGACCGGGGTCACCTGCCCGACGCGCCGCTACCACCCCGCCATCGTCGCCCAGGCCGCGGCCACCACGGGCCTGCTGTCCGGGGGCCGTTTCACCCTGGGGGCCGGGTCGGGCGAGCGGCTCAACGAGCACGTGGTCGGCGGCGGCTGGCCGGCCCCCGCGGTGCGCCAGGAGATGCTCCAGGAGGCCCTGGAGATCATCCGGCTGCTGTGGCGCGGCGGCTACCGCTCCTACTGCGGCCGCCACCTGAGCATCGCCGACGCGCGCGTGTTCGACCTTCCCGACCCGCCGCCTCCGATCGCCGTGGCGGCGGGCGGTCCGTCCGCGGCGCGGATGGCGGCCGAGCTGGGCGATGCCCTGTTCACCACCGAGCCGCGCCGGGAGCTGCTGGAGGCCTACCGCGAGGCGGGCGGAAGCGGGCCCGCCTACACCGAGGTGCCGCTGGCGTGGGCGCGCGACGAGGACTCCGCCCTGGAGTCGGCCCGGCGGATGTTCCGGTTCGGTGTGACCGGCTGGAAGGTGATGGCCGAGCTGCCCAACCCGGCCAACTTCGACGCGGCCACGGAGGCCGTCGGCAAGGAGGACATGGCCGCGGCGTTCGGCTACGGCCCCGGCCCGGAGCGGCACCTGGAGGCGGCGCGCCGCTTCGCCGACGCCGGGTTCGACCGTCTGGCCCTGGTCAACGCGGGCCCCGACCCCGACGGGTTCTTCGACTTCTTCCGAGAGGAGCTCAACGAGCCCCTGCGCACCCTCGAACCGGCGCCGATGGGCTGACGCACCGGGCCTGGGCCCCTTGCGCCCGCGGGGCCCCGGGCTGCGGACCCGGGACGGTACCGGGTTGAATGGGGACCGCTGTGACAGGACCCCGTGGGAAGGGCGGCCCTCGACCATGACGACCAGCCGCGGCGGCGGAGCGACCGGCCTCCGCCGCCTTTCTCCTCCGTTGCCCGGCGACCGCGCGGGAGGCCGGGCATGACCGGCTCCCTGCTCGCGGTGAGCGACCTGCACGCCGCCCACCCGGACAACCGCGCGCTGGTCGAGGGGCTGCGGCCCGAGTCCCCCGACGACTGGCTGATCGTCGCCGGAGACGTGGCCGAAACCACGGACCGCATCGCCTGGGCGCTCGGAGTGCTCAGGGAGCGGTTCGCCAAGGTCCTCTGGACGCCCGGCAACCATGAGCTGTGGACGTCCAAGCGCGACACGGTGGACCTGCGCGGGGTGGAGCGCTACGAGCACCTCGTCAAGGTCTGCCGGGAGCTGGACGTGCTCACGCCCGAGGACCCCTACCCGGTCTGGGAGGGCGCCGGGGGGCCGGTGGCGGTGGCCCCGCTCTTCCTCCTCTACGACTACTCCTTCCGCGCCCCGGGCACGGACACCAAGGAGGAGTCGCTGAAGGTCGCCTACGACACCGGGATCGTCTGCACGGACGAGCACCTGCTGTTCCCCGACCCCTACCCCGACCGCGAGTCCTGGTGCGCGGCGCGGGTGGAGGAGACCGAGCGCCGCCTGGAGGAGATCCCGCAGGATCTGCCGACGGTGCTGGTCAACCACTACCCGCTGGTGCGGGCGCCGACCGACATCCTGCGCTACCCGCAGTTCGCCCAGTGGTGCGGCACCGACCGCACGGCCGACTGGCACCTACGGTTCCGCGCGAAGTGCGTGGTCTACGGCCACCTGCACATCCCGAGGACGACGTGGTACGACGGCGTCCGCTTCGAGGAGGTGTCGGTCGGATACCCGCGCGAATGGAAGCGCCCCCGCCACCCGGAGGTGGGCCTACGCCCCATCCTCCCCGCCGACCCGAACCGCGGCGAGTGGGGGTAGCGCCAGGCGAGCTTCCCGCGTTCATCCGACCCGCCGACCCTCGCCCGTGTAAGAGAGCCGGAGAACGCCGCGGAGAGCGCGGGCGACCTGGACGAGTTGACCCGTGTGTCGAAAGAGCTGCGCGAGGTCCTGGAAACCCGCCGTTCAGAAGTAGGTGACCTCGAGCCACCAGAGAAGGGCCCAGGACAGAGCCCCTCCGCCGAGGACGACCGTCATGACCACGGTGAGGTTGAGGAACGTCGCCGACGGCGGCGGGTACCCGGCGTTGTACCGCTCCCGCTGCTCGCGGAGCCAGCGCGCGAACACCAGACGGACCAGCACCACGACCATCGACAGCGTGATGAAGATCCGCAGGGCCGTCCCGCCGTCCTGCACCTCGCCGCCGACCGTCTTCAGAAACAGGGACCCGCCGATGATCAGAGGGAACACCACGGCGAAGAGCACACGCTTCCAGCCGTAGGCCATGCTCGCCATGGCGGCCGCGAACGCGACGCCCCACACCACGGCCATGATCCACTGGAACTCTTCATGGGTCACCGGAGTGCCGCCTGTCCTTCATCGTCGGTCGAGAGTGGTGGGAAGGGGGAGAGCGTCAGGAGGTCAGTACAGGGCTTCCTCGACCCCCCACAGGCTGGCTCCCAAGACCGCGAGACCCGTGATGAACGCCGCGAAGAAGACGGCCAGCTGCCCCGCCGACGTCTGCGCCCAGCGCCCCTCGCGGTCGTAGAGCTCCCATTGGCGCCGTATCCACCCGGCGAAGACGAGGCGCATGAGCGCGAGGTCGAGCGTACACAGGATGAAGATGTGCAGCGCCTCCACCGGATCGATGCCCCGTGCCGTGGACCTGAGCACCATCACGGCGCTGATGGCCAGCGGGAAGACCCCCAAGGCGAAGACCTTGGCCTTCCATCCGCGTGTCATGGAGGCCAGTGCCAGCGAGACGGCCGCCGCCGACACGGCGGCCAGCCCCCACAAGAACCACTCGTAGGACATTTCTGACCTCTTGTCTATTTCCGACATTCCCCTGCATTCGACGCAACCGACGGCGTCGCGGCTCCGGGCGGGGGGACGACACACGTGCGGGGCCGGGCGTGGTGCCCGGCCCCGCTTCGGTGTCCTCCGGGCTCAGACCCCGGCGGAGCGGGCGGTGTGGCGTCCGACCAGGTCGGCCAGCCACTCCAGGTCGACGCCCTCCAGGGTGTCGACCACCGTCAGGCCCTCCGCGGGCTCGATCGGGACCATCATCGGCACCGCCACCGTGGCGCAGCCCGCGGCCAGCGCCGAGGCCACGCCCACCGCCGAGTCCTCCACCGCCACGCACCGCGCCGGGTCGGCCCCGAGCAGGCGGGCGGCCTTCAGGTACGGCTCCGGGTGCGGCTTGTTGGCCTCCACCTCGTCGCCGCCGACCGACAGGTCGAACGACTCCAGCCCGATGGCGCCGATCGCCGAGGAGATCAGGTGCCGCTCGGTGGAGGTGACCAGCGCCGAGCGGACCGGCGAGGCCGCCACCGCGGCCACCAGCTCCTTGGCGCCGGGGCGCGGGTCGGCGCCCTCGGCCAGGCGGCGCCCGAACGCCGCCTGCATCCGGGCGATCACCTCCCGCGGCTCGGCCCGGACCCCGGGCAGGTCGGCGACGTAGCGGCCCACCTTCTCCGCGGCCCCGCCCACGTTGCGGCGGTGGTCCTCCTCGGTCCAGACGCCGCCCAGCTCGGCGACGACCTCGGCCTCGGCCTCCCCCCACAGCCCCTCGCTGTCGATGAGGGTGCCGTCCATGTCGAACAGGACGGCGTCGGGCAGGACGCGGGTCGGTGTACTGCTCATCGCGGTGGGGCGCCCGCCCCCGCGTGCGCGGGGGCGGGCGCCCTTCCTCCTTCGGTCGTCGGGTGCCTGCGGGCCCCGGTGCCCGTCAGACGTTGAAGTACTTGGCCTCCGGGTGGTGGATCACGATCGCGTCGGTGGCCTGCTCGGGAACGAGCTGGAACTCCTCCGACAGGGTGACGCCGACGCGCTCGGGCTCCAGCAGCTTCATGATCTTGGCCCGGTCCTCCAGGTCGGGGCAGGCCCCGTACCCCAGGGAGAACCGCGCCCCCCGGTAGCCCAGCTTGAAGAACTGCTCGATGTCGGCCGGGTCCTCGCCCGCGAAGCCCAGCTCCGAGCGGATCCGGGTGTGCCAGTACTCCGCGAGCGCCTCGGTCAGCTGCACCGACAGGCCGTGCAGTTCGAGGTAGTCGCGGTAGGCGTCCTTCTCGAACAGTGCCTGGGTGGCCTTGGAGATGCCCCCGCCGACGGTGACCACCTGGAAGGAGACCACGTCGGTCTGCCCGGACTCCTTCGGGCGGAAGTAGTCCGACAGGCACAGGTGCCGGTCGCGGCGCTGGCGCGGGAAGGTGAACCGGGTCCGCTCGGCCCCGTCCTCGTCGAGGACGACCAGGTCGTCGCCCTCGCTGTAGCAGGGGAAGTGGCCGTAGACGACCGCGGCCTCCAGCCAGCCCTCGGTCTGGATGCGGTCCAGCCACATCCGCATGCGCGGCCGGCCCTCGGTCTCCACCAGCTCCTCGTAGCTGGGGCCCTCCTTGCCGCGGGAGCCCTTGAGCCCCCACTGGCCCATGAAGGTCGCCCGCTCGTCCAGGTAGGCGGTGTACTCGGCCAGCGGGATGCCCTTGCTGATCCGGTCGCCCCAGAACGGCGGCACGGGCACCGGGTTGTCGGTGGCCACGTCGCTGCGGGCGGGCATGTCCTCGGGCGCGGTCACCTTGAGCTTGGCGCCGCCCTTGACCCGGCGGGTGCGCAGCGCGGGCAGCTCGGCGCCCTCCTCGCCGCGCTTGACCGCCATGAAGGCGTCCATCAGGCGCAGCCCCTCGAAGGCGTCCTTGGCGTAGCGGACCTCGCCCTGGTACAGCTCGGCCAGGTCCTCCTCGACGAAGGAGCGGGTGAGCGCGGCGCCGCCCAGCAGCACCGGGAACTTGTCGGAGATGCCCCGGGAGTTCATCTCCTCGAGGTTCTCCTTCATGATCACGGTGGACTTCACCAGCAGGCCGGACATGCCGATCATGTCGGCCCGGTTCTCCTCGGCGGCCTCCAGGATGGACGACACCGGCTGCTTGATGCCGATGTTGACCACGTCGTAGCCGTTGTTGGACAGGATGATGTCCACGAGGTTCTTGCCGATGTCGTGGACGTCGCCCTTGACGGTGGCCAGCACGATGCGGCCCTTGCCGTCGTCGTCCTCGGCCTTCTCCATGTGCGGCTCGAGGAATGCCACCGCCGACTTCATCACCTCGGCCGACTTCAGCACGAAGGGCAGCTGCATCTGGCCGGAGCCGAACAGGTCGCCCACGACCTTCATCCCGGCGAGCAGGTCGTCGTTGACGATCTCCAGCGCCTTCTTCTCCTCCAGGGCGGCGGCCAGGTCATCGTCCATGCCGACCTGCTCGCCGTCGATGATCCGGCGCTGCAGCCGCTCCCAGAGCGGCAGCGCGGCCAGCGCCTCGGCGCGGGAGGCCTTCATCTCCTTGGCGTCCACGCCGTCGAAGAGCTCCATGAACGCGGCCAGCGGGTCGAAGTCGCCCTCGCGCCGGTCGTAGATCAGGTCGAGGGCGGCCTTGCGCTGCTCCTCGGGGATCTGGTTCATCGGCAGGATCTTGGAGGCGTGCGCGATCGCCGAGTCCAGGCCCGCCTCGACCGCCTCGGCCAGGTACACCGAGTTCAGCACGATGCGCCCGGCCGGGTTGAGGCCGAAGGACAGGTTGGACAGGCCCAGCGTGGTCTGCACCTCGGGGTAGCGCCGCTTGAGCTCCTTGATGGCCTCGAGCGTCTCGATGCCGTCGCGGCGCGTCTCCTCCTGACCGGTGGTGATGGGGAAGGTCAGGCAGTCGATGACGATGTCACCGGTGCGCATGCCCCAGTTGCCGACCAGGTCGTCGATGATGCGGGAGGCCACCCGGACCTTCCAGTCCGCGGTGCGGGCCTGGCCCTCCTCGTCGATGCACAGCCCGACCACCGCGGCGCCGTGCTCCTTGACCAGGCGCATGATGCGGGCGAACCGCGAGTCGGGGCCGTCGCCGTCCTCGTAGTTGACCGAGTTGATCACCGCGCGGCCGCCGACCAGCTCCAGCCCGGCCTCCAGCACCGCCGGCTCGGTGGAGTCGAGCATCAGCGGCAGGGTGGAGGCGGTGGCCAGGCGCGAGGCCAGCTCGCGCATGTCCTGGCCGCCGTCGCGGCCCACGTAGTCCACGTTCAGGTCGAGCAGGTGGGCGCCGTCGCTGATCTGCTCGCGGGCGATCTCGACGCAGTCGTCGTAGCGCTCCTCGATCATCGCCTCGCGGAACTTCTTGGATCCGTTGGCGTTGGTGCGCTCGCCGACGGCGAGGTAGCTGGCGTCCTGGCGGAAGGGCACGCTCTGGTAGAGCGAGGCCGCCGAGGGGTGGCTGACCGGCGTGCGGTCCTTGACGCCCCGGCCCTGCACCCGCTCGACCACCTGGCGCAGGTGCTCGGGGGTGGTTCCGCAGCAGCCGCCGGCCATGGACAGGCCGAACTCGGAGGTGAAGCTGTCGTGGGCGTCGGCCAGCTCGGAGGGCTGCAGCGGGTAGACCGCGCCGTCGGTGCCCAGCTCGGGCAGGCCCGCGTTGGGCATGCAGGAGATCGGCACGGTGGCGTGCTGCGACAGGTAGCGCAGGTGCTCGCTCATCTCGGCCGGACCGGTGGCGCAGTTGAGCCCGATCATGTCGATGCCCAGCGGCTCCAGCGCGGTGACCGCGGCGCCGATCTCCGAGCCCATCAGCATGGTGCCGGTGGTCTCGATGGTGACCTGGGCGATGACGGTGATGTCGCTGCCCAGGGCGCGGCGGGCCCGCATGGCGCCGATCACCGCGGCCTTGGTCTGCAGCAGGTCCTGGCAGGTCTCGATGAGGATGGCGTCGGCGCCGCCCTCGATCAGGCCGCGGTGGCACTGCTCGTAGTAGTCGCGGAGCAGGGCGAAGGGCGCATGGCCCAGGGAGGGGAGCTTCGTGCCCGGGCCCACCGAGCCCAGGACGTATCGGGGGTGGTCGGCGGTGGAGTACTCGTCGGCGACCTCGCGCGCGATGCGGGCACCGGACTCGGCCAGCTCGTAGGTGCGGTCGACGATGTCGTACTCGCCCAGGTTGCCGAAGTTGGCGCCGAAGGTGTTGGTCTCGACGCAGTCCACGCCGACGTCGAAGAACCCCGCGTGGGTCGAGCGCACCACGTCGGGACGGGTGACGTTGAGGATCTCGTTGCAGCCTTCATGGCCTTCGAAGTCGTCGAGGCCGAGATCGTGGCCTTGCAGCATGGTGCCCATCGCGCCATCGGCGACGATGACGCGGCGGGCGAGGGCATCCCGGAAGGAGAGTCGAGAGCTCATGACCCTTTACTGTAGTGACGACCGGGCGAGAGTTGCGCATACGGGGGTCACCGACTGGCAAGTACCTACGTTTCAGCAGGTCAGACAGCCGGGACATCTTCGTCCGGAATGATTCTGTCCGCGCTACGCGTTTCGCTGGACGGAACGATACCGCACGGCGTTCCCCTGCGCGGCCGGGACCCCGTAGGGTTGTGCGTGTCCGTGCGAGGAGTAAGCGATGGGCCCGCCCGGACGGCGGGCGCGGTGAGGAGGCAGCCTGTGCCTGAGCTCGACGACGGCGCCCCCGATCTCGTCGAGCCCGTCCTGGTGGCCGCCTTCGAGGGCTGGAACGACGCCGGAGAGGCCGCCAGCGCCGCGCTGGAGCAGCTGGCCTCGGCCTGGAAGGCCGAGGACCTGACCCGCCTGGACACCGACGACTACTACGACTTCCAGGTCTCCCGGCCCCGGATCACCGTGGCCGACGGCAGGCACGTGGGGCTGGAGTGGCCCTCGACCCGGGTGCGCACGGCCCGCGCGGACGGCGTGGACGTGGTGCTGGTGAGCGGCACGGAGCCGAACATGCGCTGGCGCGGCTTCTGCGCCGACCTGCTGGCGGTCGCCCGGGAGCTGGGCGTGCGCCGCGCGGTGATGCTGGGGGCGCTGCTGGCCGACTCCCCGCACACCCGGCCGGTGCCGGTCACCGGCGTGGCCTCCCCGCCCGAGCTGGGCACGGACCTGAGCCTGGAGCCGACCGAGTACGAGGGCCCCACCGGGATCGTGGGGGTGCTGCACGACGTGTTCGCCGAGGCCGGCATCGAGACGGTGTCGCTGTGGGCGGCCGTGCCGCACTACGTGGCCCAGCCGCCGAGCCCCAAGGCCGCGCTGGCGCTGCTGCGGCGGGTGGAGGACGTGCTGGACCGCCCGGTGCCCATGGGCGAGCTGCCCGAGGACGCCCGCGCATGGGAGGCGGGCGTGGACGAGCTGGCCTCGGAGGACGAGGACATCGCCGGGTACGTGCGCAGCCTGGAGGAGGCCAAGGACGCCGCGGAGCTGCCGGAGGCCAGCGGCGAGTCGATCGCCCGCGAGTTCCAGCGCTACCTGCGCCGCCGCGACCACGGCTGAACGGCCGGCGCCGGGCGGTCTGCGCCGGGCGGCCGGGGCGGGCCGCCGCGCTCCCGCCGGCGGCCGGTGACCGCATGACCGCCGGTAGTCCGACGCGCCGCTCCGTCCGCCACCCGCCCGCCTCGTTCACCGCGCCCGTCCGCCACGCCCTGCGGCGCGCGCTCAGAGGTCGATGCCGCGCCACTCCCCGGTGAGGGCGACGGCCGCCCAGGCGCCCGCGATGCGCGCCAGGCCGCGCCGGACCTCGTCGACGACCGCCGGGGCCAGCACCCCCTGCTGCTCCTGCGGGTCGAGCCGGACGGTGACCCGCAGGCCGTCCAGGACCCGCTGCCCGCGCGCGAGGGCGTCCTCGTCGGTGGCCCGGCCCGCGGCCTGGAAGAGCAGGGCGCGGATGCCGTCGCGCAGGGAGAGGGCCTCGTCGAAGTCGGCCAGCGTGATGGGGATGGCCCCGGCGTTCACCAGCCCGTGCTCGCGCAGGAAGCGGGCGAGGTCGGCGCGGTCGGCCAGGTCGCCGCGGGGTCCGGCGAACGCGGAGACGAGCTCGGCGGCGGAGGTCGGTCGGGTCGTGGTCGTCATGGGTGCCATCCCACCACGGAATGCCATGGCACGATGGCGTTCCGCAGGTTCCCGACCACAATCGGCCGTTTGTCACGTAGGGGAACATCCTCCCCTTATTCTGCGCGGCGCCCCTGGACACCGGGACGGCACGGCGGCCCCACGGCCTCCCGGCGCCCCGGCCGCCGCACGCCGCTCACGGCCATCGCGATCCGGCCCGCGAACGCCCGAGGGGGCATCGCGCATCCCGCGTGGTGGCTCGACCGCCCCAAGGGTGATGAGGCGGTGGAGCCACCGCCCTCATCACCCCCGACCCGGCCCTGGTACGCCCCTCATCGTCGGCTCACCCGAAGCCGATGCGAGACCGGTGACGGAGGGGCCGAGCGCCGCCCCCGATCAACGATGCGGGGCGGGCAGCCCGGAGGGTGCCCGCCCCGCGTCCTCGTGCGCGCTCCGCGCGCACGGTCGCCGCTTCCTGTTCCGGCTCCGCTTACAGCTCCACGCCCAGCAGCGTGTCGACCGTGTCGCGCACCAGGGCCGGGGCCGACGGGTCGTCGCCCGCGCCCGCGTTCGCCTCCTCGGCCCACGCGTCGACGGCGGCCAGGGCGGCCGGGGTGTCCAGGTCGTCCGCGAGCGCCCTGCGCACCACGGCCAGCACCGGGGCGGCGTCCGGGCCCGACTCCCGGGCGGCGGCCGAGCGCCAGCGCGCCAGGCGCTCACCGGCCTCCTCCAGCCCCTTCGCGGTCCACTCCCAGTCGGTGCGGTAGTGGTGCGGCAGCATCGCCAGGCGCACCGCCATCGGGTCGGCGCCCTCCTCGCGGAGCCCGGAGACGAACACCAGGTTGCCGCGCGACTTGGACATCTTCTCGCCGTCGAGCCCGACCATGCCCACGTGCATGTAGTTCTGCGCGTGCGGGTGCGCGCCGGTCGCCTTGCAGGCCTCGGCGGCCCCCATCTCGTGGTGCGGGAAGACCAGGTCGCTCCCGCCGCCGTTGAGGTCGAAGCCCATCCCCAGCTCGTGCAGGGAGATGGCGCTGCACTCCACGTGCCACCCGGGGCGGCCCCGCCCCAGGGGGCCGCCGTCCCAGGAGGGCTCGCCCGGGCGCTCGGCCCGCCACAGCAGCCAGTCCAGGGGGTCCTTCTTGCCGGGCCGGTCGGGGTCGCCGCCGCGCTCGCCGAACAGGCCGAGCATCTCGGCGCGGTCCATCCCGCCGATCTCGCCGAAGCGGTCGGCCGCCTCGACCGCGAAATAGATGTCGCCCTCCAGGTCGTAGGCGGCGCCCGCGGCCCGCAGCCGCTCGACGAAGTCGGCGATGAGGCCGACCGACTCCACGACGCCCACGTAGGCGCGGGGCGGGAGCACCCGCAGCGCCTCCATGTCCTCGCGGAACACCTGGATCTCGCGGGACGCCAGGTCCCGCCACCCCTCGCCGGTGGCCTCGGCGCGCTCCAGCAGCGGGTCGTCCACGTCCGTGGTGTTCTGCACGTAGTCCACGGCGTGCCCCGCGTCCCGCCACACCCGGTTCACCAGGTCGAAGGTCAGGTAGGTGAAGGCGTGGCCGATGTGCGCGGCGTCGTAGGGGGTGATTCCGCAGACGTACATGCGGGCCGTCGGCCCGGGGGCGGTGGCGCGCGGGCCCCCCGTGACGGTGTCGTGGATGCGGAGCGGTCCGCCGCTGCCGGGCAGGCGGACGATGTCGGGCGCAGACCAAGAACGCATGACACCGAGATTATCCGGCCATGTACGGCGAATCCTCCCGGCCCCAGGGCGCGCCGGACGAGATCATTCGCCGATTCCGTGCGGGAATAACTCAGACCGAACGTTGTTCAGGTCCGCCGCCCTGGCCGGCCCCGCGCGACGAGCGCACGATGGCGCACACGGCCGCGGCTGCCGCCAGGGCGCACACGACCGCGATCAGGGTGTTGCCCGCGTTCCAGTGCGTCAGGGCCGCCGCGAACGCCACCACGTACAGAAGCCAGTAGGAGGCCCGTTCGGTACGTGTGGAGGTCCGCTCCGCGGCGGGCCCGCTCGTTCCCCACCCGCGCAGCTCGCGCAGGCGGGTCAGTGTCCGCCGGATACCGTGGCGGTTCATACGGCCTTCCCGTTCCCGATCTCGGCCCGGGGGGCGTCAGCCCCACTGTCCCCTTTCAGACGTTGAACGCGGTTTCGAGGTTGACACGGTGTGGCCCGTCCCTCGCCCGGCGCGCACCCCCGCCCCCTCAGCGCACCTCGCCGACCATCCGCCACGCCTCCGGGGTGCCCGGCTCGGCGCTGAACGCCATCCGCGCCCCCTCCGGCGCCACGGCCGCCAGCGCCATGGACGAGGTCGCCCACACGCGGTCCGGGCCCAGTTCGACGTGGGCCGCCAGGGACGCCGGGTCGTCCTCCCCCGTCCCATAGCCTCCGGTGCGGGCCGGGCCGCGCACCCCCTCGTCGAGCAGGCGCGGCCACTCGCCCCACACCTCCTCGGGCGTGCGGGCGGCCTCCAGCTCCCCCGCCCCGGGGCCGGGCCGGGCGGCGCCGAACACCGGCGTGTGCCGCACCGCGCGCGGCGCGCCCGCGTCCAGCCCGGAGTTGGTGACCACGCTCACCCCGGCGGGCAGCGCCTCCCGGCGCTCCTCCCGGCCGTCCCAGGTGAGCACGGCGCCGCCCGACGGGTCCGCGACGACCAGGTGGAAGGGCTCGTAGCGTTCCAGGTCCTCGCCCTCGGCCGCGTCGGTACCGCCGTCGGCACCGAGCAGCGGCAGGCGGCCGCGGCTCAGCCGGGCCCCGGGCGGGACCGTCGGCACGGGCGGCTCCCCCTCCGACCCGCCGCGCGGGGCCGCGTTGAGCACCGCGCACACCCGCGCACCGGGCCCGGTGCGCACCGCGAGCCAGGTGCCGCCCGCCTCGGTGTCGCGTCCGCCCACCAGGCCGGGGCGGTCGGGCCAGTGCCGCGCGGGCGGCTCCCACGGCCGCAGCAGCAGCTCGTCGCGGACCGCGGCCAACACCAGCGGTACCGGCGCCGACGGATCGAATCCGGTGATGACCGTGCACATCGGCGCCTCCCGCGGCTCGTCCGTGCCGCCGTCGGCGGCGCTGCCCCAACTATGGCGCCCCGGCCACCCCGCCCCTGCGGCGGGGGGCGGGCACCACCCGCGACCGGCGCGCCTGCCCGACCGCGGTGTGCCCTGGGCGTCCCCTAAGCTCTGCTACGGCGTGTTTCCCGGATGCTTCTCGGGACACGAGCGGCCACCGCCCCCCGATGCGCCGGCGCCGACCGGTCGGCGGAGCGGGGGACGGGCTCCGCTCGCAGGCCGGGGCGCGGAGCCCGTCCCGGGCGGCCCCTTCGGGCCTCCCGGCGCAACGGGCACCGTTCCGGCGGCCACGGGCCGAAGACCGCCCGGGAGACCCGCCTGCCCCCTCGGCTCCGGCCGCCCCGCGACCGACGATCTGGAGCGCGCATGCCCGCCCCTGGCGAACAGCAGGACCCGCCCGTCCCCGTGTCCGACGCCGGGCAGGGGCTGACCGCGGCCGAGGTCGCCGCGCGGGTGGCCGACGGGCGGACCAACGACGTGCCGGTGCGGGCCAGCCGCAGTATCGGCGCGATCATCCGCGGCAACGTGCTGACCCGCATCAACGCCATGGTGGCGGTGCTGTTCGCGATCATCGCGGTGATCGGCCCGGTCCAGGACGGCCTGTTCGCGATGGTGATCGTGGTGAACACGCTCATCGGCATCGCCCAGGAGCTGCGCGCCAAGCGCACGCTGGACAAGCTGGCGATCGTGAACGCCGCCCGCCCGCGGGTGGTGCGCGACGGCGCGGCCACCCCGGTCACCGCCCAGGAGATCGTGCTGGACGACGTGGTCGAGTGCGCCCAGGGCGACCAGGTCGTGGTGGACGGGACCGTGGTCTTCGCCGAGGCGCTGGAGGTCGACGAGTCGCTGCTGACGGGCGAGGCCGACCCCGTGTTCAAGCGGCCCGGGGACACCGTCATGTCGGGCAGCTTCATCGTCGCCGGCGCCGGCCGCTACCGCGCCGCGAAGGTGGGGCGGCACGCCTACGCCGCCCGCCTCGCCGAGGAGGCGAGCCGGTTCAGCCTGGTCCACTCCGAGCTGCGCTCGGGCATCGACCGCATCCTGCGGTTCATCACCTGGGCGCTGTTCCCCATCGGCGGGCTGCTGGTGTTCAGCCAGCTCGCCCTCAACGGCCGGGTCACCGGCGACGGCGCGGTCGGCGGGGGGCAGATCAGCGGCCCGCTGGCGGACGCGCTGCGCGGCATGGTGGCCGCCCTGGTCTCGATGGTGCCCGAAGGGCTGGTGCTGCTGGTGAGCATCGCCTTCGCAGTGGGGGTCGTCCGGCTGGGCCGGCGCAAGTGCCTGGTGCAGGAGCTGCCCGCCATCGAAGGGCTGGCCCGGGTGGACGTGGTGTGCACCGACAAGACCGGCACCCTGACCGAGAACGGCATGCGCCTGGCCGAGGTGCGCGAGATGGGCGGCTCCGGGGGCGCCCCGGCGCGGGCGGCGCTGGCGGCCCTGGCCGGGGCCGACCCGCGCCCCAACCCGAGCGTCGCGGCGATCGCCGAGGCCCTGGGGGCGCCGCCGGAGGACTGGACGGTCATGGCGCGGGCCGCGTTCTCCTCGGCCCGCAAGTGGAGCGGCGCCTCGTTCGCCACCCCGGACGGCGAGCGGCACTGGGTGCTCGGCGCGCCCGACGTGCTGGCGCCCGCGGGCGGCCCGGAGGCGGCCGAGGCCGAGCGGATCGGCGGCACCGGGCTCCGGGTGCTGCTGCTGGGGCGGGCCGCCGAGCGGGTGGACGCACCCGAGGCGCCGGGCCCGGTGCGTCCGGCGGCGCTGGTCGTGCTCGACCAGCGGCTGCGCGGCGACGCCAAGGACGCCCTGGACTTCTTCGCCGAGCAGGACGTGCAGGTCAAGATCGTCTCCGGGGACAACGCGGCGTCGGTGGGGGCGGTGGCCCGGGCGGTGGAGCTTCCGGGCGCCGATGAGCCCCGGGACGCGCGCGAGCTGCCCGCCGACCCGGACGGGTTCGCCGCGGAGGCCGACCGCGCCACGGTGTTCGGGCGGGTCACGCCCGAGCAGAAGCGGGACCTGGTGCGGGGGTTGCGGGCGCGCGGCCGCACGGTCGCGATGACCGGCGACGGCGTCAACGACGTGCTGGCGCTCAAGGAGGCCGACATCGGGGTGGCCATGGGGGCGGGCAGCCCGGCCTCGCGCGCGGTGGCGCAGATCGTGCTGCTGGGCGACCGCTTCTCGGCGCTCCCGGCGGTGGTGGCCGAGGGGCGGCGGGTCATCGGCAACATCGAGCGGGTCGCCAACCTGTTCCTCACCAAGACCGTGTACTCGATGACGATGGCCACGATGGTGAGCGTGCTGGCGGTGGCCTACCCGTTCTTCCCGCGGCACGCGACGCTGATCAACGCGGTGACGTTCGGCATCCCGTCGTTCTTCCTGGCGCTGGCGCCCAACACCGAGCGGGCGCGGCCGGGGTTCGTGCGGCGGACGCTGCGGCTGGCCGTCCCGTCGGGGCTGATCGCGGGGGCGGCGGCGGTGACGACCTACCTGCTGGTGCTGGGCGGCCGGTCGGTCCCGGACCCGGCCGACCGGACGGCGGTGGTGGTCACCCTGTGCGCCACCACGCTGTGGGTGCTGCTGCTGGTGGCCAAGCCGTACGTGTGGTGGAAGGCCCTGCTGGTCGGGGCGATGGTGGGGCTGCTGCTGACGGCGATGCTGACGCCGGCGGGGCAGGCGTTCTTCGCCTTGGACGTGAGCGAGCCGGGCAAGCTCTGGACCGGCCTGGGCGTGGCGGCCGCGGCGATGGCGCTGATCACCGTGGTGCGGCTGGTCGACGACCGCCTGATGGCCAAGGAGGAGGCCCGCCGCGAGGAGGCCGGAGGGGTCGGGGAGCCGAGCCGGGAGAGCACGGCGGTGTGACGGGCCGCCCGCCGCCCCGTCACCAGGTGACGGGCAGCGAGGTCAGGCCCGCCACGAGGACGTCCCGGTCGAGTGAGAGGTCTTCGGTCGGCACGGCCAGGCGCATCCCCGGGAACCGGGACACGAGTGCGGTCAGGGCCTCCTGCAGCTCGATCCGGGCCAGGGGCGCGCCGATGCAGTACCGGGCGCCGTGGCCGAAGGACATGTGGGCCCCCTCGCGGCGGGCGGGGTCGAACCGGTCGGGATCGGTGAACACCGCGGGGTCGTGGTTGGCCGCGCCGGTGTCCAGGAGGACGAGTTCACCCGCGCGCACGTGGGCCCCGGCGATGTCGAGGTCGGTGCGGGCGTACCGGGGGATGCCGCCGCCCCTGGCGGGGGCCCTGAGCACCTCCTCGACCGCCGAGGCCGTCAGGTCGGGGGACTCCCGCAGGCGCCGCCAGTGGACGGGCCGGTCCAGCAGCAGGAGGGCGCCCAGCCCGATGGCGGCGGTGGTGGTCTCGTACCCGGCGAACAGCAGGGACATCGCGAGCATCGCGGCCTCGTCGCCGCTGACGCCCTCGGCGGCCGCCAGGCGGGACAGGACGTCGTCGCCGGGTTCGGCGCGCTTGCGCTCCACCAGTTCGCGTCCGTAGCCGAAGAGGTCGGCCAGGCCCTGTTCGGAGCGGGCGCGGTCGGTCACGTCGGCGGCGGCCCGGGCCCAGGCGCCGAAGCGGTCGCGGTCGGCGCCGGGCACGCCCAGCAGCTCGCAGATCACGGTGACGGGCAGCGGCAGCGCGAGGGCGGTGACCAGGTCGGCGGGCGGGTCGCGGCGGGCCAGGCCGTCGAGGAGCCCGGCGGTGATCCGCGCGACCCGCGGGCGCAGGGCCCGCATGCGCCCGGGGGTGAAGTGCGGCCGCAGCAGGGCGCGCATGCGCGCGTGGTCGGCGTCCTCGGTGGCGGGGTCGCCGACGGGGCCGCCGAAGAGCGCCGAGGCGCCGGTCCGGGCCGCGTTGTCGGGGTCGGGGTGGGCGCGTCCGAGGCGGGCGTCGTCGAGCAGGGCGCGCACCAGGGCGTGGTCGGTGACCAGCCACGCGGCGTGCCCCACGGCGGTCCGCACCCGGTGGACGGGGCCCTGGGCGAGGAGCCGCCGCTGCTCGGGCGGGGTGTGCAGCGGGTGGGGCCGGTCGAACGGCAGTTGGGCGGCGGAGCCTTTGTTTACACCAGTGTGTACATCCATAAGGAAACAACAGCATATGTATACTTTGGAGTCAACATCGGAAGGGGGCGCATGGGCGGGACCGACGAGCGCACGCGGACGCGCACCGGCGCCGCGCGCCGACTCCCCCGGGCGCAGCGGCGCGACCAGATCCTCGACGCCGCCGCGAGCGCCTTCGCCCGCAGCGGCTACGCGGCCACCGGCCTGGACGAGGTCGCGGCCGAGGCGGGCATCACCCGGGTGCTGCTGTACCGGCACTTCGAGTCCAAGAACGCGCTGTACCGGGCGGTCCTGGACCGGTCGAGCGAGCGCCTCGCGGGACGGGCCGGCACGGAGGGCTTCGACGACACCACGCTCCCGGCCCTGCTGCGCGCCGCCGCATCCGACCCCGACGGCTTCCGGCTGCTGTTCCGCCACGCGGCCCGCGAACCGGAGTTCCGCGACGTGGTCGACTCCCTGGCCGCGGCCTCGACCGCCGCCACACGCGCGGGTCTGGCGGGGCGGCTGCCCGAGGGGGCCTGGAACGAGTGGGCGTGCCGCCTGGTGCCGGTGGTGGCGATCGAGGCGGTGATCGCGTGGCTGGACGCGGGCGGTCCCGACCCGGAGACCGCGCACCTGCGGGTGGAGGCGGCGGTCCACGGCGTCATCGCCGCCGCGGCCCCTCGGCCGGACTGAGACCGCACCAGGACTGCGAGGGGCACGATCACGCCCGCGACGGCCTCGGCGAGCGTGCCGTCAAGCCAGAGGTCCTGACGGCGCGTCCGTCACTTCCGGCGAGATCGTCGATGGACGTCCCGCCGAGGACACTGTCGGCGAATTCGGTGGGGTGGGTGTCGTTGATCTTGTCGTAGCGGGACGATGAGGCGAAGTACGGGGGGATCAACGTCGAGGTGGTTGCCGTGTCGCTGCATCCCCGTGCCCCGGGTGATGTCCCCCCGCCCTGACCGCCGAGGTCGCCCGCCAGGCGTTTCCCGACGGTTACCTGTGCATGCGCATGTGTGATGCGCTGGTCCCGCTGTTCCGCGATGAGGAGTTCACCGGCCTCTACCCCGCTCGCGGCCGGCCGGCGTGGTCGCCCGCCCATCTGGCCGCGGTGTGCGTGCTGCAGTTCTTGGAGAACCTGTCGGACCGCCGGGCCGCGGCGGCGGTGCGCGGGCGCATCGACTGGAAGTACCTACTGGGGCTGGAATTGACCGATGCCGGATTCGGTCGGGACCGGCGAAGGCCGGACCGGTTCGGCCGAGGGGGTTCCGCGGGCGCCGTCAGGGTCGGTCGGCGGCGCCGCGCTGGGCGTACCGTGGACCCCTCACACCGGCGGCCAGGGGACGGCGGGCCAGGCCGGGGACGGGTAGGGGTGCACCTTGTGCTCCAGCAGCAGCTCGACCCGCCTGCGCAGGGCGTAGCGCTCGGGAGGGGTCAGGTGGCGGTCCAATTCCCCCGGCAGGTCCCCGTCGCGTTCCTCCAGGCGTCCGGCCAGGGACTCCAAGCCCGCCAGCGCCTCCTCCGTCAAAGGCTCGCCCTGCCACTGCCACAGCACCGTGCGCAGCTTGTACTCCTCGGCGAAGGCCACCCCGTGGTCGCACCCGTACAGGTGTCCGCCGGGCAGCGGCAGCAGGTGCCCGATCTTGCGGTCGGAGTTGTTGATGACCGCGTCGAAGACCGCCATCCGGCGCAGCGGCGCGCTCTCCCCGTCCTGGGCCAGCGCGACGAGGTCCGCCTCGGGGTCGGCGTCGACCCACAGCTGCACCATGCCCTCGCCGAAGGGCCCGTCCCGGTGCACGGTGGGCGGGACCACGCCCCACCCCAGCGCTTCGGAGACGGCGAAGGCCGCCACCTCCCGCCCGGCCAGGGTGCCGTCCGGGAAGTCCCACAGCGGCCGCTCCCCCGCCACCGGCTTGTACACGCAGGCCGCCTCCCCCTCCGGGGAGGAGACGGCCGCGTAGAACGTGGCGTTGGAGGCGGCGGTCAGCCGCCCGACGACCTCCAGTGTTCCGGTGCGCAGCAGCTCCGCGGCCGCGGCGCCGGACATCCCCCCGGCGCCTGGGCCCGGCACGCCCCGCTGCCCGGTCACGCGCCCGAGGGCCGGTAGCCGTTCTGCCGGGGGCAGATGTGCCCCGCGGGGTCCAGCGGCCGCCCGCACAGCGGGCAGTTGGGCCGCCCGGCGGCGACGACCCGCATGGCGCGCCCGGCGAAGGCGCGCGCGGCCGACGGGGTCAGGTGGACCCGCAGCACGTCGCGGTCGGTGGGCTCGGTCTCGCTGAAGACCTCCACCTCGCCCTGCTCCTCGGACTCCCCGTCCGCCTCCTGCACGGCCTCCTGGGCCTCTATGATCACGCGGGAGGCCTCGGCGTCCCAGGCCAGGGCCAGAGTCCCCACCCGGAAATCCTCGTCGATCGGCTGCTCCAAGGGGGCGTCGTCGACGTCGCCCCCGTTCTCCGAGGCCTCGGGCAGCGGGTCGCCGAAGCGCACCCGCACCTCCTCCAACAGCTCCTCCACACGCTCGGCGAGCGCGGACACCTGGGCCTTCTCCAGCACGACGGAGGTGATGCGGCCGCCTCCGCTCGCCTGGAGGAAGAAGGTCCGCTCCCCAGGCTGGCCGACGGTGCCGGCCACGAAGCGGTTCGGCGGGTCGTACAAGTACAGCGACATGCCAAGAACCCTAGAGGATCACGGGCTCCGGAGCGATCGGGACCGCCCCGGTCACGGGCGGGCGGCGCCCGCGCCGCCGCCGACGACGGCGTCCCCGCTCCCGTGCCGGCCCTCCTCCTGCGGGGGCGGGGCGAGCCCGTCGGCGGTCGCCCCGACGTCGTTGAGGCGCAGCAGGAACGGGCGGGCGGCCGTGTAGCGGACGGCGGTGACCGAGCACGGGTCGACCTGGATGCGCTGGAACAGGTCCAGGTGCATGCCCAGGGCGTCGGCGGCGACCGCCTTGATGACGTCCCCGTGGGCGCAGACCAGGTAGCGGGGGTGGCCGGTGGTGGAGGCGGCGGCCAGGCGCGCGTTCCAGTCGCGCACGGCCTCCACGGCGCGCGCGGAGACCTGGGCGAGGGACTCGCCGCCGGGGAAGCGGGCCGCCGAGGGGTGCTGCTGGACGACGGGCCACTCGGGCTCGTCCTTGAGCTCCTCCAGGGTCCGCCCCGTCCAGGTGCCGTAGTCGCACTCGCTGAAGCGCTCGTCGACGACGGGCTCCAGGCCCAGGGCGCCGGCGAGCGGTTCGGCGGTCCGGCGGCACCGCTCCAGCGGGCTGGTGACGATCGCGTCCAAGTGCAGTCCGGCCAGGCGGCGGGCCGTGTCCTCGGCCTGGAGCCGACCGCGTTCGTCCAGGTCGATGCCGGGGCTGCGGCCCGCCAGGATGCTGCCGGTGACGGCGGTGAGGCCGTGGCGGAGCAGGATGAGGGTGGCGGAGGCGTGCTCTGGGGTGCCCATGGCCGTCCAGGGTAGTGCAACGGCGCCGGGCCCCCCCGAGGGGCGGCCCGGCGCCGGGTGGTGCATGGTGCCCGCTGAGGGGTGGGACGGCGCGTCCCGGTCAGCCGGCGGGAACGCCCTCCTGCCCGGTGCCCTGCTGCTGCCCGGCGCCGTCCTGGCCGGTCTGCCCGCCCGCGGCGCCCTCGCCCGTGCCCTGGCCGGTCCCGGCGCCGTCCTGCGCGGCGTCGCGCTCCTTCGGGTCGTAGGTCTCGCCGGTGAGGGGGTTGACCGGGAGCCCGGTCTCCGGGTCGAGGGACACGTCCATCCGCAGCTCGGGGTCGTGGTGCAGCCCCGACTCGGGGTTGACCGGGAGCCCCACCTCGGGGTCGATCTCCCAGCCGGTGGCCGGGTCGGTGCTCGGCGAGGGGGACGGCTCCTGCGAGGGCGACGGGGAGGGCTCCTCGCTCGGCTCCGGGGAGGCGTCGGCGACGACCTCGCCCTTGTCGGGGCGCTCCTCGGCGCCGCCCCGGGGGTCCAGGACGCCGAAGCTGACCAGCGTCAGCACCAGCACGCCCAGGCCGATGCGGTAGTAGACGAAGGGCATGAAGCTGTGGGTGGAGATGAACTTCATCAGCCACGCCACGACGACGTAGCCGACGAGGCCCGCCACGACGGTGCCCACGGCGGTGGCCAGCCAGCCCGCGTACTCGTTGCCGCCGATGTCGGTCATCTTGTACAGGCCCGACGCGAACACCGCGGGCATGGCCAGCAGGAAGGAGAACTCGGCGGCGTCCTTGCGCTTGAAGCCCATCAGCATCCCGCCGGTGATGGTGCCGCCGGAGCGGGAGACGCCGGGGATGAGCGCCAGGCACTGGAAGAGGCCGAAGGTGACGCCGCGGGTGATGGTCAGGTCGGCCAGCACCCGGTGCTTGCGGGTGTAGCGGTCGGTGGCGCCGAGGATGACGCCGAACACGATCAGGGTGAGCGCGATCAGCCGCAGGTCCCGGAAGACCGTGTCGATCTGCTCCTCCAGGAGCAGCCCCAGCACGCCGATGGGCAGGGTGCCCAGGATGACGTACCAGCCCATCCGGGCGTTGATGTCGCGGCGCAGCTCCTTGTCGAACAGGGAGCGGGTCCAGGTCGACAGGATCGCCCAGATGCGGTTGCGGAAGTAGACCAGCACCGCGAGCTCGGTGCCGATCTGGCTGACCGCGGTGAACGCCGCCCCCGGGTCGGGCCACCCGAAGAACGCGGAGATCACGCGTACGTGCCCGCTGGACGAGATCGGCAGCATTTCGGTCAGCCCTTGGACGAGTCCAAGGATGATGGCCTCGATGATCGACACGGCGGGCTCGGCTCCAGTCGGCAGGTTCGGCGAAGGGCCGCGGCGGGGGACGCGGCGGAAGTCTGGGCGGTCCGCCGCCGCGGGGTGGGGCCGGTCGCGGTGCCCCGTCCGTCCCGTCCGGCGGCGACGCGGGCAGCTTACTACCCCGTTCCGCGCACGCGAGCAGGGTCCGCGCGCGCTCCGGGCGTTCCGGACGGTCCCCCACCGCCTTCCGGCCGGACCGGCGCATCCCGCCCGAACTGGGGTTCTCCCGGCGGGCCTCGGCCGCCCGCCCGCCGACCGGGTAACCTCGCACGCCATGGAACAGCGACAGGCGGGCGGCTCGGGGCTGTGGGTGTCGTCCACCGCTCTGGGGACCATGACCTGGGGCAACGACACCGACCAGGCCGAGGCCTCGGATCTGCTGACCGCCTTCGTCGACGCCGGGGGGACGCTGGTCGACACCGCCGACGTGTACAACGGCGGCGAGGGCGAGCGCATCCTGGGACGCCTGCTCAACGGGGTGGTGCGGCGCAGCGATGTGATCATCGCCACCAAGACGGGGCACGCCACCGACGGGCACCGGCCGGTGGACACCTCCCGGCGGCACCTGCTGGCCTCCCTGGAGGCCTCGCTGCGGCGGTTGCAGACCGACCACGTGGACCTGTGGCAGCTGCACGCCCACGACCCGGCCACGCCGTTCGAGGAGACGCTGTCGGCGCTGGACGCGGCGGTGGAGTCGGGCAAGGCGCGCTACGTGGGCGTGGGCAACACCACGGCCTGGCAGTTCGCCGCGTACGCGGCCTGGCAGCGCGCGGGGGCCTCCGGGCGCAACCCGGTGGTGACGGCGGCGGCCGAGTACTCGCTGCTGTGCCGGGAGCCCGAACGCGACCTGCTGCCCGCGGCCGCGGCGCTGGGCGCCGGAGTGATCGCCTGGGCGTCGCTGGGGCGCGGGGTGCTGAGCGGCAAGTACCGGCGCGGCGTCCCGCAGGGTTCGCGGGCCTCCCGGCCGCAGATGGCGCCGTACGTGGAGCCCTACCTGGGCGAGCCCAGCCGCCGGGTGGTGGAGTCGGTGTGCACGGCCGCCGAGGGGCTGGGGGTGTCGCCGCTGGCGGTGGCGCTGAGCTGGGTGCGCGACCGCCCGGGGGTGGTGTCGGTGGCCATCGGCCCGCGCACGGCCGCGCAGTTGGACGAGGTCTTGGGCACCGACGACGTGCGGCTGCCCGAGGAGATCCGCGAGGCCCTGGACGACGCGTCCCGCAAGCGGTGAACGGCCGCTCCCCGGCTCCCCGTCGCTGATCTCGGGAAAGCGCCGCTAGAACGGGGGTGGTTTCTCGTGTTCAGTGCAACTGTTCGTGGGTGTGCTGGACGCTAGGAGCAGATCGTGGCCCGACCAGGGGTTCTGACGCCGGGGCACCGCCAGGTGCTGGAGAACATGTGGGCCCAGGGCGCGTCCCTGGCCGCCATCGCCGGGACCGGTAGCGTCGATTCTCCCGAGGTCAACGAGAACGCGCTCGTCCATCCACCGGCGGCGGCGTCGGGGACGCCGACGTCGGTGTTCCTCGCTAGGCTGCTCTCTCGTCGACCGCCCCGTGGAGAGGACGCTTCCCGCATGTCAGACGCCCCCGAGCGCACCGCCGCCGTGCTGGCGGGGATGGGCGCACCGGAGTCCCTGGCCGGGCCGCTGGTCGGTGCTCTGGGCCCCGGCGCCGCCGAGGAGCTGGCCGCCGACCCCTGGCGGCTGCTGGCGCTGCCCGCGGTCACGCCCGAGCAGGCCGACTTCTGCGCCCGCCGCGCCCTGGGCGGCGCCGCCGCCCCCGACGACCCCCGGCGCGGCCGGGCCCTGGTCGGGCGGGCGCTGGCCGCCGCGGTCCGGGAGGGCTCCACGGCGGTGGAGGAGCGCGAGCTGGGCCGGGCCCTGCGCGGCATGCGGATCGCCGACCCCGGCGCGGCCGTCGAGGCGGCGCTGGACGACGGCTCGGCCATGGTGTTCGAGGTCTTCCCGGAGGACGCCGACGACGGCTTCGAGGACGGCGAGGCGCCGGAGATGCCCGACCCCGACCGCTTCCTCGCCCCCACCCGCGTGGGCCTGGCCGAGCAGGAGCTGGGCGAGGGGCTGGCGCGGCTGATCGGCACCAGCGAGCCCATCATGGACCCCGCGACCGCCTCGGAGACCGCCGAGGCCGCCGCCGAGCGCATCGGCGAGGACGTGGAGGCGGAGACGTCCGCGGCGGCGATCGCCGCGATCATGCGCGGGGTGACGGTGCTGCGGCACGGCCCCGCGGCGGGCGCGGCGGTGCGCCGCACCCTGGCGTGCCTGGCCGCGACGGCCGAGGACAGCGGGGTCGGGCTGGCGGTCGCCTGCCCCACCGCGCAGTCGGCGGCGGCGCTCAACGGGCTGCTGGACGGCGCCTTGGCCGCCGCCGCGCCGAGCGCCGTACCCGGGGCGAACGCCGTGCCCGGGACGGGCGCGCCGGAGGCGGAGCAGGCCGAGGGAGCCGCCGGATCCGACGGGGAGGCCCCCGAAGAAGGGGCGGCCCCCTCCCCCGCCGTCGCCCTCGAAGCGGTCCCGCTCGGGCGGCTGCTGCAGGCCGGCGTCCCGGTGCCCGCCGGGATCGTCGTGGTCTCCGACGCCATGGCCCTGGACGTGGAGCGGGCGGCCGCCCTGGTCGAGGCCTGCGAGGACGGCACCCACCTGGTGCTGCTGGCCGACCCGGCGGAGGCCCCGTCGGCCCGCCCCGGCCAGGTGGTGCACGACGTGGCCGAGTCGCGGATGGCCGCCGTCGCCGCCCTTCCCGACGCCCCCTCCCCCGGGCCGCTGGGGGAGCTGGCCGCCGCCGTCGCCGGTGGCGACCTGGCGCGGGTGGAGGCGCCCGACCGGGAGGTCGTGCTGGTGCCCGCGTCGTCGGGCGGCGAGGCGGCGCACCGGGCGGTGCAGCTGGTGGGCGACTCCATCCCCCGGGCCCTGGGCATCCCGGCCGAGCAGGTGCAGATCGTGGCCGCCACGCGCGGCGGCGAGGCGGGCGCCGACGCGCTCAACAGGGCCTGCAAGGAGCGGTTCAACCCGGGCCCGGGCGCGCTCGGCGGGCTGGACGCGGGCGACCGGGTCCTGCTGGCGGGCGGCGGCCCCGGCTATTCGGCCGGCGACGTGGGGTACCTGCGCACCGGCCCAGAGGGCGACGGCCGCCCGCACGTGGAGCTCGCGGACGGCGGCGCGCCCGTGCCCGTGGACCCGGAGCACCTGCGCCCGGGGTGGGCGGTGACGGTGGCGGCCGCGCACGGGTCGCGCTGGCCGGCGGCGGTGGCGGTGTTCGGCCCGGAGACACGGGGGTCGCGCCCGCAGGTGTACACGGCCCTGACCCGGGGCGTGCGCCACGTGTCCATCGTGCACGCGGCGGGCCCGGAGCTGGCCGAGGCGGTGAAGGTGAAGACGTCCCTACCGCGCACCACCCGCCTGCGCGACGTCATCCGGGAGGGGTAGGGCCCGGTCTCCCCCCGGGGTCGACGGGGAGTTCGGACGCGTCGATCGCCGGGTCTCCGAGCGGGCCGGGAATCGACGCCTGCCCGCCGTATTCGAGCTCCCTTTCCGCCCGATAGGCGCCCTCCCGGGGCTCCGACATGAATTCACAGCGCGCCGCGTACGGGTCGAATACCCCCTAGACGGGAACCCCGGCCTCCGCGTACGTGCGTCCCTTGTCGACGTGATCGCGAATCGCGCCGCCTGGGCTCACGACATCGATGGCGGGATCGACGATCCCGGGAGGGCGGGTTTCGAGGTTCCTCTCCTGCTCCGCAGCGGGGATCACGGCGACATCAGGGCAGAGCTCGGTCGCCCCGCCGACGGAGGAGATGCCGACGCCGCCGATACAGCGCCGCTCGGCTCCGAGTCGCCTTTCGAGCATGCCCCAGAGGGAAAATGCCGTTCGCTTATGGAACGGCCGCACCGGACTCAACACGATGCGCCCGCGCACGACCTCCGCTTTGTAGCCCCGAACACCGTCCCCGAGGGGGCGGAGTGTGGCACGCGCCCTGTCGAGATCCGCGGACATGCGGCCGCCCCTTTCCGATGGCGTCCGCTGGAATCCGCACAACTCCAGAGGACGTGCCTTTTCCCTGGAGCGAGGCTAGCCGGACGACCACAGCGGCGCCCGCGATGTCCCGTAACCGCCCTTGATTCAGGGGCGCGGCCCCGGAACGGGCACCTGGCACCGTCGAACGACACCCGCCGTGCTCGCAGCGCCGGGCCCGCCCCAGAGTTCGTACACGCGGCCGTCCCTTCTCACCCCTTCCGGTCGCGGCGGAGGCGCCAGGCGAAGTACGGGGTGCCGATCACCGCGGCCAACAGGCCGGACGGGATCTCGGCCGGGGCGATCACCGTTCTTCCCACCGTGTCGGCCACCACCATCAGCGCCGCCCCGAACAGCCCCGCGACCGGCAGCAGCCGGTGCGCCCGCGAGCCCGTCAGCATGCGGGCCGCGTGCGGGGCCACCAGGCCGACGAAGGCCACCGTGCCCACCATCGCCACCGCGCTCGCCGCCAGGGCCACGGCCAGCGCCAGCACCCACAGCCTCGTCCGCTCCAACGGAAGCCCCAGCGTGCGGGGCGTGTCCTCGCCCAGGGCCAGCAGGTCGATCCTGCGCAGCGCCACGGCCAGCGGCACCGCCGCCAGCGCGGTCGTCACCCCCAGCACCAGCAGGTCGGTGGTGTCGCGGGCATAGGTGCTCCCCGACAGCCAGCGCAGCGCCTGGGCGGTACGGAACTGCGCCCCCGTGACGAGGTAGTTCGTGGCCGCCGTGGTGAGCGCGAACATGCCGATGCCCACCAGCACCAGCCGCTCCGGCGCCACCGAGCCGCCGCGCCGGGACAGCCCGTAGGCGGTGGCGAAGGCGGCGGCCGCCCCGGCGAAGGCCGCCACCGGCAGCACCGCGTAGGGCACCATCGGCAGCGCCACCAGCACCAGGGCGGCGCCGAAGCCCGCCCCGCCGCTGACGCCCATCACGGTCAGGTCCGCCATCGGGTTGCGGGCCACCGTCTGCACGATGCCGCCCGCCACGGCCAGCATCGCCCCGGCGAGCGCGGCGACCAGCAGCCGCGGCAGCCGGTACTCGGCCACCACCGTCCGCGCCAGGTCTCCGCCGTTCCCCGTGGCCAGCGCGACCAGCTCGCCCGGCGGCACTGCCACGTCCCCCGCCAGCAGCCCGGCGGCCAGCAGCACACCCAGCAGGATCGCACCCCCGGCCACCACGGGCCCCAGGGGGACGCGGCGCCCGCGCCGCGTCGGCGCGGCGGTGCCCGGCGCCACGGGCTCCACCGGCAGCCTGCGCGCCAGGACCAGGAAGAGCGGTGCGCCGAACAGCGCCGCCACCACCCCGGCCGGGACCTCGTTCCCGGTGGGCGAGGTGACGCGGGCCAGCAGGTCGGCCGCGAGCAGCAGGCCGGCGCCCCATAGCGCGGCGGCGGGCAGCAGGAGCAGGTGGCGGCGGACCCCGCAGAGCCGGACGATGTGCGGCGCGGCCAGCCCGATGAACCCGATCGGCCCGGTGACCGCGACCGCGCCCGCGGCCAGCAGCACCGACAGCAGCACGGCGCCCGCCCGCAGCCTGCCCACGGGCACGCCCAGCCCGCGCGCGGTGTCGTCGCCGGTGCCGAGGATGTCCAGCCCCCGGGCCAGGAGCAGCCCTCCGGCCAGGCCGACCGCCAGCAGCGGCAGCGCCGTCAGCGACCGGTCGGTGTCGGCGACGGCCAGTGACCCGTGGCCCCAGAAGAAGACCGCCCCGGTCTCCGCCTCGAAAAGCATCACCAGCAGGGCGCTGACACTGGAGAGCGCCAGCGACACCGACACACCGGCCAGCACCAGGTGCGAGGAGTCGTTGCGGCCGCCCGCCACGGCGTGCACCACGGCGGCCGCCGCCAGGCCGCCCAGGAACGCGATCGCGCCGCGCGGCAGGTCGCCGAAGGACAGCCCGGTGACGGTCGCGGCCACCATCGCGAGGTAGCCGCCCGCCGTCACGCCCAGGGTGTCGGGGGCGGCGAGCGGGTTGCGCACCGCCGACTGCAGCAGGGCGCCGGAGACGGCGAAGGCCGCCCCGGCAACGACCCCGGCCAGGGTGCGCGGCAGCCGCCCGCCCAGCAGCACGGCGCGCACGTGCTCGTCCCCGGCGATCAGCGCGGGCAGGTCGCCCAGGCCGACCCCGCCCCGGCCGTGGGCCAGGTGAAGCAGCACGACGGCGGCCAGCGCCAGCGCGCCGCCGCCGACCGCGATCGCGGCGGACGGCCCCCGGCGCCCGGGGCGGGCGGCGGGGGCCGCGGAGGCGGCGGCCGGACCGCCGGAGGGGCGCGGCCCGGCCGGGGGTGCGGAGGCGCTCACGCGGTGAGGGCGGCGGTGATCTCCTCGGCCACCTGCCGCGACGAGAGGGGCCCACCGAAGTACCAGGTGCCCGGGTCCAGGGCGTGGACCCGGTCCTCCATGACGAACTCCAGGTCCTGCCAGAGCGCGTTGCCGTCGAGTTCGCCGGTGAAGACGTTGTCGTCCTCGGCCGCGACGTAGACCAGGTGCGAGTCCTGCACCTCGGTCAGGCCCTCCACGTCGACCTTGCTCATGCCATAGGCGTCGGCGTCCGCCGTCCAGGCATTGGCCAGCCCCAGCTCGCCCAGGAGCGCCCCGGGGACGGTGGAGCCGGTCAGGACCTCCACCACGGCGGCGCCGTCGGCGGTGTAGCCCCGGGCGACGGTGACCTCGGCCCCGTCGGCCCCGGCGTCGGCGAGTTCGCCCTTGAGCTCCTCCAGGCGGGTGTCGAGGTCGCCGAGCACCTTCTCGGCCTCGTCCTCCTTGCCGACGGCGGTGCCGATGGTCGCGAAGGTGGACCGCATCTCGGCGTACTCGCTGTCGGCGGAGTAGGGGTCGAAGACGAGCGTGGGGGCGATGTCCTGGAGCTGTTCGAGGTTCTCCCCGGAGCGCAGCTCGGAGGTGATGATCAGGTCCGGGTCGAGCGCGCGGATCGACTCCAGGCTGGGCGCGCCGCGGGTGCCGACGTCCTTCACGCCCTCGTCGAAGCGCGGTCCGGCGGTGACCCACTTGTCGTAGCCCCCGATGTCGGCGACCCCGGCGGGAGTGACCCCGAGCGCCTGGAGGTCCTCGGCGTAGGTCCACTCCAGGGCGACGACGTCGGCGGCGGGCGCGTCCAGCTCCAGCTCGCCGAGGGTGTGCTCGAGGGTGACGGCGCCGCCGCCGTTCTGGCCTCCGTCGCCGTCGGCGGTTCCGGCCTGGTCGCCCGCGGCTCCGCATCCGGCGGTGGTCAGTGCGAGGGCGAGGGCCGCGGCCGGTACCGCGATGAGCGCTCTGGTCATGGGGGACGCCGTTCCTTCTTCTCGGTGATGGGAGTGGGGGGTGGTCCGGGCACGGTCGAGCGGACCGGGGGGGCGGGTGATGGTGGTGCGGTGCCGTCGGCCGGGTCAGTCGACGGCGACGTGTCCGGCGCCGGTGCCGGACAGGGGGCCGGGAGCCGGTGCGGGCTCCGCGTCGCGCCGGTAGGGCAGGCAGGTGGGCAGCCCGGTGTCCGGGTCGGTGATGACGGTGGTGTCGATGCCGAAGGCGGTCCGGACGACGTCCTCGGTGAGCACGTCGGCGGGGCGTCCGTCGGCGATGATCCGGCCCCCGGCGAGCACGGCCATGGTGTCGGCGAAGGCCGCCGCCTGGTTGAGGTCGTGCAGGACCACGGCGACGGTGATGCCGTGGTCGTCGGCGAGCGAGCGGACCAGCCGGAGCACCTCCACCTGGTAGCGGATGTCCAGGTAGGTGGTGGGCTCGTCGAGGAGCAGGACGGGGGCGCGCTGCGCCAGCGCCATGGCGATCCAGGCCCGCTGGCGCTCGCCCCCGGACAGGTGGTCGATCTGGCGGTCGCGCAGCGGCCCGGTGCCGGTGGCCTCCAGGGCCCACGCGACGGCGTCCCGGTCCTCCCTGCCGGAGCGGCCGGTGAGCAGGCCCCGGTGCGGGTGGCGGCCGTAGGCGGCGAGCTCGGCGACGGTGATGCCCGAGGGCACGGTCGGGGCCTGGGTGAGGAAGGCCAGGTTCCGGGCGAGCCCGCGCGGGGAGTAGGAGGCGATGTCGGCGCCTTCCAGGAGCACCCGCCCGCTTTCGGGGCGGTGCAGCCGGGCCATGGTGCGCAGGAGGGTCGACTTGCCCGACCCGTTCGGGCCGACCAGCGCGGTCACCTCGGCGCGGGCGAGCTCCAGGGTCACATCCCGGCAGATCGGCGCGCCCCCGTGGGCGAGTTCCACGCCCTCGGCGCGCAACGGGACGGTCATGCCTGCCCTCTCCTCCGGCACTGGTCAACGCGGGCAAGCGTAACTTAGGCAAGGCTTCGCTACGACACCAGGGGCGCCTGGGAGCGCGCCCAGAACACGCACGGGACCGCGGGAGAACGGCGTCAGCCGACCGGAGGACGGACGCGCGGGCCGCTCCGGGATGACGCCCGCGGTACCTTCGGCGCCCGATCAGGACTCGCGAAGTCCGGTCCCGTCCGGAGGAGTGCCGCCTTGACCGGATCGGCCTGAGGGGGCATCACCCGGGCGGAGCGGCCCCTCCGGACGCCTCCGCCTGCCCAACGAGCGCGAGCGCGCACTCTGGACAGCCCTGCGGCAAGGCCGAACGATCGAGGAGGCCGCAGCAGCCGTCGGTGCGCCGCGCCCGTGGGCCCGGCAGTGGTTCCACCGCCCTGGCGGCGTGATGCCGTCAGCCGACGCGGACCCTTCGAACCCACCCGGTGTGGCACCCACCGATGGAATCCCCCCCCCGCGCGGGGAGGCCCGCCCCTCACGCCAGAAGGCCGTACCTTCTCGCCTCCGTCACGGCCTCGACGCGGGTGTGCGCCTCCAGTCGGCGCATCGCGGTGCGCAGGTAGGCCTTGACCGTCTCCGGGCGCAGGCCCAGGCGCCGGGCGGCGTCGGCGTTGGTACACCCTTGGGCCACGCACGCCAGCACGTCGATCTCGCGCGGGGCCATGCGCGGAGCGTCCGGGCGGGTACCGTCGGACGCCGCGGCGTCCATGCGGGCGCACACCTCCAGCAGCCGGGTCCGCATGTCCTCGTCGTCCACGTCGGCGGCCAGGGAACGGAGCTCGGCGTTGAGAGCCCGCACCTCCGCCCACCGGGGCGATCCCGGACCGGGCTCGTCGGCGGCGGCCCGCGCGCGCTCGGCCTCGGCGGCGCGGCGGCGCGCCTCGTCCCGGACGGCGATGCGCTGGCCCGCCTCGCGCGCTGCCTCCTCGAAGGCGGCCACCGTGCGGTCGCCCAGGGTCAGCGACCGGCGCAGCCCGCCCAGGAGCACGCCGCGGGTGCGGCCGCCCACCACGATCGGGGTCGCCACCAGCGCCTTGAGGCCCTCGGCCCGCACCGCCGCGTCGTAGTCGTGGCTGATCTGCTCGGCGTGCAGGTAGTCGGGGACCCACAGCGGGCGGCGCATCGCCGCGGCCTTGCCGCCCAGCCCGCGCCCGGGCTGAACGACCAGGCCGCGGATCGCGTCGGTCCCCGCCCCGAACAGCTCGGTGTAGTGCACGCGCTCACTGGCGCGCACCGCTCCCCCGAACACCACCGGGAGGCCGCTGGAACGGCGCAGTCCCGGCAGGGCGGAGCCGATCTCGGTGGTGGCGTCGCGGTCGGAGTGGGACCTCATGGCGTGTCTCCAAGTGGGTGCCGTCCCAGCGGTCGTCCAGGGGCCGTCGGCCTGCGAGAGGTGGGTCACATGCAACACGATCGCGCGCCGGTGCGCAAAGGCCCCGCATCCGAAGGCCCTCTGCGCCCGCCCTGGCCGGTCCCGGCATACCCCCGTTCGGGGGTACTGAGACCTGCCTCACATGGAGCACCATCGTGGCGGTCGGCCGCGGAACCGCGTGGCGGCGGCAAACGCGTTGAGGAGCGGAGCATGTCGAAGTCCTACGCCTGCGGAATAGCGCAGACCCCGCTGTTGGGCGACACCATCGGGGAGAACCTCGACCGTGCGGTCGCCGCGCACCCCGACCGTGAGGCGGTCGTCGACGTCGCCCAGGGCCTGCGGTGGACCTACGCCGAGTTCGGCGCCCAGGTGGACCGCGCCGCCCGCGCGCTGATGGCCGCCGGGGTGGCCGTGGGAGAGCGGGTCGGCATCTGGGCTCCCAACCGCGCCGAGTGGACCCTCGTGCAGTACGCCACCGCCAAGATGGGTGCCGTCCTGGTCAACATCAACCCGGCCTACAGGCGCAGCGAACTGGAGTTCGTCCTGCGCCAGGCGGGCGTGCGCATGCTGGTCTCGGCCCAGGAGCACAAGGGCAGCGACTACAGGGCCATGGCCGAGGAGGCCCGCTCCTCCGCGCCCGCACTGCGCGAGCTCGTCTTCTTCGACGACCCCACATGGGACGAGCTGCTGGCCGGGGCCGACTACGTGGCCCCGCAGGAGCTGACCGAGCGGGCCGCCGTGCTGTCCGCCGACGACCCGATCAACATCCAGTACACCTCGGGCACGACCGGGTTCCCCAAGGGTGCGACGCTCTCCCACCACAACATCGTCAACAACGGGTTCTTCGTCGGCGAGCTGCTGGGCTACACCGAGCACGACCGGATCTGCCTGCCGGTGCCCTTCTACCACTGCTTCGGCATGGTCATGGGCAACCTGGCGGCGACCAGCCACGGGGCCTGCACGATCATCCCGGCCCCGGCATTCGACCCGGCGGCGACGCTGTCCGCGGTCGCGGCCGAGCGCGCCACCTCGCTGTACGGGGTGCCCACCATGTTCGTCGCCGAGCTGGGCGACCCCGGCTTCGCCGGGTACGACCTGTCGAGCCTGCGCACCGGCATCATGGCGGGGTCGCCCTGCCCGGTGGAGATCATGAAGCGGGTGGTGGCGGAGATGAACATGTCCGAGGTGGCCATCTGCTACGGCATGACCGAGACCTCGCCGGTGTCCACCCAGACCCGGGTCGACGACGACCTGGAGCGCCGCACCGGGACGGTCGGCCGGGTGATGCCGCACGTGGAGGTCAAGGTGGTGGACCCGGCCACCGGCACCGTGCTGCCCCGCGGCCAGGCCGGGGAGCTGTGCACCCGCGGCTACTCGGTGATGCTGGGCTACTGGGACGAGCCCGAGCGCACCGCCGAGGTCATCGACGCGGCCCGGTGGATGCACACCGGCGACCTGGCGGTGATGCGCGAGGACGGCTACGTGTCCATCGTCGGGCGGATCAAGGACATGGTGATCCGCGGCGGGGAGAACGTCTACCCGCGCGAGATCGAGGAGTTCCTGCACACCCACCCCAAGGTGGCCGACGTGCAGGTGGTGGGCGTCCCCGACGCCAAGTACGGCGAGGAGCTGGCGGCGTGCGTGCTGCCGGCCGACCCCGCCGATCCGCCCACGCGGGAGGAGATCGCCGCCTTCTGCGAGGGGCGGCTGGCCCACTACAAGGTCCCGCGCCACGTGCGGGCCGTGGAGTCCTTCCCCATGACCGTCAGCGGCAAGGTCCGCAAGGTCGAACTCCGCGAGTGGGCCGCCCGGGAGCTGGGGGTCGCCTGACCGGCCGGGGCGCGGCCGCCCCCCGCTTTCCGCACGGGGGCGGGGCGGCCGCGCCCCGGCCCAGCACCGGTCACACCCGGTCCACGAAGCCTCCGTCGACCACCAGGTTGGCGCCGGAGGTGAAGGAGGAGGCCGGGCTCGCCAGGAACGCCACGGCGCGCGCCACCTCCTCGGGGGCGCCCAAGCGCCCCATCGGGATCGCGTCGCGGATGGAGTCGTAGAACGCGGGCGCGTCCTCCTTGCGCCGCGCCCAGCTCCCGCCCGGGAACTCGATCGGCCCCGGGGAGACCGTGTTCACCCGGACGCCCTCGGCGGGCAGGGTGCGCGCGAGCGCGGCGGCGTGGTGGTTGAGGGCGGCCTTCAGGGCGCCGTAGGCGTTCGGGCCCGACGGCGGCCCGCTGTGCAGGGCCGAGGTGGTGGACACCAGGACCACCGACCCGCCGCGCTCGGAGGCGGCCAGGTACGGGCGGGCGTGCTCGGCCATGGTCACGAACGGCATCACGTCGGTGGCGAACCCCGCCTCCCAGTCGGCCGAACCGCCCGCCGAGACGTTGGACACCAGCACGTCGATCCCGCCGAGCCCGTCGGCGGCCCGGTCCAGGAAGGCGCGCAGGGCGCCGGGGTCGGCCACGTCGATCGCGCCCTCGACCACGGTGGCGCCGGTGGCGCGCAGGTCTTCGGCCGCCTCGGCCAGCGGCCCGGCCGAGCGCGCGCACACCGCCAGGTCGGCGCCCTCCTCGGCGAGGACCCCCGCGATGGCGCGGCCGATGCCCCGGCTGGCGCCGGTCACCACGGCGCGAGCGCCCTTGAGTCCCAGATCCATGTGTCCTCTCCTCGTCCCCTCGTCGTCCCGCGGCGCCGTCAGGGCCGCGAAAGCGGCGGTGGGCGCCCCTCTGCAGAGGGGCGCCCACCGCGTGGAAGTCCGGCTTTCCCCAGGCTACGCCGGGTCACCGCGCCGGGCACGGAGCCTCCGGTCCCGCACCCGCACCGCACCGGGCCGCGCCACACCGGGCCGGGCGCGTCAGGCCCCGGTGGAGTGGAACCCGCCGTCGACGTGCACGATCTCGCCGGTGGTGGCGGGGAACCAGTCCGACAGCAGCCCCACCACGGCGCGGGCGGCCGGCTCGGGGTCGTTGGTGTCCCAGCCCAGCGGGGCGCGCTCGGGCCAGTGCGAGGCCAGCTCGTCGAAGCCGGGGATGCTGCGCGCGGCCATGGTGCGCAGCGGACCGGCCGAGACCAGGTTCACCCGCACCTTGTGCTCGCCCAGGTAGCGGGCCAGGTAGCGGGCGGTGGAGGTGAGCGCCGACTTGGCCACGCCCATCCAGTCGTAGATGGGGTAGGACACGCTGTTGTCGAAGTCCATGGCCACGACGGACCCGCCGTCCTTCATCAGGGGCAGCACCGCGGTGGTGAGCGCCTTGAGGGAGAAGGCGGAGGTGTGCATGGCGTTGGCCACGTCCTCCCACGGGGTGTTGAGGAAGTTGCCGCCCAGCCCGGACTGCGGGGTGAAGCCGATGGCGTGCACGACGCCGTCGATCCCGTCCACGTGCTCGCGCACCCGGTCGGCGAGGCTGGCCAGGTGCCCCTCGTCATTGACGTCGAGCTCCAGCACCGGCGGCGCGTCGGGCAGGCGCTGGGCGATGCGCTCGACCAGGCTCAGCCGGCCGTAGCCGGTGAGCACGACGGTGGCGCCCTGCTCCTGGCACAGCCGGGCGACGTGGTAGGCGATCGAGGAGTCCGTGATCACCCCGGTGACCAGGATGCGCTTGCCTTCGAGAATTCCCATGTGAGTCCTTGTCAGGTGTTCGGGCGTGCGGCCGGGGGGGGCGGCTAGGGTGTGTCTATTGGAGGCTTTTCGATCAGCGAGCGGCCGTCGCCCCTACTGCGCCGGCTTCGCGATGATCGCGAAGCGGCGCAGTAGGGGCGTGGTCGCGAGCCGAAAGCGATCCAAGAAACACGCCCTAGTGGCCCATGCCCAGACCGCCGTCGACCGGGATGACCGCACCGGTGATGTAGGCGGCGTCCTCGGAGGCCAGGAAGCGGACGGTCTTGGCGATCTCCCCGGTGGAGCCGTACCGGCCCAGCGGCACGTTCTTCTTGATCTCGGCCTGGCGGTCTTCGGGCAGGCCCGCGGTCATGTCGGTCTCGATGAAACCGGGGGCGACCACGTTGACGGTGATGTTGCGGGAGCCGAGCTCGCGGGCCAGGGAGCGGCCGAAGCCGATGAGGCCGGCCTTGGAGGCGGCGTAGTTGGCCTGCCCGCCCGAGCCGAGCAGGCCCACCACCGAGGAGATGAGGACGATCCGGCCGGTGCGCTTGCGCATCATCCCGCGCACGGCGCGCTTGGCGACGCGGAAGGTGCCGGTCAGGTTGGTCTCCAGGACCGAGGAGAAGTCGTCCTCGCTCATCAGCGCGAGGAGCTGGTCCTTGGTGATGCCGGCGTTGGCCACCAGCACCTCGACCGGGCCCTGCTCCTCCTCGACGCGTTTGAACGCGGAGTCGACCTGGGCGGTGTCGGTGATGTCACAGGGGACGCCGAGCAGCCCTTCCGGCGGCTCACCGGACCGGTAGGTCACGGCGACGTCGTCCCCGGCGGCGGCGAGCTCACGGGCGATGGCCAGACCGATCCCCCGGCTGCCGCCGGTGACCAGTGCCGAGCGGGACATGTAAGGGCACCTCCGTACGCGCTGCTGAGCGCGGTAAGACCATGTCAGAACGGACAGCAGAGTATCGAGCTACCGCCCGGTATATGAACCGCGGGCGCCGCGGCCGCCGCCGTCGGCCCCAAGGCGCGTTCCGGCCCGTCCCCAGGGCGGGTACCGGGCGTCCCCGCAGCGTCGCCCCAGCGGAGAGCGGGTATGGGGGGACTGGCGCGCACCGGTGCCGGCCACCGGGCGGAGCCAGGCGTTCCCCGGGGAGGACCACGATGACGACCGTCACGACCGCTGCCCCCGTCGACTTCGACCGCTACGGCGACTACGGAAGCTCCATGACCGCCCCGAAGGGCGCCGCGTTCGAGCGCCCTGCCTACCGATTCGGCGGCCGGATCGGCTCCGAGCGCTTCCCCGCCGAGGCGGGGCGCTACCGGCTGTACGTCTCCTACGCCTGCCCGTGGGCGCACCGCACGCTCATCGTGCGCGCGCTCAAGGGGCTCGAGGACGTGCTCTCCGTCGCCGTCGTCGACCCGGTCCGGGACGGCCGGGGGTGGGCGTTCCGCGAGGGGCCGGGGCACGGCCCGGACACCGTCGGGCACTTCGCGCTGCTGCGCGACCTGTACGAGGCCACAGAGCCGGGGTACGACGGGCACGTGTCGGTGCCGGTGCTGTGGGACACCGACACCCGGCGCATCGTCTCCAACCGGTTCGACGAGGTCGCGCTGGACCTGAACGGCTGCTTCAACGCCTGGGCGCGCGACCGCACCGACCTCTACCCGGCGGGGCTGCGGGACGAGATCGACGCGCTCGACCGCCACCTGTACGCCGCCGTGAACAACGGGGTGTACAAGTGCGGTTTCGCCCCCTCCCAGGAGGCTTACGACGAGGCGGTGGCGGCGCTCTTCGAGGCGCTCGACGGGCTGGAGGAGCGGTTGTCCGACCGGCGCTACCTGACCGGGGACCGGATCACCATGGCCGATGTGCGGCTGTGGCCGACGCTGGCGCGCTTCGACACCGTCTACGGCACCCACTTCAAGGCCAACCTGCGGCGGCTGCAGGACTACCCGCACCTGTGGGGCTACGCCCGGGACCTGTACGCGCACCCGGCGTTCGGCTCCACCACCGACTTCGACCACATCCGGCGGCACTACTACATCACCCACGGGGCGCTGAACCCGCGCCGCATCGTGCCTGCAGGGCCGCTGCCCGACTTCGCGGCCCCGCACGGCCGCGCCCGCCTGGGCGGGGCCGGGACGGGCGCGGGGGACGGGGGCGGAGCGGGGCCGCGGGTGGTCAGCCCGCGCCCAGGCGCTTGAGCCCGGCGCCGACCAGCCCGGGGACGGCCTCGCCGATGTGCGCGAAGTCGCCCCCGACGGTCTTGCCCTGGGTGAAGCGGAAGTGGATGCCCTCCAGGATCACCGCCAGCTTGAAGAAGGCGAAGGAGACGTACCAGTCGAAGTCGGACACGTCCCGCCCGGAGCGCTCGGCGTACCGGGCCACCAGCTCCTCCACGGCGGGGAAGCCCTCGGCGGCCGCGGCGTCGCCCACGCCCGGGACCGAGGGCACCTCGGTTCCGCTGTAGACGGCGATCAGCGCCAGGTCGGTCAGCGGGTCGCCGAGGGTGGACATCTCCCAGTCCAGCACGGCGGTGATGCGGTCGGCGCCGCCCTCGGAGGCGACCAGGACGTTGTCCAGCCGGTAGTCGCCGTGCACCACGGCGGGGGCGGGCGAGGCGGGGATGCGGGCGGCCAGGCCCGAGCGCAGCTCGTCGACGCCGGGCAGGTCGCGGCTGCGGGAGGCGTCGAGCTGCTTGCCCCACCGGCGGACCTGGCGCTCCAGGAACCCGTCGGGGCGGCCGAAGTCCTCCAGGCCCACCCCGGCGGGGTCGACGGCGTGCAGCGCCACGAGGGTGTCGACCAGGTCGAGCACGACGGCCCGGGTGCGCTCGGGGCCCAGTTCGGTCAGCTGGTCGGCCGTCCGGTAGGGGGTGCCCTCCACGTACTCCATGACGTAGAAGGGGGCGCCGAGCACGTCGGTGTCGGTGCACAGCAGCTCGGTGCGCGGGACCGGCACGGGGGTGGGGGCCAGGGCGCTGACCACGCGGTGCTCGCGCGCCATGTCGTGGGCGGTGGGCAGGACGTGGCCGAGCGGGGGGCGGCGCACGACGAACCGGCGGGAGCCGTCGGAGACCTCATAGGTGAGGTTGGAGCGGCCCCCGGCGATGAGCCGTGCGGTCAGCGGCCCGGCGGCCAGACCCGGCCGCTCGGCGTCCAGGTGCGCGCGGAGGCGTTCGGGGTCCAGTCCAGGCGGGGGCATGCCGCGGTCGTCCACGCGTGCTCCTCGTTCGGTGTGGGCGGTCGGCGAACCAACATACCACTTGGTTTGTGTCCTGGGCCGCCGCCCCCGCACCTCCCCTCCCCCATCCGCCCCACCCGCCCCGAACTGCTGTAGAAGGATTGCGTTCGTGGCGACGATCGTGAAGGTTTCTTACTAACCCCTGTTCGGCAGGGAGTCGCGGCGTCTCCCCCGCGCCGGACACGCACGAGGGGCGGCGCCCGACCTCACGCGCACTGTGTAGTGAATTCACTACACTTTGCACATACCGCTGAGCGGAAGGAGCCCCCGTTGGCCCGCCCCGACCGGACCGCCCGCCCGTCGCCCCGCGACGCGGCCGCGGCCCCCATCCCCCGAACCGCCGCCGTGTGCGGCGCGCTCGCCTTCCTCCTGACCGCAGCGCTCACGGCCGCGCCCCCGGCGTCGGCCTCCCCCGGACCCGCCGACGGCGCCGGAGCGCCCGGCGCCGGGTGCGAACCCCCGGCCGCCGCCCCGCCCAAGCGCCAGATGCGCGCCGAGTGGATCGCGAGCGTCGTCAACATCGACTGGCCCAGCGAACCCGGCCTCAGCCCGCAGGAGCAGCGCGACGAGCTCGACGCGCTCTACGACGAGGCCGAGGAGAACGGGCTCAACGCCGTGTTCGTGCAGATCCGGCCGACCGCCGACGCGTTCTGGCCCTCCCCGCACGAGCCCTGGTCCGAGTGGCTGACCGGTGAGCAGGGGCGCGACCCCGGCTACGACCCGCTCGCCTACGCCGTCGAGCAGGCGCACGCGCGCAACCTGGAGTTCCACGGCTGGTTCAACCCCTACCGGGTGGCCATGCACGACGACCCCGAGCGGCTGGCCGGGGACCACCCGGCGCGGCGGAACCCGGACTGGGTGTTCTCCTACGGCGGGCGCCTGTACTACGACCCGGGCGTGCCCGAGGTCCGCGCGTTCGTCATCGACGCGATGATGGACGCGGTCGAGAACTACGACCTGGACGGCGTCCACTTCGACGACTACTTCTACCCCTACCCCTCGGGCGGTGAGGAGGTCCCCGACCAGGACACCTTCGCCGAGTACGGGGGCGGCTTCGAGGACATCGGCGACTGGCGGCGCGACAACGTGAACCGGCTGGTCGAGGAGATGGACGAGGCCGTCCACGCCGCCAAACCGCACGTGAAGTTCGGGATCAGCCCGTTCGGGATCTGGCGCAACGCCTCCAGCGACCCCGAGGGCTCAGACACCTCCGGCTTCGAGTCCTACAGCGGCATCTTCGCCGACAGCCGCAGGTGGGTGCGCGAGGGCTGGGTGGACTACATCAACCCGCAGGTGTACTGGGAGATCGGGCTGCCGGTCGCCGACTACGCGAAGCTGGTCCCCTGGTGGGCCGAGACCGTCGACGGCACCGGGGTGCACCTGTACATCGGGCAGGCGGCCTACAAGGCGGGCCGGGACGGGGCCTGGTCCGACCCGCGGGAGCTCTCCCGCCACCTGGACCTCAACCGGCGGTACCCGAACGTCCGCGGGGACGTCTACTTCAGCGCGACCTCGCTGCGCACCAACGCGAGCGAGGCGATGGCGAGGGTGGTCGAGGACCACTACTCCTCCCCGGCGCTGGTCCCGGTCAAGGAGGACCTGGGCGGCCGGGCACCGTGGCCGCCGCACGTGTCGGACGCCGAGGCCGGTGAGGACGGCACCGCGCTGACGATCCGCTCCTACGGGCGCTCCTCGCCGGCCTACTACGCGGTCTACGGGTTCGACGGGAAGCCGGACCCCCGCGACCGGTGGTGCGGCCTCAAGGACCCGCGGAACATGATCGGCACCGTTCGGGCCTCCGGCGACGGGGAGACGGTGTTCACCGACCCGCAGGGCGGCGGCGACCGGACGTACTACGTGACGGCGCTGGACCGCCTGCACCACGAGAGCCACCCGACGCTGCGCTACGTGCGCTGACCGGACGGCGCGAGCCCGGGGGCCGTCACCCGCCCGGGGGGGTGACGGCCCCTTCCGCCCCCTGCCGCGCCTTCCCGCCCCCTCCGGTGACGGATCCCACCGAACAGACCGGCCGGTAACAATCCAACCGGTCTATTGTGTTCCCAAGCCTTCCCGAGGCCCACCAGCCCGTCGGACCACCCGGTCCGCGCCCCCGACAGAAAGGCCGTGCCGTGGCCGTGCGTACCCGCGGCGGTCGGGCCAAGCCGACCGCGACCGCGCCCGACACCGCGCTGATCGCCGCCGCCTCACCCGACAACCCGGTCCCGCAGCGGCTGCTGGCGGTGGCGACCCGCCTGTTCGCCGACAAAGGGTTCGACCGCACCTCCGTCCAGGAGATCGTGGAGACCGCCCGGGTCACCAAGGGCGCGATGTACCACTACTTCGACTCCAAGGACGATCTGCTGGCGGAGGTCTACTCCCGCGTCCTGCGCATGCAGATGGAGCGCCTGGAGGCCATCGCCGCCGAGGGCGGCCCCGTGGCCGAGCGGGTGCGGCGCGCGGCGGCCGACGTCGTGGTGACCACCATCGCCAACCTGGACGACGCCACGATCTTCTTCCGGTCCCTGCACCAGCTCAGCGAGGGCAAGCAGCGCGAGGTGCGGTCCCAGCGCCGCACCTACCACGAGCTGTTCCGCTCGCTCCTCACCGAGGGGCAGCGGGAGGGCGTGTTCACCGACCGGGTGCCCGCCGACATCGTGGTCGACTTCTACTTCGGGTCGGTGCACCACCTGAGCACCTGGTACCGCCCCGACGGTGAACTGGCCCCCGCCGAGATCGGCGACCACTACGCCGATCTGCTACTGAGCGCCCTCCGCCCCGACGGCCCGGGCCCAGCGGCGGTGGGAAACCTGCCCCAGCCGTGACCGGAACGTTCCGCGCCCCGGCCGGAGCCGGGACGCGGGACACCTACCGCGGGGTCTTCCGACGGGTATGGGGCTTGCTTCACATCGTTGGGATTGGTGGTTACAGCTCGCCAGAGCGCGCTCCCTGAATCAGAGCTGCCCACTCCGCGACGGAGAGCGCCAGGTGGCCGGCGTCCCTGTTCTGCGTGTCACGCATATCGACGCCTGTGGGACGTTCCCGCACCTCGACACACTGACCTCCGGTGTTGCTGTAGGTGCTCTTGTGCCACTCGTTCATTGCGCCAGGTCTCCTAGGAGGGATAGCGACTGGTCAGTTGGGAGTGCTGACGCGAAGGCCCGCTTCGAGAGCTCGTCCAGCCTGTCCCAGTCGACTTGTTCGTCCAGCGGGACGTTACCGGAAATATGGTCCGACGACGCTGCTCTCCCCCCGCTGGCCAGGCGCACCATGAGGACTGGCGATGTGATCCCTACGAGCAGGGTGCCGCTCGGAACCAGGTGGAGTGACGTGCGGGGGTGTTCCGCGAGCTGGAGCAGGTGCTTCGCCTGGGCTCGCCGTGTCTGTTCCGGCATCCCTGTCAGCGCCGATTCGGGGAAGACCGCCGTAACCCAGGGGTCCCGGTCGTGACGAAGATGGTCGTACCGGTTGCACCGCGCGACGGCGAGCCGGGAGATCTCGGCGGCGTCTCCGAGAGGTTGCCCTTCGCGGAAGACATGCTCCGCGTACTCCTGGCATTGCAGTAGCCCTGGGACGAGTACCGGTGACAGGTATTCGATGCGGGACGCCGCTTCTTCGAGTTCTGCCGGTCCTTGCATCCAGGGAGGGAGGGTGGAGCCGGAGGTCAAGGCCGACCATAGCCTGATGAGTTGGCCTTGGGCACCCAGTGCGGCGTCGATTTTTTCGATGTCATCGCGCCGCTTCGGGGTGCTTTGCCCCTTTTCCCACCGGCATATGGCACTAGAGGAAACGGTGCTCAGTTTGGCGAGGTCCTCTTGCGTGACCCCTGCACCGCCACGCAACTTTTTGAGCGTTTCCGGGAAAGAGGAGGGCTGCATATCCCAAGCGTAGTCATTCTCTTGTGGTTTCTCAGCGGTTCCTAGGGGATGTGGCCGCACCCGGCAACGCTGGGCGCATGGACGCCTACGGACACCCGTGGACGGAGATAGCGGCCCGAGAAATCGCGGCCCGCCTCTCCACGGACACCAGCGTGTACACCCGAACCCTCTCCCCCGGCCCGCCCGTGTGGTGCGTGCGCGCCGGAGCCACCCCCTCCACCGCCGTCGTCGTCGCCCTGGCACCCGACGCCCGGAGCGTGCCGACCCTCGCGTGGGTGTGGGACGACCCCGCCGACCGGGGACCGATCGCCCCGGCGGACCTCACCTTCACCCGGGTGCCCTCCACCGACCCGGACACGGCCGCCGCCATGCTCGCCCCGGTCATCGCCAGCCAGCCACCGGCGGGGCCCACCGGGGCTCCCGCCGACGCCGCGTAACCGTGAAGTGGTGCCACTGGTGTGGGCACGTGGTGCCCAAACCCCACACAGCGTGCCCGAACGAACCCACCCGCCCGCCTTCCTCTGCCGTCCGGGGGGCGGCAGAGGAGCTGGCGCGGCTCACGGCACCCCGGCGCAACCCCGCCCCGGCTCCCGCACCAGCGACCCGGCCGCCCCTTCCCCGCAGAGTGCCGGGCTCCTCACCGCTCGGAAACCGATAGGCCGCCCCGCACGCCGCCACTACCTCTAGAAAGCTCCCGCATGGATCTCACCCCCGAGCAGCACGCCCAGCTCACCTGCCTGGCCGCCCACCCGCACACCCCGTTCGACGGGCACACCGCCGCAGCCGCCCTCGGCATCGGGTTCGACGACGCCTCAGAGGCCCTGGACCTGCTCACAGCTTTGTCCACCCTCGACCGACTTGACCACGGGCGGTGGATGTTCACCCGCCCGGAGGTATACGAGCAGGCGCGAAGCGGCCTCGACCGCGACGATGAACGCGCCGTGTTCGGCCGGGTCCTCGATGACTACGCCCAGCGGGCCGCCCGCCACGACAGGGTCCTGAACCCCCACCGGCCGGTACTGTCCCCGCACTACCAGCACCCGCACCCCGGCCCCGCCCCCACACGCCCCGAGGCGCTGGAGTGGTTCGACCACCGGCGCCCCACGCTCCCCGAGGTGGTGGACCACGCCCGCCGCCTCGGACTCAACAGCCAGTGCTGGCACCTCGCCGAGGCCATGTGGGCATGGCTGATCCACCGGCGCCACCCCACCACCTGGGTGCGGGTGTACGAGACCGCCGCCCGCGCCGCCCACGACACCGGGAACACGGCATCGGCGGTGAAGATGGCACGCGCCCACGCATCGGGGCTCGTGGTCATGGGCGACGTTGACCAGGCCGAAGACATAGCGACGGACGCCTACGAGGACGCCGTCGCAGCCGGGCAGGACGCCGAAGCCGCCTCGTGCCTGGAAACGCTGGGCAGCATCGCCTTGGACCGGGCGCGGCCCGCCCTCGCCGAGACCTTCTACCTGCACGGCCTGGCCAAGTGGGACCAGCTCGACCGGGAGCGCGGGCAGATCGTCATGCGGCGCCACCTGGCGGAGTGCTACCGGCAGCTCGGCCGCCCCGGCGACGCCCTCGAAGAGCTGGGGCAGGTCCTCGCGTGGCACCACCACCGGGCCGACGAGTACATGGTCGCCCGCACCCGCTACCTCATCGCCGCCACCCACATGTCCGCGGGCTCCACATCGGCCGCCGAGGAGGCCGCCATGCGGGCCGCCGACCACGCCCACCAGATCGGCGCATGGGAGGTCGCCGGAGACGCCTACACCCTGCTCGCCGACCTCGCCACCGACAGCGGCGACGCGAACGGCACGGCCGCCCACCGCCACCACGCCCACCGGTACTACCGCCGCGCCGAGTCGCCCAAAGCCCGTGACCACCCGCGCGGCTCCTAACATCCCCCGCCCGGGGCCCGCGGGGACCAACGTCGCCCCGATAGGTAGACGGGCGACACCTGCCAGGCGGGCTGCACCGCCGGGCAGGAACACCGGAACACCGACCACCACAGGAGGGACGTTGCCCGACTTCACGCCCCCGCCCGACACCGCGCCAGCGGTCGACCTGTTCGCCACGGCCGCCCGCTCGGTGATCCAGAGCGCCGAGCAGAGCCACGAGTACAAGAAGTCGTCGGGCTCCTCCGACGGCGCCAAGACCTACGACACCATGAAGCGCTGACCACCTGAAGCGCTGAACCCGACGCACGCCCCGGAGCCCTCCATGTTGCGCATCAGGTTGACCCCCTACAGCGAAAACCCGGCGTGGACCTGGTCCGGGGCGTGCTTCAGCACGCTCGACCAGCACAGCCGGTTGACCCCCGTCGACCACCCGATGGTCGAGCACCTGGCCGCCACGGACGGGCGCCGGACCCTGCTCATGGTCCGTGAGCGCGTCGCGGACCGCCCGGCCTGTTCCCCCGGCGTCCGCCACGTCACCCGCGCCGAGTACGACCAGGCGCGCGACGCCGCCGCCGGTTGGCCGACCGACTTCGTGCTCGTTGAGACCGAGCCCGACCAGCCGGTGCGCGTCACCGCTGGCTCGGCCCGGACGACCCCCTTGTATCTGGCCACCGACGGCACGTCCCTGGTCGGGTCCTGGGACATGGCGGACTTGCGCGAGCACATCACCGGGATCAACCCGAAAGAGGCGGCCCGCCTGCTGATCTATCGGCCCCGCTACAGCACCGACACCCTGTTCAAGGGGGTGCACCGGCTCACCGAGCGCGCCGTCGCGCACTTCGGCGGGGCCCTGTGGATCAGCTACCCCGAGCCCGCCTTACACCGGACCCCTCGTCGGCTGGCACCGGACGCCGACGTCGTGGGGGCGTTCATGGCGACCATGGACGCGGCGCTGGACCGGCGCCCCTGGGCCGAGTCCACCACCCTGTTCCACCTGACCGGCGGGTTCGACTCGGGCACTGTGGCCACCCGCGCGGCCGAGCGGTACCCCGGCCTTTTCCCCACGGCGACCCTGCTGATCGGTGGGCCGGGGCGAAAGCAGCAGATCCGGCGCCGCGCCGAGATGCGTAGGCGCGTGCGGTTCGCCGACCCTGATCTCGTCATCGACGCCATGGAGTATCCGCCGTTGGCGCCCGGGTGCCGGTGGGGCGCCGGGGACGTGGTCTCGCCGACGGAGGACCCCTTGCACCACCCGTTCACCGTGATGGCGCGTGCGGTCGCCCAGGCCGGCGCCCGCACGGTCGTGACCGGCCTCGGCGGCGACGAGATGGTCGCCCTCACCCAGGACGAAGAGCCGCACGAGGGGCCCGGAAACATCGGCGACGCCCTGATCCTGCCCTGGGTCGGGCCGCGCGCACGGGAGGTGCTGGAGTCCGCCGACGACGGGATCGCGCCCCCTGCGCGGGTGAACTCCATGACGCTGCTGTCGTTGGAGACCACCGCGCCGATCCTGCTGCGGGAGGGGCTGTGGCCGGTGCACCCGTTCGCCGACCCCGCGATGGTCGAGCTCGGCGAGCAGTTGCCGTTCGCCTGGCGCGAGTTGAAACAGGTGCAGCGGCGGCGCCTGGCGTCGCTGGGCATGAGCGAGGACGTCGTACACCCGGTCGAGCGGGAGTCCTTCGCCGAGGTCGTCGAGCACGCGCTGACGAGCCACGCGCCGGACCTGTTCGCTCGTATGCTGGCCGACGGGTCGCCGCTGTTCGAGGACGGGTTGGTCGACCCGGACGGGCTGCGCTCGGCGGTGGAGGACCTGACCACGGGGGCCTACAGCGAAGAGCGGGACGGGAAGATCCTGGAAGTGCTGAGCCTGCACATGAGCGCCGAGGCGTTCCTCGGCCGTTGAGAGGACACGCCATGTTCACCATGCGCCCCGCCACCGCGGCCGACACCGCCGACGTCGCGAAGATGATCGCCGCGCGCTGCGACTGGCAGGAACGGCGCGGACTGGAGTCCTGGCGCGAGGAGGTCGAAGACCTCGCCGGACAGGCCGGAAGCGGCACCATGTGGGTCCTCGAAAACGGCGGGCGCATCGTCGGCTGCACCACCGTCATGGACCAGGCACCCCCCAAGGACTGGACCCCCGAGGAGGCCGCGGAGCCTGCGCTGTACCTGTTCACGACCGTGACCGATCCCGCCTATCGGGAGCACAGGCCCGGGACGTTGATCGCGCTGTGGGCGGTGGACCGGGCGGCGCGGCAGGGCCGCACGTGGGTCCGGCGGGGGTGTTTCTTCCCCGAGCTGGTCACGTACTACAGGACTCAGGGATTCGCCCTGGTCAAGGAGCAGGAGCGAAGTGCGGGACGCCTCTACCTGCTCGCGCGCAGGGCCGAACGCCTCGACCTGGGACGGCTCGGGATGACTGAGGCCTGAGGAAAGAGGGACGCTGTGCAGGGCCGGCCGTGGACCCGGGCGCCGCTGGTGGCCGTGGACCTGGAAGACACCGGCGCCCAGGACTAAGGAGCACGAGGCGATCCTGTAGGTCGCGCTGGTGCCCCTGCACGGCGGCTCCCCCGACATGGCTCCTCACACCGCTACGAAGTCGTCGAAGTCCCGGAGCGCGTATCCGCCGCCCTGGGGCGTTACATGTCCGCTTTCGGTCTTGTCTTCGGGGCCGCCGACTTCGTCGTGTCCCCCGGCGGGGAGTGGACGTTCCTGGAGCTGAATCCCAACGGCCAATGGGCTTGGCTGGCCGACCATTGTGAACTTCCGATCGTTGAGTCGATCGGTGACCTGCTTGAGAAGGGGCTGTCTTGGAGGTGGAGGCAGGGAGCCCACTGGAAGACGCGCTTCAGAGCATCGATCGTGGAGTCCTCGTGCCGGAGTTCGCGCTCCACGAGAACACTCCATCGGGAACCCGGTACAGGAGGGTGTCGAGGGACGACCGGGATCAGCGCGACGAGTGGGAGAAGCACGTCTACTCCAACGAGTCGCTGATCATCGAGATCAACGGACTCCCCCTCGATGAAGCCCTTCCCGAAGGCACGGGAAGGGGACGATGGACCAGCTCCTCGACCATGCCCGGCCTGATCGCGCGGATGATCGAAGCGTTCGACCTGAGCGAGTCCACCCGGGTCTTGGAGATCGGGACCGGGTCGGGCTACAACCCGGCCGTGCTCAGCCACCTGATCGGCTCGGTGCACCTGACGTCGATCGACGTATCCCCCAGGCTCGTATCCAGGGCCACGGCCCGCCTGAAGTCGCTCGGCTACGCCCCCACCACCGCGGCATTCGACGGGCACAAGGGCTACCCGGAGTCGGCTCCCTACGACCGGATCATCGGCACCACGGCCTTCCCCTTCGTGCCTGCGGCCTGGCTGGGCCAGGTGAACGACGGGGGCATCATCTTGACGAACCTGGCGGGCATGGCCGGCGGGGCGATGCTGAAGCTTCACACGGGTCCGGACGGAGCCGAGGGCAGGTTTCTGGACGACTGGGCGGGGTTCATTCCGGCGCGCCATGAGGCGCAGCCGGAGCAGGCCGAGATCGACGACGAGGAGGAGGGCGACACCCACACGTCGTTCCTCGGGGCAGAAGTCTTCGACGATCAGAAGTCCGCCTTCCTTGCCCAGCTCGTCCTCGGCACCAGCCGAGTCGCCCGGATCCTGAGGGAGGACGGTTCCGCGTTGCTCCTGATCGAGGACCGGGACGGCTCAAGGGCCGAAGTGGACACCGAGTCAGACGGGGAAGGGTTCACCTGCTCCCAGGTCGGTCCGAGGCGTCTTTGGAGCGATCTGGAGGACTCGTACCGCTGGTGGGTTGAACAGGGGCGGCCGTCCTGGTCGAGCTTCGGTGTGACCGTGACCCCTGATGAGCAGTATGTCTGGCACGGCTCCCCCACTTCCGGGCGACGCTGGCGCCTCGCCCCCACGGTCTGAATCCCCTGATCTCAAGGGGACGACTACGGTTGCTGTCCCGACCAGGCAAAACCCCTGCGGGAACGCCAAGCCGCCGTCAGCGTTCCCACCACGGCCCGGCCACCACCAGCCACTCCAGCTCATGGGAGAGCACGCTGCCCCGGCCGTGGCCGCCGGTCCCGCGCCCCGGCCGGAGCCGGGACGCGGAACACCTGACGCGCGGCCTTCCGGGTGCCGACCGCATCCGCCCGGGTCATCCTTCGGCGCCGGCCTCTTCGCGGGCGCAGCGGCCGCGGACCAGCAGGCCCACCGACAGCAGGGCCACCAGGCCCAGGGCGATCAGGTAGGCCGACACCGCCATCGACGTGCCCGCCGTGCTGAGGAGGGCCACCATCGCGAACGGGGCGAACCCGCCGCCGACCACCGAGGCGATCTGGTAGCCGAGCGAGGCGCCGGTGTAGCGCACCTCGGCGGAGAACAGTTCGGCGAACAGGGCGGCCTGCGGGGCGTACATGATGCTCAGGAAGACTCCCGCGACGAACATCCCGACCGCCATGAGCACGATGTCGCCGGTGTCCACGAGGAGGAACAGCGGCACCGCCCACAGGCAGAGCCCCACGATCCCGAACGTGTAGACGCGGATGCGCCCGATCCGGTCGGACACCGACGCGGCGATCGGCATCAACGGGAGCTGGAACAGGCTGAGCGCCAGGGCCACCGCGAGCACGTGCACCCGGTCCATCCCGAGTTCCCGTGTCGCGTAGTCCAGGATCCCGGTGATCAAAATGTAGAACGTAGCGGTATTTACAGCGAAACTGCCCGCGGCCAGCAGCACCGTGGCCTTGTGGGAGCGCAGGACGTCGCGCAGGGGCGAGCCCTGCCGGGTCCTTTCGGCGGCGGAGCGGCGGAACTCGGGCGTCTCCTCGACGTTGCGGTGGATCAGCCAGGCCAGGACCAGGACGAAGACGCCGATCAGGAACGGGATCCGCCACCCCCAGGCTGCGAAGGACCCGTCGCCGGTGGCGAAGCTGACCGTGAAGTAGACGCCGTAGGCGGCGACGAGCCCGAGCGGCACGCCCATCTGGACCAGGCTGCCGTACAGGCCGCGGCGGCCCTCGGGGGCGTACTCGGTCGCCAGGAGTGCGGCGCCGCCCCACTGCATGCCCACGGCGATGCCCTGGACCAGGCGCAGCACGACCAGGGCCACGGGGGCGGCGATGCCGACGGCCTCGTAGGAGGGAAGCAGCCCGATGGCGGTGGTGGCGGCGCCCATCCCCACCAGCGCCCACACCAGGACGGGCTTGCGGCCGTAGGTGTCGCCCAGCTGGCCGCCGATGATCCCGCCCAGGGGGCGGGCGAGGAAGCCGACGGCGAAGGTGGCGAAGGACGCGAGGACCCCGGCGACCGGGCTGAACTCGGGGAAGAAGAGCGAGCCGAACACCAGGGCGGCGGCGACGCTGAAGACGAAGAACTCGTACCACTCGACGGTGGCGGTGGCGGCCGCCGCACCGGCGACGACCCGGCGCGTGCGCAGGGGCACGTCGAGCCCGGGGGCGGAGGAAGGGGTCGGGGGGTCAGCGGTCATGCCGGTCCTCCTCGGCAGGGGATGGGACCCGTGGGCGCCGGGACGATGCGGGCCGCCCCGGCACCTGGCCCCGACCATGGAACCGACCGGCCGGTACGTCAACGCCCCCTTCCCTGTTCGGGACCCGACCGTGACCTGAGGCAACACACCCCCCGCCCCCAGGACGCCGGAGTGCGGCCTCCCGGGCGGCTGGCCGGGCCGGCCTCGGTGATCAGCCGCCTTGTTCGACACTGTCGGCTCGGCCTCATGAGCGGACCTCGGAACTACGGGTCGCGGGTGAGGCGTCGAGTTCCCGCGATGTGGGTCGTACCCCAGGTGGCCATGGCGTCGAGGATGGGCGCCATGGCGCGGCCCCGGTCGGTGAGCCGGTAGCTGAAGCGCGGCGGTTTGCTGCTGTACTGCTCGCGGTCGACGATCCCGGCGTCGGTCAGTCTGCGCAGCCGGTCGGCCAGCGTGTTGGTCGGCATGCTCTCCGCGGACGCGGCCAGGTCGCCGTAGCGCAGCTCGTCGCGGAAGAACAGATCGCGCACGACGAGCAGCGACCACCGGTCGCCCACGATGTCCAGCGTCGCCGCGATCGCACATTCGGACCTCAGCTCGCGGTCGGTCACAACGTCCCCCTTCTGGTCACTTGCACAATACAAGAGACTGTTACTACAGTCACTTGCGAAGTACAAGTGACGAGGAGGGGTCATGCCGCAACCGCTCTCACCAACGGCTCGGGCGCTCAGGCCCGCCGTGCTGCTCACCGGCGCGTGGTTCGCGGCCGTTCTCGCGGCTGCGGCCGCGGGCGCCTTCCCCACCCCCGGCGACTTCCCCCCGGTCGCGATCGGGCTGGCAGTCGCGGTGCCACCGGGTGTCGCGGTCTGGTCCGCGGTCGCCTCGCAACGCTTCCGCGACTGGGCGCGCTCGCTTGACCTGCGATTCCTCACGCTGCTGCAGACGTGGCGGTGCGTCGGCCTCGCGTTCATCGCGCTCGCCGCGATCGACGCGCTTCCCGGGGGTTTCGCCCTACCCGCAGGTTACGGCGACGTGTTCGTCGGCGTCACCGCACCATTGGTGGCCCTGTACGTGATCGGGCGTGGGAGGCTCGGCCAACGGATCTACCTGGCATGGACGGCGTTCGGCGTCCTCGATCTCCTCAATGCCGTCGCCATGGGCGTGCTGTTCTCCGACAATCCGATCGGGTTGCTGGCCACCGGCATCGACACCGACCTGATGGAAGAACTGCCGATGGTGCTCATCCCGACCTTCGGTGTCCCGCTCACCCTCATCCTGCACCTGATCTCGGCGATCAACGTCATCGGAAACCCGGCCACCCGGCAGGCCCAGGAGAACGCATCGGTCGACGGACCGGTCCCGGAGCGCATCTGATGTCGGCAAAGTCCTCCGCCCCGGCCAAGACGTGCTCGCCGGCACAGGTGTTCGCGATCGTCGCGGTAGAAGTGTTCCCGGCCCAACCGGACCTGTTCATCGTGAACACGGCCGTCGTCTTCGACTGACGGCGCCCGTCCGCGGCCGACCGGGACCGACGGGCATGCCGCGTGCCGCGGTCAGCCGCGCCCCCGGCGTTCGATGAGTTTGGCGTGGAGGAGGCTTCCGGAGACTTCCAACCGCAGTGGCGCGTCGGGGGAGAAGTCCTTGGACGCGACCTTGACCCTGGAGAAGGTGAGGTTGAGGCCGCTCGTGTCGACGACCGTTCCGGGCGGGGTCACGATGCGCAGGCGTCCGTGCATCATCTCGGCGTTGATGCGCACCGGGTTCGAGGTGATCAGGGCGCGGGTGAAATCGAGGGTCACCCTGCAGATCTGCGTCTGGACATCGATCCTCGGGGGGACCGGCCAACGCCCGTCCTGCACCCACTTGCCGCCGGACTGCCTGATCGCGAGGACCTCCTTGGCCTCGGGCATGTCCGGCAGGTCGGTGGTCAGGGCGGCCAGGTCCCCGCGCGTCAGGGCGCTCAGCGCCCGCTCCACCCGGGCGTCGAGCTCCTCGGCGCCGAGCCGGCCGGCGGCCGCGGCGGCCTGGAGGGCCTCCACGACGCGGTCGCGCTCCGCGTGCGACACCCGCATCTCGGGCGTGTCATTCGGCATGCCGACCACGTTAGCAAGCGCGCACTTGCCCGCCCACGGCGCCGACCGGCCGCACACGGCCGGGCCCACCGGCGTCCCCTGCCTCCCGGACCGCGGGGAGGCCTAAGGGCGGTCGGCGAGCGATCCACAGGCGCTCAGCAGGGCGGGTGGAGCACGGGGCCGCATGGTGCTAGTACTGAACGCTCAGGGAGACATCCCCACACACGTCTCCCTCGCCCCGCACCTACGAGGACCATGAAGCAGCCTCACCCCGCTCAGCCTGCGACGAACCTGCTCTCCTCGCCGCCGGTACCGGACGGGCCGCCCGTCCGGGCCGTCGGCGTGCCCACCGGTGCCGTCCGCGTCCCGGCCCCCGGGCGGGGCCGGGGCCCAGGGCCGGAACCGCCGGGCGGTCCGGCCGCCGCCGATGCGGCCCCGCCCGACGAGGAGCCTCCCCATCCCCCGCCCTCCGGGCGGCTGGCCGGTGTCGACCTCGCCCGCTACCTCGCCATCGCGGGCATGTTCGCCATCCACTTCGGCGTCCCGTTCCTGGACCCGGACCGGCCGATCACCGCGATCATCTTCACCTACGCCTGGGGCCGCTCCACCCTCCTGTTCGCCTTCCTGGCCGGGGTCTCCCTCGCGCTGGTGTCCGGCGGCCCCCGGCCGCACCGGGGCCGACGCGCCCGCACCGCCGCCGCCCGGGTGGCCGTGCGCGGCGCCGCCCTGCTGGTGATCGGCTGGCTCCTGCACGCGGTCATCACCGTCAGCGGCTCCAACCTGACGGTCATCATCACCTACTACGGCCTGTACTTCCTGCTGGCCGTCCCGTTCCTGCGGCTGCCCGCCCGCTGGGCCGCCACCGCCGCCGCGGCCGCCCTGGCCGCCGGGCCGCAGCTGCTGTTCCTGCTGCGCCGGTCCAACGACACCGGCGGCGCCATGGCCGCCTTCACCGACGCCTGGAACGGCCGGGACCCCGCCCACCTGTTCTTCGGCCAAGGCCTGCTGGAGCTGGGCGTCTACGGCTACTACCCCGCCCTCGCCTGCCTGGGCGCGGTGCTGGCCGGGCTCGCGGTGGGCCGCCTCGACCTGCGCTCGCGGGTGGTGCGCCTGCGGCTGGCGCTGGGCGGGGCCCTCCTGGCCGCCGTCGCCTACCGCGTGTCCTGGCACGCCTGGTACAACTACGGCCTCTACGGCGCCGTCGGCCCGCGGGAGGAGGTCATCGGCTCCATCCCCACCGACGACGCCCGGTGGCTGCTCACCAGCATGCCCCACACCTCAACCACCGTCGAAGCGGCCGGGGGCGTGGGCGTGGCCATGTGCGTCCTGGCCGGGTGCCTGTGGGCCGCCGAGCGCCTGCCGCGGCTGCTGGCGCCGTTCACCGCCGCGGGCGCGATGGCGCTCACCGTGTACGCCGTGCACGCGCTCGCCATGGCCTGGCAGGCGTGGTTCCCCGACCACTTCGTCGGGCTGGCCGGGGCGGTCGACGAGCACATGGCCGAGGTGTTCTCCGTCGCCTCGCTCATCGGCGCGTTCCTGTGGCGGTGGCTGGTCGGGCGGGGCCCGTTGGAGGCCGCGGTCTCGGCGCTGGCCTCGGCGGCCGCCCCGGGCCCGCGCCGGGGCGCACACGCCCGGCCGGAGTGACGGAGGGGAAGGGGCGACGAGGGGCGGAGGGGCCGGTCAGACCCACCCGGCGTCGTGCGCCAGGATGGCCGCCTGCACCCGGTTGGTCATCTCCATCTTGGCCAGGATGCGGCTCACGTGCGCCTTGACCGTCGCCTCGCGCATGCCCAGCTCCCTGCCGGCCTCGGCGTTGGACATGCCCCGGGCGACGGCCACCAGCACCTGCTTCTCCCGGTCGCTGAGCACCGCCAGGCGCCGCTCGGCCTCGGTGGAGGCGGGCGCCGCGGGGGCGGCGAAGCGCTCCAGCATCCGCTTGGTCACGCTGGGCGCGAGCATCGCGTTGCCCTCGTGCACGGTGCGCACCGCCCCGATGAGGTCCCGGGGCGGGGTGTCCTTGAGCAGGAACCCGACGGCCCCGGCGCGCAGCGCCTGGTGCACGTACTCGTCGAGGTCGAAGGTGGTCAGCAGCACCACGCGGGGCGGGGTGGGCAGCGTCGCCAGCTCGGCGGCGGCGGTGAGCCCGTCCGTACCGGGCATGCGGATGTCCAGGAGCATGACGTCGGGGGCGGTCTCGCGGGCGACCTTGACCGCCTCGGCGCCGTCCGAGGCCTCGCCGACGACCTCGATGTCGTCGGCCGCTTCCAGGATCATCTTCAGTCCCGAGCGGACCAGCTGCTCGTCGTCGACCAGAACCGTGCGGATCATCGGCCGCCTTCCCCGTCACCGCCTGCACACCCGGGCACCGCGCCCCGGCGCGCTCCCCCTGCCACGCGCGACGCTAGCGCATCACGGGGGCCGGGACGGACCCGTGCACGCGCGTGGGCCGTGTGCCGTGGGCCCACGCGCCCTGGCCGCCTCGGCCGGGCGCCCCGGGTCCTCGGCGCCCCCGCCGGTCCGGATTCCCCCGATCGACAACAGGTCAGGGCGGTTCAGCGGGCCGGGCCCGGCGGAGGGCCGCCGGAGGGGCCGACGCCCTGGTCCGGCGGCCCCTGGCCCGGTTCCTCTCCGCCGGGCGGGACGTCGCCGTGCGGCAGCGGCAGCACCGCCCGCACCTGCCATCCGCCGTCCGGGAAGGGGCCCGCGGTGAGCACGCCCTCGGCCAGCACCACCCGCTCGTGCAGGCCCGCCAGCCCGTAACCGCCGCCCATCGGCGGCTCCGGGGCGCCGCCGGTGCGCGGCGGAGGCGGCTCGTTGGCGACCGCCACCTCCAGGTCGCCCTCCCCGTAGTCGACCCTGACCTGCACCCGCGCCCCCGGCGCGTGCCGCCCGGCGTTGGTCAGCGCCTCCTGCACCACCCGGTAGGCGGTCCGCTCCGCCTGGGCGGGCAGCGGGCGCGGCCGCCCGCCGCTGCTCCACACCACGTCCATCCCGGCGGTGCGCCACTCCCCCACCAGCCGGGACAGGTCGGACAGGACCGGCTGGGGGGCGGTGGGGGCCGCGCCCCCGCCCGACCCGTCGGCCGAGTCGCGCAGCACCCCGAGGATCTCCCGCAGCTCGCCCAGCGCCTCGCGGCCGGTGGTGCGGATCAGCCCCGCCACCTCGGCCGTGCGGTCATCGGGGGCGTTCACCTCCAGCCCGCCCGCCTGCAGGACCATCATGCTGACCCGGTGCGCCACCACGTCGTGCATCTCCCGGGCGATGCGGGTGCGCTCGGCGTTGATCGCCCGGTCGGCCATCAGGTACTGCTCGCGCTCCAGGCGCTCGGCCCGCTCGCGCAGGTTGCCGATGAGCTGGCGGCGGGTGCCCACCCACAGCCCCAGGGTCAGCGGCAGGGCGATGCCCCACATGAGGAAGAAGAAGGTCACCAGGATGCGGCTGTCCGTCACCAGCGAGGCGCCGGCGCCGGCCGTCACCACCAGCGCGCTCCACAGGGCGAGCCGGCGCCGGTCGGTGAACCAGGAGGCGTAGGAGTACAGGCCGAGCATGCCGGGCACGGGGTTGCCGAGGAACAGCAGGAGCACCAGGGCCAGGCCCATCAGCCAGTTCGGGCGGGACCGGCGCACCAGGAGGGCGAGGGAGACCGCGGCGGGCAGCGCCAGGGTCAGGAATCCGAGCACGGCCACCTGGAGCAGGGCGGGCGCGCCCCCGGCCTGAAAGGGAACCACCCCGGCGCTGAGCAGGCCCCATCCGGGCGCCAGGTTGAACAGCGCCGTCCACGGGAAGGCGCACACCGCCACGATCCAGTCGGCGATCCGGTGGCGGCGGTCCCACCACCACTTCCACAGCCGGACCGGCCCGTCGCCGAAAGCGGCCCTGAGCCGTCGCTCTTCGCCTTCCCCGTAGAACACACACCGGAGTCTAGGCGGCGCCGCACCCCTGATCCGGCCTGGTGAGCGGCGGTTCGCGGGCGGGGCGACGAAGGTCGGTGCCGGGCGCGCGGCCTGCTCACGCGGGGGCCGCGCGGCGCTTGGAGACCGCCCGGCCCCCGGGGTCCGCCGCGCCGTACCGACGAAAGTCGGTGCCCGGGCACCGCCCAAGGCGCCGGACCGCGGCGCACCCCCTCCTTTCGGCCATGACGGATATCGGCTTCGCGGCCGAGGCCCGAGGGGCGCCCGGAGCCATAGCGTTCACAGGGTCGGTGTCCGGACCGCGAACCCGTCGGACACCGCCGGAATCCTCCGGGCCGCCCCTCCCGGGCCGGTCCGGCCCCACCAGCCCATCGACGGCATTCGACAGCAGGAGCAACGAGACGTGAGCCAGACCGCAGCGGTGGCCGCACCCGACCACAGCACACAGGCGCCCCCCGTGGTGATCGCACGGAGCCTCTCCAAGGTGTACGGGGCGGGCGACTCGGCCGTGCGGGCGCTCGACGGGGTCAGCGTCGAGTTCGCCCGCGGGCACTTCACCGCCATCATGGGCCCGTCGGGCTCGGGCAAGTCCACCCTGATGCACTGCCTGGCCGGGCTGGACACCGCCAGCTCGGGCACCGTTCACCTGGGGCGCACCGACATCACCCGCCTCAACGACCGGCAGCTCACCCAGCTGCGCCGGGACCGCATCGGCTTCATCTTCCAGTCGTTCAACCTGCTGCCGATGCTCACCGCCGAGCAGAACATCCTGCTCCCGGCGCAGATCGCCAAGCGCAAGGTGGACCGGGAGCGCTTCGAGCGGCTGATCGACGTGGTCGGCCTGCGCGACCGGCTGGACCACCTGCCCTCCAAGCTCTCCGGCGGCCAGCAGCAGCGCGTGGCGGTGGCCCGGGCCCTGCTCGGCGCCCCGGAGGTGGTCTACGCCGACGAGCCCACCGGCAACCTCGACTCGCGCTCGGGCGCCGGGGTGCTGTCGTTCCTGCGCGACTCGGCCCGGGACATGGGCCAGACCGTCGTGATGGTCACCCACGACCCGGTGGCCGCCTCCTACGCCGACCGGGTGATCTTCCTGCGCGACGGGCGCCTGGTGGACGAGGTGCACGCGCCCACCGCCGAGACCGTCTCGGACCGACTGCTGAAGCTGGAGTCCTGATGCTGCGCACCACCCTGGCCGGGCTGCGCATGCACAAGGCGCGGCTGGTCACCACCGCCCTGGCGATCGCCCTGGGCGTCATGTTCGTCTCCGGCACGCTGGTCTTCAGCGACACCCTGAAGGCCGGGTTCAGCACCAAGATGATGGGGTCGGCCGACGACTTCGCCGCCGTCGCCGTCCCGGAGGCCGACGAGGGCGCCCCCGCCGACCCGGAGGCGCCCCTGCCCTCGCTGCCCGCCGGCGCGCTGGAGAAGGTCCGCGACCTGCCCGAGGTGGCCGCGGCCGGCGGTATGACCCGCGGGGACGCCCCCCTGCTCGACAAGGACGGCCGGTCCGTGGGGGCCATGCCCACGATCGGCATGAGCCTGGGGGACGGCACCCGGTTCCAGCCGACGGAAGGGGCCCTGCCCGACGGTTCCGGCGAAGTCGCCCTGGCCACCACCAGCGCCGACGCCACGGGGTACGGGGTCGGGGACACCGTCACCGTGCTCGACTCCGAGGGCGACCGGCACGAGTTCACCGTCAGCGGCCTGGTCGACTTCGGCGTCGACGGCGAACTGGCCTACCGCGGGGTCGTCGCCTTCGATGAGGACACCGCCCGTGCGATGACCGGGGCCGAGGGGTACTCGGAGATCGACGCGGCCGCGGCCGAAGGCGTCACCGACGCCGAGGTGGTCGGCGCCGTGGAGGACGCGGTCGGGCCGGGCGCCGACGTGGAGACCGGCACCGCCTACGGCGAGCAGCTCGCGAAGAACGCGGGCGCCGACACGCAGGTGCTCACCGTCGGCCTGATGCTGTTCGCGCTGATCTCGGTCTTCGTGGCCGCGATCGTCATCTACAACACCTTCGCGATCCTGGTGGCCCAGCGCCAGCGGGAGATGGCGCTGCTGCGGTGCGTGGGCTCGGCGCGCGGGCAGGTGTTCCGCAGCGTGCTCACCGAGGCGCTGGTGGTCGGGCTGATCGCCTCCGCGCTGGGCATCGCCGCGGGCGTGGCGGCCGGCTGGGCCGGGTTCGCCTTCGGGGGCGAGGCGCTGGGCGCCGACACCTCCCAGCCGCTGGTCGTGGGCGTCCTGCCGGTCGTCGTCGGGATGACCGTGGGCACCGTGATGGCGCTGGGCGCGGCGCTGCTTCCGGCCTGGCGCGCCACCCGCGTCCCGCCGTTGGCGGCGCTGCGCACCAGCGCCACCGCGCAGGGCCTGGAGAAGGGCATCGGCTGGGTGCGCATCACGATCGGCGCCGTGCTGTTCCTCATCTCGGGCGGCATCGTGTTCGTTGCCACCAACGTCGGTGTAGGCGCGACCGGCATGATCCTGACGACGGTGGCGGGGCTGATCTGCTTCGTCGGCGTGGTGGTCCTGTCGCCGCTGCTGGTACGCGCGGTCGTGGCGGCCGTCTCGCCGGTCATGCGGCGCGTCGGGGTGGCGAGCATGCTGGCCGCCGACAACTCGCGGCGCAGCCCGAAGCGGGCGGCGACGGCGATGATCGCCCTGACCGTGGGGGCGACGCTGATCACCGGCTACGCGGTGGTCAACGCCTCGCTCAAGACCACGATGGACGAGATGCTGGCCGAGCAGTTCCCGGCCGACTACCTGGTCAGCGCGCCCATGGACGAGCCGGACGCGGTCGTGCCGCAGGAGTCGGTGGACGCGCTGGAGGAGTCCGACGCGACCGGCACCGTCATCGAGCAGCGGCAGACCTACACCGGCGGCGACGAGGCCACGGGCGACCTGCCCGTCAGCACCTACATCGGCGGCACGCTCGGCGGGGACCTCAAGAACGACGCCGTCTCCGGGGCGCTGTCCGGCATGGGCCCGGGCAAGGTGGCCGTGTCGGAGGGGTACGCGGGCGACCGCGAGGCCGGGGACATGCTCCCGGTGGCCACCGAGGACGGGGTGAAGGAGTACGAGATCGCCGCGGTCCTGGAGGACGGCGGGACCCTGTGGGGCGCGACCCTGGCCCCCGAGGACTTCGAGAAGGCGTTCCCGAGCATCGAGGGGTCCTCCGAGATCCTGGTGAACGGGGCCGAAGGCGCCTCGGCGCAGCAGGTGCGCGACGCGGTGTACGACGCGGTCGCCGACGCCCCCACGGTGGGCGTCAGCTCGATGGCCGAGATGAAGGCGCAGTTCGACGACGTGCTCAACATCGCCTTCCTGGCCATCGCGGCCATGCTGGGCCTGGCGATCATCATCGCCGTGTTCGGCATCGCGAACACGATGGCGCTGTCGGTGCTGGAGCGCACCCGCGAGTCGGCGATGCTGCGGGCGCTCGGGCTCGCCCGGGGGCAGCTGCGGCGGATGCTGAGCATCGAGGCCGTGGTGCTGTGCCTGATCGGGGCGGGCGTGGGCATCCTGCTGGGCGTCGTGTTCGGCTGGGCGGCCGGGACGTCGGCCATGCCGAGCATGGTGTTCACCCTGCCGGTCGCGCAGATCGCGGTGTTCATCGGCGTCGCGGTGGCCGCGGGCCTGCTGGCGTCGGTGCTGCCGGGCCGCAAGGCGGCCGGCCAGTCGATCACGGGGGCGCTCGCGAGCGAGTGACGGATACCGCACCCCTGCGGGGGCGGGACGCGGCCGGAAAGGGCCCGCCCCGCCCCCGTTTCGTGCGTTCCGGCCCCATGCGAGGCGTGCCGGAGTCAGCGCGCCCGCGCCGAGAGCCGCGCGAGCGTTCCTGGTCCCTGATCCGAGGGTCTCTCTGTCGGACCGCCTTCATCCGGCGCAGCACGGCGCCGACCACTACACCTCAGGCGGCTGTGCTTCGTCAGCGATCTTCTCAATGCTGAAGCTCTGGCATCTGGAAGAGGCTTTGACCTCGCCTTCCAGCCGGTCCTGGTCACCGTCCGGGTGCTCTCCGGTGAGATCGAGCATCACATAGGAGGGGTTCTCAACGATCCAATAATCCCGGTCGAGGGCCAGGTTTCCGTCGCGGTAGCTGCCCTGCATGGCGAATGTTCCCAGCGGATTTCCCGCATTGCCATCCACAGGGAAGAAGGTGAATGTCGCCGCCACGGCGTCCTCGCCCGAATCAGGGTCCGGGGCGATCTCCAGCTCCATCCCGAGAAGCTCCTCGCAACGGTATTTCCCGGACCACACCCCAGTCACCGGCGACACCGCCGTCACGTTCGGATCGCCCTCACCACCGGACTCGGAGGGCCCTGAGGGGGCGTCCTCGGACACGGACGGATCCGCCCCCAGAAGTCCAGGGGCCACCGCCGCCACGACGGTGAAGGCACCACCGATCGCGGCCGCCCCCACGACCCCTATGCAGCCCCACTTCGCCGCCCTGGAAGAACCCTTGCCGTCTGAGGATTCATTCATGAAACCGACCTCTTTCCTCCGGGCGGCGTTGGCCCGCCTTGTGATCCTGCCGGTGAGATCGCTGCTTCCGACGACTTGAACCTACCCCGAGGAATCCGGATCGCGTGGCCGGACCGGCGCCTTTTCTCGCCCGCCAACTCGAGGTTCAAATAAGGTTTCAGCGGCCCTTGAGCCCAAAGTGCATATCTGTCCGATTCTTGTGTACGGTCTGGCGGAATCCTGGCGGTGGGCAGAACAGCGGCGCGCCGATTCCGCCTCGCCGACGCCGACCACCGGGCACTCCACCGGCCAGGAGGGTGGGAGTGCGGCCTCCGGCGCGGTGCGCGCATCGGGCGGGGCCCTCCGGCGTAGTGTGGCGCCCGGCCGCCGTCGAGGGGTCCGCGGGGCGCGGAGGACAGGCGCGCCGGGGAGAGGAGGCCGTGTGGACGCGGGGAGCGACCGGGACCGGGACGGCGGCATCGCGTGGGGGACGCCCGCGGCGCGGTGGACGCTGGCCGCCACCGTGCTCGGGTCGGGGATGGCCTTCCTCGACTCCACGGTCGTCAACGTCGCCCTCCCGGTCATCCAGGACGACCTGGGTACCGGGGTGGCCGGGCTGCAGTGGATCGCCAACGGCTACATGGTCACCCTGTCGGCGCTGATCCTGCTGGGCGGCTCGCTGGCGGACCGGTTCGGCCGGGTGCGGATGTTCTCCCTGGGGGTGGCGTGGTTCGCCCTGGCGTCGGCGCTGTGCACGGCCGCACCGACGCTGGAGCTGCTGGTGGCCGGGCGGGTGCTGCAGGGGGTGGGCGGCGCGCTGCTCACCCCGGGGAGCCTGGCGGTGCTGCAGTCGGGGTTCCGCAAGGAGGACCGGGCCCAGGCGGTCGGCGCCTGGTCGGGGCTGACCGGGGTGGCGGCGGCGGTCGGGCCGTTCCTGGGCGGGTGGCTGGTGGACATCGGCTCCTGGCGGCTGATCTTCCTCATCAACCTGCCGCTGGCGGCGGCGGTGCTGCTGATCGCCCGGCGCCACCTGCCCGAGTCGCGGGACGCGGGGGCGCCCGCGCGGATGGACTACGCGGGGGCGCTGCTGGCGGTGCTGGCCCTGGCGGGGATCACCTACGCGCTGATCGAAGCCGGGGCGGGGGCGGTCCCGCCGGCGGCGGTGGTGGTGAGCGGGGCCGTGGGCGTGGCGGCGCTGGCGGCGTTCGCCGCGGTGGAGGCGCGCAGCGCGTCCCCGATGCTGCCGCTGGGGGTCTTCCGGTCGGCGCGGTTCACCGCGGCGAACCTGGTGACGGTGCTGATGTACGGGGCGCTGGGCCCGCTGCTGTTCCTGCTGGTGCTGTATCTGCAGGAGGCGGCGGGGTACACGGCGCTGGAGGCGGGGGCGGCGTCCCTGCCGATCACGGTGCTGATGCTGCTGCTGTCGGGGCGGTCGGGCCGCTTGGCCGAGCGGATCGGCCCGCGCGCGCAGATGACGGCGGGCCCGCTGCTGGTGGGGGTCGGCATGCTGCTGCTGTCCCGGCTGACGCCCGAGGCGGGGTACGTGGCCGGGGTGCTGCCGGGGGTGCTCGTGGTCGGGCTGGGGTTGTCGGCGGCGGTGGCACCGCTGACGGCGACGGCGCTGTCGTCGGCCCCGGAGCGGCACGCGGGGGTGGCTTCAGGGGTGAACAACACGGTGGCGCGGGCGGCACAGCTGATCGGTGTCGCGGCGGTCCCGGCGGCGGCGGGTGTGAGCGGCGCGGCCGGGATCGAGGGCGGCTTCGCGGCGGCGATGCTGATCGTGGCGGCGGTGAGCGTGGGCGGGGGCGCGCTCGCGTTCGTCCTACTGCGGGAGCGGCCGCAGCGCGTGGAGCAGCACAAGGGCCTGTTCTGCGGGGTGAGCGGCCCGCCGATGGAGCCACGGGAGACGGCCGCGGAACCCGGCGAGGGGCCCAGTCGGCGGGAGTGAGCGGCAGCGACGGGCGGTGACGCGTCCACCGCGGCGGCCTCCTCACGCCGCGCCGCCGGCGGCGCCCTTTCGGGCCGGGCGGCCTCACCGTGGCGGGCCGCCGACACCGGGTGGGTTCAGGTGTGGCGGGACCCGGACCGGGCGGGCACGGCGCTGGTGAACCTGGCGGCCGACGACCTGCCCGCCCACGTGGCGGCTCTCAGGGAGCGGGGTTTGTCGCCCGAGGACGTCCAGGAGGTGGACAAGGGGGTGCGCCTGTCGGCGGTCACCGACCCCGACGGGAACCGGATCACCCTCATCGGCGGGTTCCGGCCCGTCTCCTGACCGACGACCGGCGACGGGGGCCACAGCGTGCGCCCCGGAACGGCACGGCACGGTGCCCGGCGCGCGGGGTTCGCCGGGTCGGCCCAGAGGTCTAGACTCCCGGCATGGACGGATCCGCGGCGCCCGGCGGCGGTGCGGAACCGCTGGTCGCCTTCGCCGGGGGCGGCCCGAGCACCGCGCTGGCCGCCATCGCCCTGCTGCGCGCCACCACCTGGCTGCGCCTGGAGTACCGGGTGGTCGTGCTCGACGACGCGGGGCGCTGCGGGCGCGGCTCGGACCTGCACACCTCCGACCGGCTCCCGGTGCCCGCGCGGCTGCTGTCGGCGTTCCCCGACCGCCCGGCCCACCTGCTGGAATGGGCCCGGCTGAGCGGGGTGCGGTGCACCCCCGCCACGTTCCTGCCGCGCCGCGTCTACGGGGACTACCTGGAGGACACGCTGACGGCGACGGCGGCGTGGGCGGCCCCGTTCGCGTCGCTGGAGGTCCGCCCCGCCCGGGTGGCGGGCGCCCGCGCCGAGGCCGGCCGGGTGCGCGTGGAGACGGGCGGACCGGCCCCGGTCGCCGCGTGGGCCCTGGTGGTCGCCACGGGCGACCCGCGGGTGCGCACACCGCCCGTGGCGACCGGGGACGACCCGTCCGAGGGGCTGGCCACCTGCCCGCGCGGCGCCCTGCTCGGCCCGCGGGGGCGGGCGGAGCGCCGCCTGTTCGCCGTGGGCCCGGTCCGCCGGGGAGCCCGCGAGGCCCCCGTCCCGCACACACGCGACCAGGCCGAACGCCTGGCCGGGCTGATCTGCGACACGGTGCTGCGCTCGCGCGCGGCCGACCGCTGACCGGCGCCCGGCGGCCCCGGACACCCCGCCCGCCGACCGCCTCCCCGATCCGGGCATGGGGACGACCGACCGCATGCGCGACGCCCTCGTCGGCCGCGCGGCCTGACGGCCCGTACGGCACCGGCCCCGGGCCGCGCCCGCCCCGGAACGGGTCCCGGCCGGGGCCGGTCGGGTCAGCGGGAGCGGCGGTGCCCCCGCTCGTCGCGGCGGAGGCGGAACGGGCGCAGGGCGGACTCCACCTGGACCGCCAGGTCCATCTTGCTGTCGCCCTCCTGCCGGTCCTCGAAGTGGATCGGGATCTCCAGCATCTTCTGCCCCCTCCGGTAGGCCCGGAAGTGCATCTCCACCTGGAAGCTGTACCCCGCGCTCCCGATGGTCTCCAGGTCCAGCGCGCGCAGGGCCTCGGCGGTCCAGATCTTGAACCCCGCCGTCACGTCCCGCACCGGGAGCGCCAGGATCGCCTTGACGTAGGCGTTCGCCCACCCGCTCAGCACCCTGCGGCGCAGGTTCCACTCCTCCGAGAGGCTCCCCCCGGCCACATAGCGGCTGCCGATCACCACGCCCGCGCCCGTCGCCAGCGCCGTGCCCAGAAGCTGCGGCACGTACCGCGGCGGGTGGCTCAGGTCGGCGTCCATCTGCACGACGTACTCGGCGCCCTCCTCCAGGGCGCGGGCCATCCCCGCCACGTAGGCGCGCCCGAGGCCGTCCTTGGCGGTCCGGTGCAGCACGCCGACCCTGCCCCCGGCGTCGGCGGCGAGCTTTTCGGCGATCTCGCCCGTCCCGTCGGGCGAGCCGTCGTCGACGACCAGCACCCGAAGGCCCGGGAGGTCCAGTCCGAGCAGCGCGTTCACCAGCACCGGCAGGTTGTCGGCCTCGTCGTAGGTGGGGACGACGACGGTCACCTTCGACGCGGCCCACGGCTCGGGCAGGGGTGCGGGGGTCGGCATGGGTCGGCCTCCTGGGCTGTCGGGGCGCGGGGACCGGACCGCCCCGCCGGGCCCCATTCTTACCGTTCTGCGCCCCGGCCCGCCATGAGGGCCGATCCCGGGCTCATTCGCCCCGGTCGGTGTCGAGGACCGCCACGTGCACCAGGGTGCCGGCGTCCTCCAGCGTCATCAGCACCTCGGGGTCGGCCCGGTTGTCGGTGACCAGGTGGGCGATCTGCTCGGGCGGCACCGTCTGCACCATGGTGTCGGTGCCGACCTTGCTGCTGTCGGCGAGCACGATCGCCTCCTGCGCGGCGGCGACCAGCGCCCGGTCGGTGGCGGCCACCGCCGGGTTGGGCGTGCTCAGCCCCCGGTCGGCGGTGACCCCGTTGCCGGTGACGAAGGCGCGCCGCACCCGCAGCCCCGCCAGGGCCTGCTCGGTGGCGGCGCCCACCAGCGCCCGGATGGACGAGCGCAGGGTGCCGCCCGGCATGACCACCTCCACGCCCGGCGCCCCGGCCAGCACGTCGGCGGCGGGCAGGGAGGTGGTCACCACGGTGAGGTTGCGCCGCCCGACCAGTTCGCGGGCGAGCGCCTCGGCGGTGGTGCCGGGGCCCAGGGCGATCGCGTCATCGTCCTCGACGAGCCGGGCCGCCGCGGCGGCGATGGCGCGCTTCTGCGGGGCGTTGTGCCCGGTCATCTGGGCGTAGCTCTGGTCGTGGCCGAGCTGTCCGGGCAGGGCGGCGCCGCCCCGGCGGCGGTCGATCAGTCCCTCGGCCTCCAGGGCGCGCACGTCCCGGCGCACGGTGACCTCCGAGGCCCGCACCTGGGTGGCGATGTCGCGCAGGGCCATGCTGCCGTTGGCGCGCACCAGCTCCATGATCCGCTCGCGGCGCGCCGCAGCGAACGTGGTCCTGCCGTCGTCGGTCATCTCAGTGCTCCGCTCCCCGGGCCGCGCCCTGCGGCCGCGGCCCCGAGGATAGCGGCGCCCGGGTCAGCAGCCGTGCACGCCGTGCATGTGCAGGGCATTGTCGACGGACTCCTCGTCGGCGGCGGCGTCGTCCCCGCCGTCCGCACCGTCCGCGGCGAACAGGGCGGCGAGGAAGAGGAGCGTCAGCACGGCCAGGACGGCGAGGGACCCGAGACCGAAGAGGGCCGACAGGGACACGGTGGCCTCCTTGGGCGCTGGTCCGGCCTACGGCCCGCGGGGGCTGCGGGCGCCCGGGCCGGACGGTCACCTGACGGATTCCCGCTGCGCCGCCGGGTTACACCTGGCCGGACCCCGCCTGCGGGGCGGGTCCCGCCGCCGGGGCGGGGCGGCGGGGGCGCAGGGCCCCCGCCGCGGCGACCGCGACCAGGGCGAGCAGCGCGGGCACGGCCAGGGCGGCGCGCAGGTCGGTCAGGTGGGCGATGGCGCCGATGGCGACGGGACCGCTGAGCAGGCCGACGTACCCGAAGGCGGCGACCATGCCGAGGTTGCGCCCGGCGCGGGCGGGGTCGTAGGAGGTCGCGGCCGAGAAGGCCTGCGGGACGACGCAGGACAGCCCGGCCCCCATCAGGGCGAACCCGGCCAGGGCGGCCGGCGGGACCGGGACGGCCAGGGCCAGGCCGAGGCCCCCGGCGGCGAGCAGGCCGCAGGAGCGCACCAGGGCCACCGGGCCGAAGCGGGCGGCCAGGCGGTCTCCGACGAGGCGTCCGGCGGCCATGGCGGCGGAGAACACGGCGAACCCGGCGGCGGCGACGGCGTCGGAGGCCCCGGCGGTGTCGTGCAGGTAGACGCTGGTCCAGTCGGTGGCCGCCCCTTCGGCGACGAACGAGGCGAAGGCGACGACGCCGAAGAGGAGCACCACGGGGGCGATCCGGGGGCGGGCCCGTCCGGCGGGGGCGGTACCGCCGCCTCCGCTCTTCTCGTCACCGCTCCGGGCCGGTTCGCTGTCGCGGCCGGGCAGCAGCATCGGGCGGGCGGCGAACGAGGCGACGGTGCAGACCGCCGCCACGGTCCAGAAGGCGGCGGTGGCGCTCATGCCGATGTGCGCGCTGAGCGCCCCGGTCCCGGCGCCGACGAACCCGCCGATGGAGAAGGCCGCGTGGAATGAGGCCATGATGGGACGACCGTAGGCGCGCTCGACCCGGGCGGCGTGCACGTTCATGGGGACGTCGATCAGGCCGTGCCCGGCGCCCAGGGCGAAGAGGGCGGCGAACAGCGCGGGCAGGGAATGGGCGTGCGCGGGGGCGGCGAGGGCGAGGGAGCCGAAGACGGCGGCGGGCAGTGTGACGGCCGCGCTGCCGAACCGGTCGGTGGCGCGCCCGGCGACCTGCATGGCGGCGAGCGCGCCGACGGCCAGGCCCAGCAGGCCCACACTCAGGGCGCCGTCGTCGATGCCGACCTGGGCCTTGATGTCGGGCACCCGTGAGGCCCAGGTCGCCAGGATCACCCCGGCGACGAAGAAGTAGACGACGACGGCCCCGCGGGCCCGGCGCAGGCTCCGGCCGGGGGCCGCGTCGGGGCTCGCGTCGGCGGACGGGGGCGGCACGGCGCCGCCGGAAGCGGCCGCTCTGTCGACACCGGTCTCGGGCACGGTCTCTCCTTTTCGGTCAAGGCGTCGGGGCCGGCCCCGCTACCGGGGCCCGGGGGTACGGGCGGTCGATACCGGACGGCGACGGGGCCCACGCCTTCCGCCCCGCCCGCCTGGCACCAGGCCCCGGAATGCCAGGTGGAGGGCAGCGACGACGAAGGCCGGCGGCCCCTGCGGCGACGGTGTCGGCCACGCGGCGTGCGGGCGTGTCCCGGACGGGCGGCACAGGCCCCATCGTTGATCCCGGGAAGAACGACGCCACGACCGCGCCGGTAGGGTCCGTTCTCCCGAGAACACCAAGCGCTCTCATCGGCCGCTTGGCATAGAAGCGTCAACGGGGAGGGGGCGACGGAGCCGCCGCACGGACCACCGACCAGTCCTCGTCGCCGTTCTCCACGCGACACCCCGCCGCCCCCTCCCGGGGCCCTACACCGTCACCACGTCGACGCCCGCCGCGCGGATCTCGGCCAGTGCGTCCTCCGGGGCGCCGTCGTCGGTGACCAGCGTGTCGATCTCCCCGACCGGGCACACATAGCCCATCGTGACCAGGCCGATCTTCGTCGAGTCCGCCGCGGCGACGGTCCGCTGCGACGAGCGCATCATCGCCCGCTTGACCGCGACGTCCGGCAGGTCGTGCGCCGTGACGCCGTCCCCCGCCGACAGCCCGCAGCACCCCACCACCGCCACGTCGAAGCGCACCGCCGCCAGCGACGCCTCGGCCAGGGGGCCGTGCAGATTCAGCTCACCCGGGCGCACTTCGCCCCCGGCGACCAGCACCGTCGTCTCCGCCGACCGCGCCAGCACGTCGGCCCCCTGCAGCGACAGCGGCATGACGGTGACCGGGCGTCCCGCGAGTTCGCGGGCCACCTCCAGCGCGGTCGTCCCGCTGTCCAGGGCCAGGGCCGCGCCCGTCGGCACGAGCGCGGCCACGCGGGCGGCGATGCGCTGCTTGGCCTCCACCGCCTGGCGCTCGCGCAGCACGTAGGGCGGCTCCTGCCCGCGCGGGACGAGGCTGACCGCCCCGCCGCGCACCCGGCGCAGCACCCCCTGCGACTCCAGCCGGTCCAGGTCGCGGCGGATCGTCATCTCCGAGTGGCCGCTGGCCTCCGCCAGTTCGGCGACGCCGACCTCACCGGCCTCCTTCAGCCGGGCGATCACCAGATCCACCCGTTCCGCACTGTCCATGGCCTCATTCAAACACTGAGTATGTTCGTTTCGCAATCCAACGAACACGAAAATTGATCGGACACCAACGCGCCCTGATCCGCCACAATGGGACGGTGAGCGACGCACGGGTGCACTGCGACATATGGTGGGCCACGCCCGCCCTGGCCCACCCCGCCCTCGAACGGCTCCTCGACGCGCGCGAGCGCGAGCGCCACGCCCGGTTCCGCCGCCAGGCCGACCGCGACCGCTACATCGTCGCCCACGCCCTCGCCCGCCTGGCCGTGGCGCGCGAGGCGGGCTGCGCCCCGGCCGCGGTCGCGTTCGACCTGCACTGCCGCAACTGCGACGGCGCCGACCGCGAACCGCACGGCAAGCCCGTTCCCGCCGGGCCCGCCGCCGGGCTGGAGGTGTCCATCAGCCATTCGGGCGACCGGGTGGCGCTCGCCGTGGCGCGGGGCGTGCCGGTCGGGGTCGACGTCGAAGAGGTCTCCCCGCGGCGCGACACCTCCTCGCTGGCCGAGATGGCGCTCGCCCCCGCCGAGCGTGAGGCGCTCGCCGCGCTTCCCGCCGACCGCGCGGCGGAGGGCTTCTTCACCTACTGGGCCCGCAAGGAGGCGCTGCTCAAGGCGAGCGGCGAGGGCATCTACGCGGGCCTGGCCGCGGTGGAGGTGTCCTCCCCCGCCGCACCCGGCCGCGTTCTGTCTTGGGCCTCGCCCGGCGCCCCGCCCCTTGGGCGCGTGCGCCTGGTGGACCTGGACGCGGGCCCCCGCTACCGCGCGGCGCTGGCCGTGCTCAGCGCCGACGAGCCCGCCGTCGCCGTGCGCGACGCGGGCCCGCTGCTGGCGGCCGCCGCCTCAGGCGGCGAGGGCGAGGGCCACCCCGAAGGCCGTCAGGGCCACACCCCCGGCCAGGTCGATGCCCTGCCGGACGCGGCGGCGCCGCATGATCTCTGACAGCGCGCTGATGCCCAGCACGTAGACCAGCCACCAGACCACGACCATCGCCACCAGCACGGCGCCGAGCAGCGCCGTCTGCTGGACCGCCGCCTCGGGGGCCGAGACGAACTGCGGGAGCACGGTCACGAACATGACCGGCAGCTTGGGGTTGAGCAGGTTGTTGACCAGCCCCTGCAGGTAGGGGGCTCCGGAACGGTCCGCGCCGCCGCCGTGGTGGGCGGCCGCCTCGGCGGCGCCGTCGGTGGCGCGGCGCGCGCGCCACAGCGCGAGGATGGTGCTGCCGCCGAGGTAGACGAGGTAGGCGGCACCGGCCAGGCGGAGCGCGTGCAGCACCGCCGGGTGCGAGGCGACCAGCACCGACAGGCCGGCGGTGGCCAGCAGCGCCCACGCGGCGATGCCGGTGACCGACCCGGCGGCGGTCGCCAGCCCGCCGCGCCGCCCGCCGCGGGCGGTGTTGCGGGTGATGAGCACGAAATCGGGTCCGGGAAGGACCGTGACCAGCACCGCTGCCGCGATGAACCCACCCATGTGCTCCGGGATCGGCACGAGCGCACCCCCTCGTCCGCGTCGGGACCCGCCGCGCCCGCCCCGGGCGGCCCTCGGTCGGCGCCCGTCCCCTCACCTCTCCGGGGGAACCGCGGCACGGCGGAACGAATTGCGGAACGACCGGACGTACGCCGGTCGTTCAACGAACATGTCCCGCTAATTATGGATGATCTGCGAAAACATCACCAAATCGCCGTGATATATTCGGCCCATGACTGGACGAGTCGATCTGGATTCGGTGGATCTGCGGATTCTGCGCATCCTGCAGAACAATGCACGGATCACCAACCGCGACCTGGCGGCGGAGGCGGGGGTGGCGCCGTCGACGTGCCTGGACCGGGTGAACCGGCTGCGGGCGTCGGGGGTGATCGAGGGCTACCGCCTGAAGGTGTCGCCGGAGGCCCTGGGGCGCCCGATCCAGGCGTTCCTGACCCTGCGCACCCAGCACAGCCGCGACGTGCTGGCGCCGCTGGCCGAGCACATCCTGGCGCAGCCGGAGACGCGGGCGCTGTACAACATCGCGGGGGCGTCGGACTTCTTGGTCCTGGTGGCCTGCCCGGACGTGGCGACCCTGCAGCGCCTGATCGTCGACGAGCTGACCTCCCGCCCGGAGATCCACAACGTGGAGACGATGCTGGTCTTCCAGGAATGGGAGGGCGGCCCCCTGCTGCCGCCCGACGCGTCGGCAGAGACGGAGTAGGCGGCCCGGCCCACACGGACCCCGGGATGGCGGGGTGGAGGGCGGCGACGGCACCAGCTGGGCGATTCCCTGCTCCTGCTTGCCGGGCGGCGGACCCCGCGCGGTCCGGGCGGGCGGCTCGGCAGGTGCCCCACTCAAGGGCCCCGGCCGGGCGCCGGGCCACCGGGGTGTCAGGGAAGAGGGCAGCGACGACGAAGGTCGGCGGCCCTTACGGTGGCGCTGTCGGCCGTGCGGCGTGTGCGTGGTCACCGGAGGGGGCGGCGACGGCGACAGCCGGGTGCTTCCCCGGCCCTGCTTGCCGGGCGGCGGGCCCCTCGCGGTCCGGGGGCGACGAGGGTGGTGGTTGCACCACGCGATCGCCCTTCAGGTGGTTCGTTCGCCGCGCTGGATCGGCCAACGAGCGCGAAGGGATCCGATATGCCCGGTTTCAGGGGCATGGCGTCTCGCGTGGCGGGACGAGGCTGTATCAGCATGTGGGACCCTTCGCCGAGATGCGCCTGGTGGCCGGTATTCAGGTCCGGATACCGGCCACCAGGCGTAACTCGGCGATCGGTCCCACATGCCGAGACACGCAGAGGGCCCGGCGCGGGTGGCGCAGACGCCCGGTGGCCGACCGGAGCGCTCGGCCCCGCTCTTCCCATGTCGTCGCCGCCATCCACCCCACACCCCGGCGGCCAGCCCCCGGCCAGGGCCCGTGAGCGGGGTACCAGCCGAGCCGCCCGCCCACCCGGACCGCGAGGAACCCGCCGGACGGCAAGCAGGCCCGGGAAACCGCCCCGCTCATTCCGTCGCCGCCCCCTCCCGTCACCACGCACACGCCCGCACCCGACAGCACCACCGGAAGGACCGCCGACCTCCGTCGTCGCCGCCCTTCCCCCCTGCACCCCAGCGGCCCGCCGCCCGGCCAGGGCCCGTGAGCGGGGTACCAGCCGAGCCGTCCGACCACCCGGACCGCGAGGAACCCGCCGGACGGCAAGCAGGCCCAGGGAACCGCCCCGCTCATTCCGTCGCCGCCCCCTCCGGCGACCACACACGCGCCCGGCACCCGACAGCGCCACCGGAAGGGCCGACCGCCCTCCCCACCTCCGTCACCTGGCGGGTCCGGGGGAACAACTCGCCTCACCGGCACATCTGGCTTGCCTTTCGGACAGTCACTCCTCCCTTGACCGTCGTCGCGGCGCGCTTGAACGATGTCATCGTGCGCAGCCGACACGCCCACGTGCCCGACCGGAACAACCCCCGCCGCCGACCCCGCGCCGCCCGGTGAGCGTTCCGTTCGCCCGGACCGCACCTCAGGGACCCACCGCGTCGGTCCTCGACACCGTCCACGGGCGCACCGTCCCCGACCCCTACCGGTGGCTGGAGGACGGCGAGTCCACCGCCACCCGGCGCTGGCTCGACGCGCGGCAGCGCGAGTTCACCGAGGCCGCCCGCGCCTGGCCCATGCGCGACCGCCTCGCCTCCGACATCACCCGCCTGCTCGACCACGACCTGTGGTCGCCCCCGCTCCTGCGCGGCGGCACCGCCTTCGCCACCCGCCGCTCCCCCGGCGACGAGCACCCCCGCATCGTCGCCTTCGGGGACGCCTCCCTCGGAGGCGCCGCCCACCGGGACGGCGCCGCCGGCGGCCGGGGGAAGGGCAGGCACGCCAAGGACGGCGCCGCAGGCCGGAACGAGCGGACCGTGTTCGACCCCGTCGCCGCCGCCCCCAGCGGGCGCACCACCCTGGACGCCTGGGAGCCCTCCCCCGACGGCTCCCTCGTCGCGGTGCAGACCTCGACCGGCGGCACCGAGCACGGCGAACTGCGCATCCTGCGCACCATCGACGGCTCCCCCGTCGAGCCGCCCATCCCGGGCGTCCGCTACTCGCACGTCGCCTGGCTCCCCCCGGCCCCGGGCGGCCCCGCCTTCTTCTACGCCCGCCGCGACGGCGCCGACGGCCGCCGCGGGCTCTGGCTGCACCGCGTGGCCGCCACCGGGAACACCGCCACCGGGAACGCCCCCGCCGGAGGCGCCCCGGACACCCTGGTGCGCGCCTGCACCGGCCCGCGGACCGTGCCCGGGGTGCGGGTCCTCGGCGACCGCTGGCTGCTGGCCACCGAGAGCCACGGCACCGGCCACCGCAACGACGTGTGGATCGCCGACCTGCACGCCTCCCCGCCCGACGCCCCCGCCTGGGTCCCGGTCCAGGAGGGCTTGGAAGCCGAGACCACCGCCGACCTGGGCCCCGACGGCGTCCTCTACCTCCGCACCACCCTGGACGCCCCGCGCCGCCGCGTCTGCGCCGCCGACCCCGCCGCCCCCGCGCACTGGCGCGAGGTCGTCCCCGAGGACCCCGACGCGCCCCTCGACGGGTTCACCGCCGCCGGGACCCCCGACCGGCCCGAGCTCCTGGTCACCCGCACCCGCCTGGGTGTCAGCTCCCTCGACGTGCACGACGCCCGCGACGGCCGCCGCCTGCGCGCCGTCACCCTGCCCGGCGAGGGCATGGTCACCCGGCTGGAGCAGGGCCAAGACGGCGCCGCCCACTTCTGCTACGCCGACGTCGCCACGCCCCAGGGGGTGCTGGTGCTCGGCCCCGGCGCCGCGCGCCCGCGCCCCTGGCCCTCCGCCGCCGACGGCGGGCGCCCCCCGGCCCCCACCGCGCGCATCCGCCGCCGGGTGCTGCGCTGCCGCTCCGCCGACGGCACCCGGGTGCCCATCACCCTGCTGTCCGCGCCCGGCACCGATCCCGACGAGGACGGCCCGCTGCTGCTGCACGCCTACGGCTGTTTCGGCCGCCCCCGCCAGTTCGGCTTCAGCGCCACCGTGCTGGCCTGGCTGCGCGCCGGGGGCCGGTACGCGGTGGCGCACGTGCGCGGCGGCGGCGACGGCGGCCGGGACTGGCACCGGCGCGGTGCCGGACGCGCCAAGCCCCGCGCCGTGGAGGACCTGGTCGCCGCCGCCGACGCGCTGGTGGAGGGCGGCCACGCCGACCGTGCCCGGCTGTGCCTGACCGGCGGGTCGGCCGGGGGCATGCTGGTGCTCGCCGCCGCCGGGCTCCGGCCCGACCTGTGCGCGGCGGTGATCTCCTCGGCGCCGCTGACCGACATGGCCCGCTTCGAGCGCATGGGCCTGGGCCGGATGTGGACCCGCGAGTTCGGCACCGCCGCCGACCCGGACGACTTCGCCGCGCTGCTCTCGTACTCCCCCTACCACCTGGCGCTGGACGGGGCGGGCGGCCGCCGTCCGGCGGTCCTGCTCACCGGTTTCCACTCCGACACCCGCACCGGCGCCGCCCACCCCCGCAAGATGTGCGCCGCCCTCCAGGGGGCCGGCGCGCCCGCCCTGCTGCGCTACGAGCGCGACGTCGGCCACGGCCAGCGCGCCGTGTCCCGGGCCGTCGCCCTGGCCGCCGACGCCCACGCGTTCGCCGCCGAGCGGACCGGCCTGCGGCCGCGCCCGGGCGGGCGCTGAAGCTCTGCCCCACCGGGCAGGGAACCCCGACGAGGAAGGACAGGAGCAGACATGGACCCCATGGAGTTCGAGGTCGAGGTCGAGGACCTCGACGAGGTCACCTCGCGCGACCTGACCGCCGGCGGCGGCGACAACGACGGCACCGACGGCAGCTCCGACTTCATCTGACCGCGACCGAATCCGACCGTCCGATGCACCGGTCACCGCGCGGCGGCGCCCCCGCCGGGGTGACCGCCCTCTAGAGCGCCGCCGGGGGTTCGCCACTGGCCCCCGGCGGCCCCGCCCCTTCCCCGGGAGGTCACCGCCACCGTGTCCCAGCCCCACACCCTGTTCACCGGAGCCGTGCGCGCGGCGATCGGCGAGGACGCCCTGCGCAGCCGCCTGTCCGAGGACGTGCTCTTCGCCGACGTCGGCGAAGACGCGGTGCGCGGCCTGCTGGACTTCGACGCGCTCGACGAGGTCCTGGCCACCCGCCCGCTGGCCCCGCCCCGGCTGCGCCTGCACCGCACCGGCTCGGCGGTGCCGGTGGAGCGCTACACCGAGGCCGGGGAGGTCTCCCGCGAGTCCACCCGGGTGGTGCGCCCCGAGGCGCTCTACCGGGAGCTGCGCGAGGGGGCCAGCCTGGTGCTGGACAGCGTCGACCGGCTGCACCCGCCGGTCCGGGAGGCGGCCGACGACCTGATGCGCCTGGTGCGCGAGCGCGCCCAGGTGAACCTGTACCTGATCTGGGGCGACTCGCACGGCTTCGCCACCCACTGGGACGACCACGACACCTTCATCGTGCAGGTCGCCGGGGAGAAGGCCTGGCAGGTGCACGGGCCGGGCAGCCGCCCCCACCCGATGAAGGTCGACTCCGACCACTCCCACACCCCGCCCGAGGGCACGGTGTGGGAGGGCGTGCTCCGGCCGGGGCACGTGCTGCACGTCCCGCGCGGGTGGTGGCACACGGTCACCGGGACGGGCGGGGTGAGCATGCACCTGACGTTCGGCTTCACCCGCGCCACCGGGGTGGACTGGGCGCGGTCGCTGGTGGAGCGCCTCTACGACGAGGAGGTCTTCCGCCGGGACCTGCCGCGCTTCGCCTCTTTGGACGAGCGCCGCAAGCGCCACGACGAGCTGGTGCGGGTGCTGGCGGCGCTGGCCGAGGAGAACGGGGTGGACGCCTTCCTCGCCGAGCGCGACGCCCGCTTCCCGCGCCGCCAGTCCTACGCCCTGCGATGGGCGGTGGAGGACGGCCGTGCCCCGGAAGAGGACACGGTGGTGGAGTTCGTGCCGCTGATCGCTCCGCCGGTGGCAGTGGAGGGCGGCAAGGCGTCGGTGACGGTGTCGGGACGGCGCTACCGGTTCCCGGCGGCGGCCGAACCGGTGCTGAACGTGCTGGCGCGCGACCGCCGCCTGACGGCGGGCGAGCTGGCCGAGCGGTCGGGGGCGGGCTTCGACACGGTGTCGGCGGTGCTGCGCGCATTCGTCCGGCACCATCTGGTGGTCTTGCGCTGACGGGACGGGGCGCTCCGGCCGTCCCGACGCCTCCGGCCCCCGGCCGCGGTGCGCGGTCGGGGGCCGGTGGGCGGGGTGCGGCGTCCGGGCGCCGTCAGGACGGGCGGCGGCGGTCCTTCCGAGGGCCGCCCCTCAGGCCGCGGCCTCCTGGGGCGCGGGGCGGTGTTCCCCCATGAGCCCGCGCAGCCGGCCCACGAAGAAGAACAGGGCGATGCCGCACACCACCGCCAGCAGGCCCAGCAGCAGGAAGTAGTTCCCGCCGAGCACCGGCTGCAGGCGGCTGACCTGGGCGCCGACGGCGTCCCCGGCGGTGATGGACAGGAAGAACAGGCCCATCATCTGCGCCTTGAACGCCTCCGGGGCGAGCTTGGAGGTCATCGACAGGCCCACCGGGGACAGGCACAGCTCGGCGATGGTCTGCAGCAGGTAGACGCCGACCAGCCACATCAGGCCCACCTTGACGGTGCCGCCGTCGGTGGCGGCGGTCGCCCAGCTCATCACGACGAACGAGAAGCCGCACACCACCAGGGCGAAGGCGAACTTCATGCCGGTGCTGACCCGGTCGCCCAGCTTGCTCCAGACCAGGGCGAACACCCCGGCCAGCACGATCACCATCACGGGGTTGACCGCCTGGGTGGACCCGGCGGGCACGGCGAAGGAGCCGATGTGCAGGTCGACGTGCTCCTTGGCGAACAGGGTGAGCGGCCCGGCCGCCTGGTCGAAGATCATCCAGAAGACGGCCGAGGCGATGAACAGCCACACGAACGCCTTGAGCTTGGGCCGCTCCTCGTCGGTGATCTCGTCGCGGCGCACGACGAACATGTACACGAAGTAGCCGATGGGGACGATGATCGAGAAGGCCGTCAGCACGTAGGTGACGTTGTCGACGCTGAGGGTGCCGGTCAGCGCGGCGGCGGCGAAGGCCAGCGCGACCGCGGCGACGGCGATGGCGAGGTTGCGCAGCAGGCGGCCGCGCTCTCCGGCGGTGAGGGGGTTGCCGGGCCGGTCCCCGGCGCCCTGGAGGTTCTTCTGGCCCAGCACGTACTGCAGCAGGCCCAGGGCCATGCCGACGGCGGCGACGGCGAAGCCGACGTGCCAGTCGAACCGCTCGCCGAGGTAGCCCACCAGGAACAGGCCGATGGCCGAGCCGATGTTGATGCCCATGTAGAAGAGCGAGTACCCGGCGTCGCGGCGGGCGTCGGGAGCATCCTTGTACAGCTCGCCGACCATCGCGGAGATGTTGGGCTTGAGCAGTCCGGTGCCGACGCACACCAGCGCCAGGCCGAACCAGACGAACGCCGATCCGAACTCCAGCGCGAGGCTGATGTGGCCGAGCATGATGACCACGCCGCCGACCAGCACGGTGCGGCGCTGGCCGAGCAGGCGGTCGGCGATCCACCCGCCGGGCAGCGCCGTGAAGTAGCTCATGGCCAGGTAGAGGCCGACGACCGCGGTGGCGGTGCCCGTTCCCAGGCCCATGCCTCCCTCGCTCACCGCCGCCGCGAGGAAGAGGACGAGGATGGCGCGCATGCCGTAGAAGGACAGGCGCTCGTTCATCTCCGTCCCGGCCAGGGTGATCAACCCTTTGGGGTGGTTCCGCATCGGTGTTCCCGTCGTTCGCGTGTGCCCGCGCGCTCCCGGGTCGGGGCGCGCGGGCGCGGCCGGGCGGACCGGCTCTCGGCACAGGTGGCCCCGTGCCCCTCGTGGGGGCCGGGGTTGCGGCGGGCCGGGCGGCGCCCTGCGCGGCGATCGGGTCTTCCGGTCGGCGGGCGTCGGTCCGCCCCGCCGGGGACGTCCGGGGTCACGAACGTCCGTCCTGGTCAAGGAATGTACACCCTGTGTCATTCCTGACTTTCCACTCTCTTGGGGTTTGTTGCATTCCTCACAGGACATAACGGACACCCCACAGGGGCCGCCGGACCCCGCACGCCCCCGCGCACCGCCCGCGCCGCGAGGCGATCCGACACACCGGGCGCGCCCCGTCTTTGCCCCGGGAGATTTGATTAGGGTAGCCTCATCTAAAGACGGCGGGCCGTCCGCGTGAAGGCGGCCATCGCGCCCGCCCCGTCGCGCACTCCGGCGTTACGAGGAAGGTCGTCCGGCGCATGCCCGAGGTCCCGGTCCCGCTGCAGGCAGTGGTCGACGCCTGCACGCCGCTGAAGTTCTCCCCGCTGCCGGCCCTGCGCGCGCCCGGCATCACCGCGGGGGCGGGCGACCCTGCCGCCGACCAGTGGTTCCGCACCGACCTGATGGTCGCCGACGGCGAGGTCCCGGTGCTGTTCGAGCGCCTGACCGCGCTGGGCGCGCGCGGCCACCGGCTTCCCGCGGTCACCGACTTCCTCCGCGCGACCCTGCGCGAGCCGGTCTTCCTGGTCTCGGCCGGCCTCTACCTGACCCGCCGCGCCGCCCTGCCGGACGCCGACCGCCTGTGGTTCCCCTGGAGGTCGGAGAGCGGTTTCGGCACCCCCACCCTCACCGGCGTGCGCACCGCCGTGCTCGCCGACGACCCCGCGGCCGACCACCCCTCGGCGGTGGTCTGCGCCGACGAGGACGAGCTGGTCCGGACCGCCGCCGAGCACATGGTGGCCGCCTTCGCCCCCGTCATCGACGCCCTGCACGCGCACACCCGGGTGGGCCTGCGCACGCTGTGGGGGTGGGTGCTGGACACCGCGCACTTCTACATGCTCAACCCGGCGCGGTTCCTGGGGCGCGACGCCGAGGACGCCTGGCGGCTGGCGTGCGCGCTGGGCGACGCGCTGATCGAGGCGGGCGCGGTGACGCGGGCCCGGCCCCGGCTCTTCCCGTTCCGGGAGGACCACCCCCGCGGCACGTGGGCGGTGCGGGGGACGTGCTGCTTCGACTACAAGGGCGACCCGGAGCACGGGTTCTGCACCACCTGCCCGCTCAAGTGCGACAACGACCGCCGGGACGAACTCCAGGAATGGATCCGGAACCCGGCGCTGGCGCCGTGAGCGGCCGCACCGCCTTGCCCTCCGGCCCTTAGGCCCGCCGGCCTCGCGTCCGCCACCGCCCGGATGGTCACGCACCGTGCGGGACCAATGCGCTGAGTTGTCGGGCACTCCGTAGCTAGGGCGGGGCCGGCCGCCGGGGGATCCTCGGGAACGGCGCCGAACGATCGCCACTCCGCGTGTCGTCGAGCGCCTTTCGGATCCCGATCGGAATCGAGGCACCACCATGAGCATGATCCAGACGGGCAAGGTCGAACTGACCTCGGAGCACCCCGTCGAGAAGAAGGGCGGCCAGACCCACACCTTCACGCGGGTCGACTTCCCCGCCCCGTTCCCTGCCGGGTCCAACGTCATCGTGCAGACGACGGTGCAGACCTTCAACGGGCCCCACACCCCGGGGGTCCGGCTGCACGAAGTGAGCGAGACCGGGTTCCTCATCCGGATGAACGAGCTGTACGGCTCGGGCGTGACCGGTGACGGGGTCCACACCACCGAGACCGTGGGCTGGACCGCCTACACCGTCTGACCCGGCGGGACGGGAGCCGCGGCGGGCCGGGGCCGCCAGTTCCCGGGCACTGCGCCGGGGCGGGGCCCGCCTCCTGTGCGCCGATCACCGTGTACGGCCGCGCGAGGCCGTGTACCGCGCCTCCCCCCGATGCGGCTCCCAAAGGACGGTCCCGGCGGCGACCCGCCGGGGCCGTCCGCACCGCCGCCGACCGATTGGAGTGCAAGCGCGACCCGGAGCGCGGATTCCGCGCCACCTGCCCGCTCACGTGCGACGACGACCGCCGGGACGGACTCCGGGAATGGATCGGGAACCCGGCCCCCGCCCCTGACCCCGGTCAGCGGAACTCCCGTCTTCCCTCCCGGGGCCGCTATCCCGCCCGCATTTCCGTGCATCGGGAAGGCGCACTTCCTGTGCCTTCCCCGATTCCCACGAGTTTCGTTTGTTTCGCTGCCTTCCCTCCTTCTCATGCGGATACATGGAGTGCTACGTTCGCCACGCAGAGCTGGGAGCGCTCCCATTTCCCCTGATCACCAGCAGTGCGACGCACTCGGAGGTGCGAGCATGAGACCGAGAGGAAACGGACGGGCAACGGACCGCGGAGGGCCGCGCCGGGCACCGCGCACGGCCCTCCGCCGTCGGCGGACGGGCGCCGCTGCGGCGCTGTCGATCGCGCTGTCGGCGGCCCTGGCCGTGACGGCGCAGGCCCCCGCCCAGGCCCAGGGGACGCTCCGGGACCTGGCCGAGGCCCGGGGCGTGGAGATCGGCGCGGCCCTCGGCGCCGACCACCTCAGCGGCGATCCCGAGTTCGCGCGCCTCGCCGGCGCGGAGTTCAACGCCGCCACAGCGGAGAACGCCATGAAGTGGGACGCGCTCCAGCCGTCGCGGGGGCAGTTCAACTGGGGCAACGCCGATTCCTTCATGGCCTCCGCGCGAGCCGACGGCCAGGCGGTGCGCGGCCACACCCTCGTCTGGCACAGCCAGCTCCCCTCGTGGGTGTCCGATGGCGGATTCAGTCCCGATCAGCTGCGCACCGTGATGGGCGAGCACATCGGCACCGTCGCCGGGAGGTACGCGGGCCAGGTCGCCTACTGGGACGTGGCCAACGAGATCTTCCTGGAGGACGGCTCCTGGCGGGGGTCGGTCTTCTACGACACGCTGGGCGAGGGTTTCGTCGCCGACGCCCTGCGCATGGCCGACCAGGCCGACCCGAACGCGAAGCTGTACCTGAACGACTACAACATCGAGGGGATCAACCCCAAGAGCGACGCCTACTACGACCTGGCGCGCTCCCTGCTGGAGCAGGGCGTCCCGCTCGACGGGATCGGGATGCAGACGCACCTGATCAACGGGCAGGTGCCCCACGACATGCGGCAGAACATGCAGCGGTTCGCCGACCTGGGCCTGGACGTGGCCGTCACCGAGCTGGACGTGCGCATCCAGATGCCCGCCGACCAGGGTGAGCTGCAGCAGCAGGGGCAGGACTACCGCGCGGTCATGGAGAACTGCCTCGCGGTGGACCGCTGCGTCGGCGTCACCGTGTGGGGCATCGTCGACCAGTACTCCTGGGTGCCCGACGTCTTCCCGGGCTACGGCGCCCCGCTCCCCTTCAACGAGCAGTACCGGCCCAAGCCCGCCTACTACGGCCTGCAACAGGCCCTGGCCGGCTGACGACCGGCGTGTGGGCCCGCATCCGGCCGCGGGCCCACACGCCGCCCGCCCCCGCGGCGGGCGGCCGCCGTCAGTCGGTGTGCAGGGCGAACGGCGACAGGTCGTCGGCGTCGAACTCGATGCGGTCGTCGACGTGCAGCACCCCTTCGATGGCGCCCACGGCCCGGCGGACGGCCACCGCGCTGGAGCGGAAGCGCACCTTCCCGGTCAGTGTGACGATGCCGCCGCGCACCTCCGCCCGGACGTGGGGCAGTTCGAAGTCGAGCATGAGCAGGCGCTCCACCCGGTTCAGGACCCACGAGTCGGGACGGGCGTAGACCTTCACGACGTCGCCGCGGCTGACGATGCCCTCCAGCTCCCCCGAATCCGAGACGACCGGAAGGCGCTTGACCCGGTGCTCCTGCATCAGGCGCGCCGCTTCGGCGATCTCCGCTCGGGCCCGGACGGTGACGGCGGGCGCCGTCATCAGCCTCTGCGCCGTGACCGCCGAGCGCTTGGCGCGGTCGGCCGTGGCGGACCTCCCGTCCCCGTCGGCCAGCTTGTGCAGCAGGTCCCCTTCGGAGACCACGCCGAGGACGTGCTTGGCGTCGTCCACGACGGGCACCCCCGAGACCGCGTAGCGGCCCAGTACGAGGGCGATCGTCCTCATGCTCGCCCCCGGCTGGACGCACACCACGTCCGTCGTCATCATGTCGCGTACTCGGACGGCCATCGTTCTCTCCTCACGTGCCCCCCTCGCGGAGCACCCGCCGCGCCTCTCCGGTGGCGGCGGCCGCGGCCGGTCGGGTCTGGGGGCCGGTGGGGGCCACCGCCCTCCCCACCACCGATCATCACGCCTGGGCCCCTGGGGGGCCATGTGCCGGAGGTCCCTCCCGCCGCGCCCCCTGCGGCGAGAACGCGGCCGTAGGGCACCGGCGGCCGGGAGGAAGGTCCCGTCCCCGTCCGGGCACGGTCCCGGAGGGGCCCACACCGCCCGGACGGCACTGTGCCGAGGCGCGTCCGGGGGTTAGCCTGGAACCGGGGGCGGACCGAACCGGATCCCCGGGGTCGCCCGCCCCCGTGGCGGGCCCCGGTGCGGCGGCCCCGGGGCGTGCGGCACCGCAGAGTGGGGCACGACCGGACGCGAGGTGAGGCACCATGGCCGCGGAGCAGCGGACGATCACGGTATTCCTTGTCGACGACCACGACATCGTCCGGCGCGGCGTCGGGGCGCTGTTCGCCTCCGAACCCGACATCGAGGTGGTGGGCGAGGCCGCCGACGCGGCCGGCGCGCTCGCCAGGATCCCGGCCGTCGACCCCGACGTGGCGCTCCTCGACGTACGGCTCCCGGACGGCAGCGGGGTGGAGGTCTGCCGTGAGCTGCGCTCGCGGCGGCCCGGGCTCGCCTGCCTCATGCTGACCTCCTACGCCGACGACGAGGCCCTCTACGCGTCCGTGATGGCGGGCGCCTCCGGGTACGTCCTCAAGCAGATCCACGGCACGGACCTGGTCGGGGCCGTCCGCACCGTCGCCTCGGGCGGGTCGCTCCTCGACCCGCGCAGCACGGCGCGGATCATGCGCCGCATGCGCGAGGAGGCCGAGCGCAAGGACCCGCTGGCCGCGCTGTCCGGCCAGGAGCGGCGCGTCTTCGAGCTGATCGGCGAAGGGCTGACCAACCGGCAGATCGGCGAGCGCGTCTTCCTCGCCGAGAAGACCGTGAAGAACTACGTCACCAACATCCTGGCCAAGCTGGGGATGGAGCGCCGCACCCAGGCCGCCGTGTACGCCGCCCGCCTCAAGTCCGAGGAGTCCGGCGGCGGGACCTATTGACGCCGATGGCGGCGTCCGGGTACGGCGAGCCGGACCAAGGTCCCTCTGCCACCTGCCCTTGGACGCTGCCCAACGGCCTCCGCCGACCGTAGCGTCGGTTTCAGGAGTCCAGTCGAGGGAGTGGGGCGACCATGACGACGAAACCGGACGCGCCGGTACTCGCAGCGGTCAACGGAACCGAGGCGAGTCTGCGCGCATTGGACTGGGCGGCCGACGAGGCCCTCATGCGCGGCCGGAGCCTGCGCATCGTCTACGCCTTCGACTGGCCGCTGTACCACAGGGTGCCCCTGAGCGTCCCCGGCTTCTCGGCGGAGCGCCTGGCGCAGAGCGTGGTCGATGAGGCCGTGCAGCGGGCCGCGGAGCGCGCTCCGGACCTGCGGACGGCCGCGGTCTACAAGGTCGGCGACGCCGCCCCGGTGCTCATGATGGAGTCCGCCGAGGCCGAGCTCGCCGTCATCGGCTCCCGTGTGCAGTCCCGCATCGGTGCGCTCCTGCTGGGGTCGACCGGTATGGAGCTGGCGGCCGCCGGACGCTGCCCGGTCGTCGTGGTCCCCGACCACGATCCCAAACCGCCGGTGCGGCGGATCGTCGTCGGCCTCGACGGCTCCGCCTCCGCGCGCACGGCGGCGGCCTGGGCGTTCGCCGCCGCGGCCCGGCGCGGGGCCGCGCTGCGGGCGGTCATCGCGCACGATCCGCTCTCCCACCGGCTCATGGGCCGCTGGGAGGCACCGGTCCGCGACGCGTCCGACCAGGCGGAGCTGGAGGAGGCCGCGCAGGAGGCGCGCCGGCTCCTCTCCGAGTCGCTGGCGGGCCTGCGCGAGCACCACCCGCAGGTCGAGGTCGAGGAGTCGGCGGTCCCGGGCCACCCGGCCCAGGTCCTCGCCGACGCGTCGGCCGGCTCCGACCTCCTGGTCGTCGGAAGCCGCGGGCGCGGCGGGTTCACCGGGATGCTGCTCGGCTCGGTGAGCCAGTCGGCCCTGACCCACGCCTCCGTCCCGGTCGCGGTCGTCCCCGCCGAGACGCACTGAGCGCACGCTGAGAGGAGAAGACGATGCCACGGACCATCGCCGAGGTCATGACGGCTGGGCCCGCCTCGGTCAACGAGGGGACCGGCTACCGGGAGATCGTCGAGACGCTGCTGGAGCGCAACACCAGCGCGCTCCCGGTGGTCAAGAACGACGGCACGGTCGTCGGAGTGGTCACCGAGCAGGACCTGCTGCACAAGGCCGAGTTCAAGCAGACCGAGCAGGGCGGGGACTACCGGCCGCCGCTGCGGGCCCGGCTGCGCTCCCGGCTCACCGGGGCCGGAGTGCTGGTCGAGCGGGCCGACGAGAAGGCCGCGGCCACGACCGCGGCCGAGCTGATGACGAGCCCGGCGATCACGGTCGCCCCGGATACCAGCGTCGTGGAGGCCGCGCGCACCATGGAGCTGCGCGGGGTCAAACGGCTCCCCGTGGTCGGCGAGGACGGGCGGCTGGTGGGCATCGTCGGGCGCCGCGACCTGCTCCGGGTGTTCCTCCAGGACGACAAGTCCGTCTCGGACGCCGTCGGGGAGGAGATCGGGCACCTGAGCCGGGCGGTCCGCGGGGCCGACCTGTCCCACTCCGTCTCGGAGGGGATCGTCACCCTGACGGGGTCGGTCCGCTACCGCAGCACGGCGCACGCGCTGACCCGGCTGATCAACCGGATCGAGGGGGTCGTCTCCGTCGACGACCGGCTCACCTGGGAGGTCGATGACCTGCTTCCGCCGTACAGCACGATGCCGGGACGGGTGTAGCGGCCCGCGCCGGACACGACCGTCCGGGGAACCGCCGGAGGTGCGGGGACCGCGCCCCCGGCGGTCGGCGTGCGCGGGCCGCGCGCCTCTCCCTCCGGGACGACCGGCGCCGCCGGGGGTAGAATCCCGTGTGCGGCGAGGGACCCGTGCGGCCGTGGGGGCCGCAGCTCCGGAGGTGGGCCGTGTCCGACGACGCCCGACCCGAACACGAACGGATGCTGGAGCCGCGGATGCGGCTCGACCAGCTCCTCGCCGAACTCCAGAACCGCCTCAGCGACGTCGCATCGGCCCGCGACCGCGTGCACTCGCTGCTGAACGCGGTCGTGCTGATCGGCACCGGGCTGGACCTGGAGACGCTCCTGAGGCGCATCGTCGCGGCCGCCATGGAGCTGGTCGACGCCCGCTACGGAGCGCTCGGCGTCGTCGGCGGCTCCGGCGGGCTGGAGCGGTTCATCCCGGTCGGCCTGGACGACGAGGAGATCGCCGCCATCGACCACTGGCCCGAGGGGCGCGGAATCCTCGGGACGCTGGTGAAGGACCCGCGCCCGCTGCGGCTGCGGGACATCGCCGGGCACCCCGACTCGCACGGCTTCCCGCCCGGCCACCCGCCGATGCGCGGTTTCCTGGGGGTGCCGGTACGGGTGCGCGACGAGGTGTTCGGCAATCTCTACCTGACCGAGAAGGCCGGCGGCGCCGACTTTGACGAGGACGACGAGGCCGTCGTGGCGGCCCTGGCCACCGCCGCGGGCGTGGCGATCGAGAACGCCCGGCTGTACGAGGACTCCCTGGAGCGCGAGCGGTGGCTCAGCGCCTCCGACGAGATCTCCACCCGGCTGCTGACCGGGGACGACTTCGACGAGGTGCTGCGCCTGCTGACCGAGCGGGTCCGGGCCATCACCGGCGCGGACCTGGTGGCCGTCGCCGCACCGGACGCCTCGGGCAGGGTACTGGCCGTCCGGGCGGCCGACGGGCACGGCGCCGGCCGCGCCCGGGGCCGCACGGCCGCGGTCCAGGGGACGCTGGCCGGACGGGCCTACCTCGGCGATGCGCCCCTCAGCACCGACATGGCCCGCGAGGAGAGCGGATCGTCCCCGCTCCTGGAGGGGCTCGGGCTGGGGCCGGTGCTCCTGGCCCCCCTCACCGGGGGCGAGGACGCGCACGGCGTCCTGATCCTGGGCCGCAGGGCGGGCGCCCGCCCGTTCCCGTCGGCGACCGCCCGGATCCTGCACACGTTCCTCGGCCACGCGGCGCTGGCCCTGGAGCTCGCCGAGGCGCGCGGCCGGGCCGAACGGCTGAGCGTCCTGGAGGACCGCGACCGCATCGCCCGCGACCTGCACGACGTCGTCATCCAGCGCATGTTCGCCGTCGCGCTGTCGCTCATGGGCTGCGTGGACCGGATATCCGACCCGGCGCCCGCCCGGCGGGTGCAGCAGGCCGTGGACGACCTCGACGACACGATCAGGCAGACGCGCTCCACCGTCTTCGCGCTCCGGCACGCGGACGAGGAGCGGCGGTGGCTGCGCACCCGGATCCTGGACGCGGTCGCCGCCGCCACCGGGCCGCTCGGCTTCCCGCCCGCCCTGCGCCTGGAGGGGCCCATCGACAGCGCGGTGCCCGACGACCTGGGTGAGGACGTCGTCGCCGTGCTGAACGAGGCGCTGTCCAACGCCGCACGCCACGCCCGCGCCTCCCGGGTCGACGTCGAGGTGCGTGCCGTGGTCGGCGGGGAACTCACCCTGGAGGTGCGGGACGACGGTGTGGGCCTGCCCGAGGGCGGGCGCCGCAGCGGGTTGGGCAACCTCGCCGAACGCGCCGAACGCCGCGGCGGGGCGTTCGCGGCCCACCCGCGGCCTGAGGGCGGGACCCGGCTGGAATGGCGCGTCCCCGTCGACGGGGAATCCGGAGGCTAGCCGTTCCGTCCCGGGGCCGGCGGCCATGGGACGGTGCTCCCCCGGGCGGTCCGGAGGGGCGGTGGCTCCGCCCCTCCACCGGAGTTCGTACACCGGCCGCCCGGCGGTGGCCGGTCACCCCGCGTCGGCCGTCTCACCCTGCGCCCGGTTCCGCACCAGCACGACCGGCACGTCGGCGTGGTGGAGCACGCCTTGGCTGACCGATCCCAGCAGCAGCCCCGTGAACCCGCCCCGCCCGCGGGAGCCGACCACGAGGAGGTCGGCGCCGGAGCCCGCGCGGATCAGTGCGTGCACAGGGTTGTCCTCGACGGCGACGGCTCGGGCCGGGACGTCGGCCGTGGTGTCGGTACGCGCCTCCTCCACCATGGCCTGGACGTGCTTCTCGGCGATGTGGGCGGCGAACCGGTGCTCGACCACGTAGGAGGGGTCGGACAGTGCCCCGGCGTCGATGGGGGCCGAGATCTGCCACGCGTGCAGCGCGAGGACCTCCCCGCCGCCCCTGGCCGCCTCCTCCAGGGCGAACCGGAGTGCGGCGTCGGCGTCCCGGGAGCCGTCGACCCCCACCACCACGCGGCCGCGCCGGCCGGCCGTCCGCTCCGCGCCGTCCCCCTCCTTCGGCCCGGGGACGACCGCCACCGGGCACGGGGCGTGGGCGCTGACCCGGATGCTCACCGACCCCAGGAAGACCGACCCGAGGCCGCCGAGGCCGCGCGAGCCCACGGCCACCACGGCGGCCGTGCGCGCCGCGGCGAGGAGGGCGTGCACGGCGTCGGCGGAGGAGACCTGCGTGCGCGCTTTCAGCTCCGGGTGCCGCCGCCGCAGGTGGGCCGACGCCTGGTCCAGCAGGCGCCCGGCGCGTTCGGCCGTCTCGGGCGTCGGTGTCAGCCGCACCGGGTGCCCGAAGGGCACCGACACCAGGGGCATGTTGAGGGCGTGCAGGATGAGGAGGCCGGTCCCCCGCTCCTCGGCCTCGCGGGCCGCCCATTCCAGCGCCGCCTGCCCCGGGGCGGAGCCGTCGATGCCCACGACGACGTCCCCCCGGCCGGCTTCGGCCGCAGGGTCCGCGCCGGAGCCGCCCCCGTCGGATGTGATGCCCATGGTCCTGGTCCTCTCCCTCGCGCCGCGGCCGCCGTCGGCACGGCGGCGCTCCGCCGCGGGACCAGACGGTCACCGGGGCCGGAGCGGCGGTCGTGTCCGGCGACGCCATCAGTCTGGCCGCCGCCACCGCCGCCGGGTAGCACCGTGGTTCCCGGCGGGTAAGGGCCTAGGTCCCGGCCGGTCGCCGTGGCGCGCAGAATCCGGCCCGGGCGGCCGATGACGGGCCGTCCGCCGCCACAGCGCACGGCTGCGTGCGCGATTCGTTCACACGACGCCGATTCTGTTGTGGATCCGGCTTCTATGTGCCCTATCGGCCCGCCGAAGAATCCATGGGCGCCTCCCCCTCCCCCGGCGGGAGAATCGGCCTCCCGATTCCGGCGTAGGACGAAGGAGCGAAGCAATGGAGACGGTCACCGACGGCGCGGCCGAGCGGAGCGACGCCATCCGGCCGAACGAGAAACTGGTCCCGACACTGCCGTGCGCGGCCCCCGAGGAGACCGAGGAGTTCTACACGGCCCTCGGGTTCACGGTCGCCTACCGGCAGCGGAGGCCCTACCTGTACCTGGCCTTCTCCTGGAGCGGCATCGACGTCCACTACTTCGGCCCGCCGAAGGTCTTCGCCCCGGAGAACCAGGACACGGGCGGGTGCCTGGTGATGGTGGACGCGGTGGCCCCCTACCACGCGGCGTTCGTCCGGGCGATGCGCGGGGCCTACGGCAAGGTCCTGGCGAAGGGGTGCCCGCGCATCACCCGGCTGCGGCCGGGGGCGTCGCGGTTCACCCTCGTCGACCCGTCGGGCAATTCGCTGATCTTCATCCAGCGCGACGAGCCGCAGGAGCTGGAGTACGGCGGCTCGAAGGAGCTGGAGGGGCTGCAGCGCGCCCTGGACAACGCGAGGATCCTGCGGGAGTTCAAGAACGACGACCGCGCGGCGATGAGGTCGCTGGTCTCGGCGCTGCGCAGGCGGTCCGAGGGCGCCTCCGACGTCGACCGGGCGCTGGTGTACGCGACTCTGATCGAGCTGGCGGTGGCGCTCGGTGAGCACGGGAGGCGCGCGGAGTGGGAGGTGGAACTGCGGCGGATCGACCTCGACGGGGAGGAGCGGGACCGTGTCAGGGAGGTCCTGGCGAACGTCGACGCGTCGGACGAGTGGTTCGGCGGTCCGGGCGGGGAGGCCGCGGGGGCCGACTGACCACCGGATCCGCCGACGCCCGTCAGACGACCGCCTCGGGGTTCCCGGCGTCGAGGCGGTGCACGCCGGTCCGGTCGCAGTGCGGGGCGAGGAGCTCCCGGAGGTCGGCCACGGCGCTCTTGACCTCGGCCCCGTCCTGTCCCCCGCGGACGGTCTCCAGGATGAACACCGCCCGCGCCGAGTCCTCGGTGACGCGGGTGCGGTGGGCGTCGCGGTGGTTCCAGTGGCGGGTGAGCACGCCCGCCTCGTCGGCGTAGACGATCTCCCCGGGGCGCGGGGCCTCCACCGTGTCGGGCTCGCCGAGCGGGGTGAAGGCCTCGGTCCCCTCGGCGTGGCGGATGGCGACGCCGCCGGAGACCCGGTCCAGGTCGAAGGCGCCCGCGGGCAGGCCGTGGGCGACCGAGACCGCGTTGTAGGCGTCGACGGCCGGAGTGATGCGCGGGAGGACCCCCTTCTTGGCCAGGCGGCGGCCGAGCGCGTCGACGCTGGGGCGGAGGCGGCGGGGGTTGGTGCCGAACGCGCGGTAGGCGGCGTGCCAGGCCTCGATGCGCGGGTCGGCCTCGTCGGCGGGCGTCCAGGTGCCGTCGGCGACGCGCCGCTCCAGGTCGTCGAGGGCGGCGGTGGCGGCGGGCCAGGGCTCACGGCCCCGCAGGCCGTCGGCGGTGACCAGGGCGACGAGGGTGTCGGGGAAGGCCTGGGCGACCCCCGGGGCCAGGCGGAAGGCGGTCATGGGCGGTTCTCCGATCCGCACCCGGGGTGCGGAGCTGTAGGATTCAATGGAACGACTTCAAAGTACATTGGATCGACCGCCACATGTCAACCGAACGACCGAAGAGCGCATCGCCATGACCGGTCCGGGACGGGCGGAGGAGGGCGGCGGCATGGCCGAGGAAGCGGCGCTGAGGACGGTGGCGCGCAACGTCCGGGTGGCCCGGCTGCGCGCGGGGCTGTCCCTGGAGGAGCTCGGCCGCCGCGCGCAGGTGAGCAAGGGGGCCCTGGTCGGCCTGGAGAAGGCGCAGGGCAACCCCAACCTCGCGACCCTGGTCCGGCTGGCGGACACGCTGGGCATCCCGGTGTCGAACCTGTTGGACGGCCCGCCCGAGGACAGCGTGCGGATCGTGGACGCCGGGGGCGTGGCGCCCCTCTGGGAGGGCGAGCGGGGCGGGTGGGCCCGGCTCATGCTCACGACCTCGGGCCCGGCGCCGACGGAGGTGTGGCGCTGGAGCCTGGAGCCGGGCGAGGAGTACCCCAGCCACCCGCACCAGGCGGGGGTCGTGGAGACGGTGAGCGTGACCTCGGGCCGGATGGTGCTGGTGGTCGACGGCGACGAGTACGGCGTGGAGGCGGGCCAGACGGCCGCGTTCGCCGGGGACGTCTCCCACGGGTACCGGGGGGCGGGTGGTCGGACGTGCGAGCTGGTGATGACGGTCCACCTGCAGCCCGCCCCGGCGGAGGGGGGCGCGGCCTCCTAGAGGCCGCCGCCGGGCCTCAGTCCACCCACTTCAGATACTGCCCGTGCGGAGCGGCGACGGCCTTGGGGCGCCCGTCGAGGGCCACGACGAAGTCACCGGTCTGGAAGGGTGCCGTCGAAGGAAGGGCGCGCCGGACGTCGGGGAGGGTCCCGGGGGGCTCGTTGGAGATCCAGTGGCACGGCGTGTCCTGCACGAGCGCAACGAATGCCCGGCGCTTCTCCTCGGCGGGATAAGGGAGCACGGCACTGTGGAAGACCACAGGGGTGGCGCCGTCCGGAACCTGCTGGAGGAGCGACGCGAGCGCCTGCGTCAGGTCGCCCTGGATGACCGGGGCAGGATGGTTGCGGGCGGTCTCCAAGGCCGCGCGGAGGCGTTCCAGCCGGTCGTTCCGACCGGGCCAGACGAGGCACTCCAGCCAGCGCACGTCGTCGGGGTCGGAGGGGTCCAGGGGGTTAAGGTCGATCCCGGCACGCCAGGCGACCCGGGGCGGCCCATCGGGGATCGGGACGGGCCCGCTGGTCGCGCACTCCAGAAGCGGTCGGGCGTCGGGGGCGCCGATGGGCGGGCCGGCGTCGTAGCTGTAGCGGTAGCGGTCGGGGTGCAGGCAGAGCCCGGCGGAGGCACCGGCCTCGATCAGGGCGAGGGGTTGAGGAAGGGCGGCGAGGATCGGGAGGAGCGCGGCGCAGCGGGCGGGTTCGTCGGTCTGGGTACTGCGGCGGCGCATGGTGGCCTCGACCCGGTCCCAGTGGTCGAGGAGCCAGGAGCGGAAGGCGGGGTAGTCGCCGATCGGCCCGCCGTGGAGACGCACCGCGGCGAGCAGGAGGTTGGGCTGCCGCTTGGGAAGGGGCAACCGCTCGATGAGAGCGAGGAGGTCCGGGTCGTCAGCGATGCCATCGGCGAGGACGGAGTAAGTGGGAGACGTGGCGCAGGCCTCATGGTGAGCGAACCAGCGATAGCGCTGGTCGGTCGAGAACGCCGAGATCTCAGACTCCATCAAGGCCGCCTCTCCAAGAGCGTCGAGCCTCGACTATAGGAGCCGGACCGAGCGCAAATCGGTGGGCCCGGGGGCGGATTCCCCCGCAGAAGCGGAGAGCAGGGGGCCCAGCCTCGAACAGCTTGAGCTCACGCAGGGTCCATCCCCGCGTGCGCGGGGAGCAGGAAGAGGCCGTGAAGGCGTGTCCGTGGAAGGGGGGTCCATCCCCGCGTGCGCGGGGAGCAGGAAGTATTCGTTCTCGGTCACGGGTGTGCCTCGGGTCCATCCCCGCGTGCGCGGGGAGCAGGCAGGAGGTCTCCCAGTGAGCCCCCTGAAGTGGGGTCCATCCCCGCGTGCGCGGGGAGCAGACGCCGATGACGACGTCGAGGTAGGCCAGGTGGGGTCCATCCCCGCGTGCGCGGGGAGCAGCTGATCGCCGGGCGCACCCGTCGGCGGGACAGGGGTCCATCCCCGCGTGCGCGGGGAGCAGACCGGGGTGTTCCTCGGGGTGGGGGCTCCGATGGGTCCATCCCCGCGTGCGCGGGGAGCAGAACACCGCCTATGTCGGCGCCGGGTCGATCCGGGGTCCATCCCCGCGTGCGCGGGGAGCAGACCCCCTGGATCGCGCTGATCGTGCCCGCGCTGGGTCCATCCCCGCGTGCGCGGGGAGCAGCGCCACGACGGCAAGATCAACGACCCGGCGGCGGGTCCATCCCCGCGTGCGCGGGGAGCAGCTGCTCAATCTGCTCATCGATCGTGTGGTCGTAGGTCCATCCCCGCGTGCGCGGGGAGCAGTCGGCCTGCAGCTTGGCCATCCGGTAGCTATGGGGTCCATCCCCGCGTGCGCGGGGAGCAGCCCTCAGGGGTGGTCTGAGGGGTCTCAGTCCCGGGTCCATCCCCGCGTGCGCGGGGAGCAGGACGCCGCCGACCTGGAGGGCGCCCTGCCGACGGGTCCATCCCCGCGTGCGCGGGGAGCAGGAGGGCAGCGAGATCGCGTCGATCATGGTGCAGGGTCCATCCCCGCGTGCGCGGGGAGCAGGCCGACGCCCTCGCCCCGTTCGCCCGGCAGATGGGTCCATCCCCGCGTGCGCGGGGAGCAGCACTGAGAACGGCACTAGCGGTACCGATCTTCGGGTCCATCCCCGCGTGCGCGGGGAGCAGCCGCGCACGCGTGGCGGAGAAGACCGGCCTTGGGGTCCATCCCCGCGTGCGCGGGGAGCAGGGCCCTACATCGACCGGGAGAACGGCATCCGCAGGTCCATCCCCGCGTGCGCGGGGAGCAGTGGTCGAGGTCCAGGCAGATCAAGCCGTCCCCGGGTCCATCCCCGCGTGCGCGGGGAGCAGGTCGGCGGCAGGAGGGGGTCCATGACCGCACCGGGTCCATCCCCGCGTGCGCGGGGAGCAGTCGGCGACCAGCTCGTCAGGGGAGAGCCCGCCGGGTCCATCCCCGCGTGCGCGGGGAGCAGCGCTTGACGTAGACCTCGATGCTGCGGGCGACGGGTCCATCCCCGCGTGCGCGGGGAGCAGCGATGGGGTCCATCTCGGGGACCAGGTCGCCGTGGGTCCATCCCCGCGTGCGCGGGGAGCAGTCCGCCGCCGTCGGCACCGGGCGCGCTCGTCTGGGGTCCATCCCCGCGTGCGCGGGGAGCAGACCGCCCTGGAGCAGGCCCGGGCGGCCGGCAGGGGTCCATCCCCGCGTGCGCGGGGAGCAGCCCGGCGGCGGTCCGGCCGGCCTCGGCGAACTCGGTCCATCCCCGCGTGCGCGGGGAGCAGTCTCGTTGACCTGGGGCGATTCACCGATCAAGCGCTTGTTTTCAACAACTTCGACCATCGGACCCACGTCGGCAACCTACCTGCTCCCCGCCCCGGCCTTCCCGCTAATCGCCGATCAGGATCACCGCCGGATCCTCGAAAGAGGTCCAGCCGCTCAGTTCCACCTTCTCCGGGTCGGCGCCTCTCGGGAGGTCGAAGGGGATCTTCCCCTCCGCCGTGCTCCCCGGGTTGACCTCCTCGAACAGGGTGCCGCCCTCCTCCGCCAGCACGCTCGCCGACTCGTCGGCCGAGTACTCCCTGCCCTCGGTGTCGATCACCCGGGCATCGGTCGATGCGAAGTACTCCGGCTCGTTCCCGGTGTTCCGCGCCTCCACCGACACCACGACGTACCGCCCCTCCGGCTCGGACGAGAACGGAGGCTCCCCGAACGTGTCCACACCGTCCTCGACCCGCGTCACCGTGAACTCGAACCCGCCCGACGTGGCGGGCTCGCCGATGCCAACCGGACCGCCGTCCGCCCCCGACACGCCGCCGCCGTCGGCCAACCGGTTCACCAGTACCGAGCAGCCCACCACGACCAGGATCGCCAGAACCGCCAGCACCGCGCACCCGATGCCGATGATCTTCCCCCACGGCGTCTGCTTCCCCTGCCCCTGGGGCGGGTACGGCGCGTATCCGCCTCCCGGAGGCGGGTATCCACCCCCTGGAGGCACACCGCCACCAGGTGGAGGCGGCCCCTGTCCTGGAGGCGCTGCGCCGGGCGGAGGTCCTCCCCACCCGCCCGGCGGCGGCCCTCCCTGCGGAGGCCCGCCGGGAGGCGCGCCTCCCGGGGGCGGAGCCCCGCCCGGCGGCGGCCCCGCGTTCATGGGCCCCGGCGGCACCTGTCCCCCGGTCGGGTACCCGCCGTAGGGTCCTGGGCCGGGCCCAGGTCCAGGGCCCGACCCCCCTTGTCCCGGTTGTCCCGGCGGCTCACCGGCGGAAGGCGGAGGTCCATACCCCGGAGGACCGGTTGCTCCGCCGGGCGCGCCCTGGCCGTCGGCGCCGCCACCTGGAGCATTCGCGCCGCTGACGGCCCCTCCTTCCGGGCCGTATGCGCCGGGCTCGCCGTAAGCGGGGGCGAACCTCGGCCCGCTGCGCTCCCCCGGCGGCGGACCACCGGTCGGCCCGTCGGCCGCCCCTCCGGCCCCATGGGCACCACCCGGAGGGGTTCCTGGAGAAGGCGGCGGCGAGGGGGCCTGCGCGGGTCCGCTCTCCTCGGGCGCGGGCTCCGGCGCCCCCGGTGCAGGGCCGAAGGAGTCAGGGGAATCGAACGCACCACCGGCCGGCGCCTCGTGGCCGCCGTAGTCCTCGCCTCGATCGCCGCCCACAGCGCGTCCGGCAGGTCCTTCCGTCCCAGCAGGTCCGACCGGCCCGACAGGCTCATCCGCCTCGGCCGTCCCATCCGACCCCGCGGCCTCGCCCGCATCCTCGTGCGGAGGCGCCGCGTCGTCGGGCCACGACCCCCGGCCGCTCGCCCCGTCACCCTCCTCGGGCGGGTACCCGCCCGCGTCCGGATCCCTCTCCGTCATCGCCTCGCCCCCGCTCGCAGGGCGGTCCGGGGCTCGGCTCCCCTCGGACCGCCATCGCATCGGACGCGAGAAGTGCTACCCGGAGTGACGGAAGTGGCAAACTCCACTCACTGTGCGTATTGGGCAAACTGGTCCGGAACGGCAAAGCCCCGCGCACGCCCCACCACGCGTCAGGAGGCGGGCACCGGCTGCTTCCGCCGCGCCCACAGCGCCAGCACGACCACCGGAAGGACGAACACCCCCGCGAACGCGTTCAACCCGCCGAACCCGACCACGGCCAGCAGCACCCCCGACATCGCTCCCGCCGTCGCCCCGCCCAGGTTCATCGCCAGGTCGGTCACCCCCTGGGCTCCCGGACGCCGCTCGGCCGGCAGGGACTCGGCGAGCATCGCCGACGAGGCCACCAGCCCCAACGACCACCCCAGTCCCAGCAGCACCAGCCCTGCCATCACCACCGGCTCGCGGTGGTCGGACGCGCCCGCCACCACCACGGCCACGACCAGGACCGCCTGCCCCGCGATCAGCGTGGGGACCCGGCCGATCCGGTCCGACAGCCACCCCACCAGCGGCGACAGCGCGTACATCCCGGCGATGTGCATGCTGATCGTCACCCCGATCACGGTGAGCGCCGCCCCGCCGTGGGACATGTGCACGGGCGTCATCGTCATCACCGCCACCATCACCGTGTGCGAGGCGACCGTTCCGACGAGGGCGAGCAGCGCGCGCGGCGTGCGGACGATCAGGCGCAACGACTCCAGCGGCGGCTCCTTGCCCGCGCCCGCCGCCGTGTTCCCGCCGACCTCGCGCGCCACGAGCAGGGGGTCGGGGCGCAGCAGCGCGAACGTCAGCGCACCGGCGAGGAGGAACGCCGTGCTGGAGAAGAGCAGCGGCCCGAGCAGCGGCTCCAGGCCGAGCGGACGGGCCACCGCCGCCCCGGGGCCGGTCAGGTTGGGCCCCGCGACCGCGCCCACCGTCGTCGCCCAGACGACGAGCGACAGGTCGCGCCCGCGCGTCGCGTCGGCGGCGAGGTCGGCGGCGGCGTGCCGGGCCTGCAGGTTGGTGGCGGTTCCGGCGCCGTACAGGGCCATGCCCGCCAGGAAGACCGGGAACAGCCCGGCCTGGGTGCCCCCGATGGCGACACCGCCGCCCACGGCCGCGATCAACCACCCGGTGCCGAGGCCGGGGCGCCGCCCTCGGCGCGCCGCCAGTCCGGCGAGCGGGAGGGCGAAGACCGCTGCTCCGAGGGTGATGGTGGTGGTGGCCATGCCCGCCCAGCTCTGCGAGCCGGTGAGGTCCTCGGCGATGAGGCCGCCCACGGACAGCGCCGCGCCGACGCCGAGACCGCCGATCACCTGGATCGTCACCAGGACGCCGACGGCCCGGCGCTGGATCCGCGCGGGATCGTGCCCACTCCCGGCCAGGGGCCGCCCGCCGCCGGTCGCCTCCTCGGCCGTCGTCATCGCCCGTCCACCGCCGCTCCCCTCTCCCGGGCGCGCCCGCCGCCGTCGGCCCGCGCGCTCATCGTCGGATGACCGGGGCAATGCTATGCGGGGCGGGTGACTGTCTGAAGAGGCGGCCCGGACGGAGCCCGGTGGCGTGATGCGGCTTTCAAGAGCCCATGGCCGCCGAGGCGGGCGGGGCGCCAGATGCGGATTCGGAGGCGGGCATGGTCCGTCGCGAGACCACGACGACCGCGCCGACCGGGATAGGCTCCACTCACGGGGGCGCCCGAGCACCCGACGGCCACCCACCCCGTGAACGCCGTCGAGGGCGGAACGACGGGACAGCATCCACGGCGCCGCAGGCACCCCGGTCACCGATCCACTGTGGGAGGGCCGCACACCGAACCGTCCGGGAACAGTGCGGCAGCCGGGGCACCGAGCGTGGCGAAAGGGCCGCTTCAGAGGCGCGAACGTGGTCGGAGCACCACCTTGAACGCCCCGGGACCGCCCACGCCCCCTGGTGCCGCGCCCTCACCGAGCGGGCCGCCCTGCCTGCCTTCCGCCGTACCTCCACCTCAGGAAGTCGTACTCGCGCTCGGTCTTGCGCATCTCCCCGTAGAGGGCCTCGGGGTCGGTCGCGTGCACGACCGCTCCCCCGGGCGGGACGGGCCAGCGCGCGAAAGCCCAGTAGCGGCGGGTGTAGGCGCCCCACACCACGACCCACGCGCCCTGCTTCTGCCACTCGATGTGAGCGGCCACACGCCTGCGGTCCTCGTCCTCATCCTCCATCGCAGAGGACGCCATACCCGCACGCATGACGGGCGAAAGGGCCGATAGTGGACGGCCCGCCCCTCTGGACACCGGGCGCGCTCCCGGTGTCGGGACCGGTTCCGCTACCGGCGTTCACAGGCGCCCGGCGGCGCCCGCCCGAATGGAGCGGACGCCGCCGGGATACAGGCGAGATGCGCCGGGTGGGCGGTCGCTCCCCGGGGCCGCCGAAAGGACCGCCGCGAAGTCCGCCTCCGCCCGGCCTGTCGGGCAACGGCCGGACCAGAGCCCTGCCGTCAGCGGACGCCCGCGGCCTGCCTGCCGGAGATCTGCTCGGAGCCCGGAACCGGCTCGGCCGGGTCCTCCCCCAGCTCGATGATGCGGTTCTGCCGGTCGACGTGCACGATGCTGGGCGTGTGCCGCCCGCACTCGGCCTCGTCCACCTGGGCGTACCCCATGATGATCACCAGGTGCCCCGGCTTGACCAGGTGCGCCGCCGCGCCGTTGATGCCGATCACACCGCTGCCGCGCTCGCCGGTGATGGCGTAGGTCACCAGCCGCTCGCCGTTGTCGATGTCGACCACGTGCACCTGCTCGCCGTCGACGAGGTCGGCCGCCTCCAGGAGGTCGGCGTCGATGGTGATCGACCCGACGTAGTGCAGGTCGGCCTGGGTCACCGTGGCGCGGTGGATCTTGCCGTTGATGAGGGTGCGCTGCACGTTCTCGGTCCTCGTTTCGCGTTCTCGCCGTCTACAGGCCTCGGAGAGGTCCCGTGCGGCTCCCATGATGGCGTGCCCGCTCGACCACGGAGAACGCGGGGGTCCGCCCAGGTGTTCCCGGCCGGCGGGGACGGCCCCGGAGGGGAACGCACCCCCGACCGGACCGACCGGTCGACGGGGAGAGGGGGCGGACGGGCTCCCCCGCCCCGCCCCACCCCACCCGCCGGCCGGCTCAGTCGTCGTGGTGGTCGTGGTTGGCCGTGCCCTTGCGCCAGTACCCGTCCACCACCGACGTGGAGTTGCGCACGAACCCCATCTCCTTCAGCCGGCGCCGAACCGGCTTGAGCGAGTCCGCCTCGCCGCCGAACCAGGCGAAGCCGGTCCCCTCCGGCAGCGTGAAGTCCGCGAGGGCCCGGTCGAGCAGGTCGGTGGCGCCCGGCGCCGCGCCGTCCCGGTGCAGCCAGGTGATGTGGGCCCGTTCCGGCGCGTCGAGGTAGCGCTCCTCCTGCGCGTCGGAGACCTCCAGGAACGCGAAGACGCGGGCGTCCCGGGGCAGGTCCTCCAGGCGGCGGGCCACCGCGGGCAGCGCCGTCTCGTCGGCGCCCAGCAGGTGGTAGTCGTAGCCGTGGTCGATGTGCAGGGTGCCGCGCGGCCCGAGGACCCCCAGCTCGTCGCCGGGGCGGGCGGACATGGCCCAGCGCCCGGCGGGCCCGTGCTCGTGGGCGACGAAGTCGAGCACCAGCTCGGCCGCCGACGGGTCGTAGCGCCGCACCGTGTAGTCCCGGTACGTCAGCCCGGGGGCGCGCATGTTCCACCGCCCCTGCTCGTCCATGTCGGGCAGGCGCGGCGTGCGCTCGCCCTCCCCGGGCAGGAACACCTTCACGTGGTCGTCGAAGTTGTCCGTGCGGAACCCGTCCAGCTCCTCGCCGGTCAGCACCACGCGGATCATGCGCGGGGTGACCCGGTCGACCTCGCTGACCCGGAGGGTGCGCGGCTGCAGCGGGTACCACTCCAGCCGGGGCTCGGTGAGCGCGGCGGTCATGCGGCCTTCTCCTTCTCTGGCTCGGGTGGGGTGCGGGGCGGCGGGACCCCGGCTCCGGCCGGGTGGGCCCGGCGCAGCCCGGGGAAGGCCCCGGCGATGGCGGCGGTCAGCACCGCGGTGGCGGCGCCGCCCGCGAGCACGGCGGCTCCGGGGCCGACGGCGGCGGCGAGCGCGCCGAGCACGACCCCGCCCAGCGACCCGCCGACGGTGTTCTGTGCGGTCCAGACGCTGTTGACCCGCCCCCGCAGCGCGTCCGGGGTGTGCGACTGCAGCAGGGCGAAGCGCAGGATCTCCTCGATGATCTCGGCGAAGCCCAGGGCGACCAGGGCCAGCACCGCCGCGGCGAGCGCGGTGGAGGCGCCGAGCCCGGCGGCCGCCGCCCCGCACAGGGCGACCGCCGCCAGCAGCACCGCCCCGGCGCGGCGCAGGTGCGCGGTCCACCCGCTGGTCAGCGAGGCGGCGACGGCGCCGGCGGCCGAGGCCGAGTAGAGCAGCCCCGCCGTCTGCTCCCCGCCGCCGAGCACGCGGTCGGTGAGCTCGGGGATGAGCACGTAGGGGGTGGCGAACAGCAGCTGCACGAAGCCGAGCAGCAGGATGGGCCCGACGACGCGGTCGCGGACCGCGAAGCGCAGGCCCTCGGCGATGGCGGCCAGCGGGGAGGGCGCGGCGTCGGCCCCGGCGCCGGCGCCGGGCTCGGGCGCCATCGCGGGCAGGCGGGCCACCATCAGGGTCGTCACGGCGGAGGCGGCGGCCGTGATGCCGTAGACGAGGGGGGAGCCCAGCAGCGCGATGAGCGCGCCCCCGGCGGCGGGGGCGACGACGCTGCCGAGCTTTCCGGTGAGCGCCAGCAGCGCCCCGGCGGCGGGGAGCCGGTCGCGCGGGAGCAGCCCGGGGACCGCCGCCTGCAGCGCGACCTGGCTGAAGGTGCCCAGGAAGCCGTTGACGGCCGCGCACAGCACGATCGCCGCCAGGGCGGCCGTGCCGTCGAGCCACAGGGCGCCCAGCGCCAGTCCGGTGAAGGCGACCGTCGCGGCGAGGCGGCCGGTGACGATGAGGCCGCGCCGGGGGCGGCGGTCGGCCAGCACGCCGGCGACCAGCGTGCCGCCGAGCACGGAGACCCCGTTGACGGCGTTGACCAGCGCCACCATGGCCGACGACCCGGTCAGGCCGTAGACCTGGAGGGGGAGCGCGACGAGCGCGAACCCCAGCCCGAAGACGGACAGGGTGCGCGCGGCGAAGACGTTCCGGAAGGGGCGGCTGACCTTGAGGGGGGTGAGGTCGATGGCCGCGCGGCCCACTGCCCGGCGCAGCCGGGGGCCGCGCGCGCTCACGCCGCGCCGGTGGCCCCGGCGCCTTCCATCGCCTCGCGCAGGCTGCGGGGCCGCAGGTCGGTCCAGTTGGCCTCGATGTGCTCGAGGGCGGAGGTGCGGTCGGCGGGCCCGTAGACGGTGGTCCAGCCCGCGGGGACCTCGGCGAACTCCGGCCACAGGGAGTACTGGTCCTCGTCGTTGACGAGCACCAGGAAGGTGCCCTCGGGGTCGTCGAAGGGGTTGGTCATGGTCCGGTCCTCGATGGTTCGGTGTCCACAGTGCACGGGGCGTGCCCGCCCACGGGCCACCCTCCCGCACTTCCACTGTTTAGGCAAGCCTTGCCTTAGAGTTTTGTGTGTGGCCTGCGCCGCGGGACGCCCGGCGGAGCGCGGGACGGCGACGGTCGGCACCCGGTGCACCGACGCCCCCGACCGCCGGGCGATCGGTCGAAGAAGCCGCCCCCCGCTCCCCTGCTCGGCACACGCGGCGCCGACGGCGTCAGCCGGCCCCCGGAGCGAGGGGTTCCGGGAGCAGCGGGGTCGGGCCATAGCGGGCCAGCACCAGATCGCGCGTGGCCTCGGCGAGCCTGCGCGCCTTCGCCGGGTCGAACGTCGACAGCGACAGGTCGACCGGCCTCCCCCGGTCGACCGCCGTCAGCGAACGCGCGGGCGGATCGTCGACGGCGGCGACCACGGGCGCGGCCGCCTCCTGCGGGGATCTGGCCGCGACCCGCCCCGCCGCGGCGATCACCGCCCGCACCGGCCGCGGGAGCGCCGCCAGGCCGCCCGCCGTCCGGGTGAACCCCGGGTGGTAGAGCAGGACGTGGGCCCTGCTGCTCGGCGCGTCGGCCATCGACCGCCCCAGCAGGTCGTTCGCCCGGCCCGCCTGGAGCTGGGCGCGGATCGGCCCGTACCCGCGCTCCAGGTTCAGGTCGTCGAAGCGGACCGCGCCCGCGGTGAGCCCCGCACCGGCGATGTTCACCACGACCGGGGCCGGGGCGGCGTCGAACGCGGCCCGCAGGCCGTGCCCGAGCAGGTAGCGGCTGAGGTAGTACAGCGCGAAGGTCGCCTCCAGCCCGTCGGCGGTCACCGTTCGCCTCGGGTGCTGCCGGTTGGCGCACAGCACCAGCGCGTCGACGGCCGGGCACCGCTCGCGCACTTCGGCCACCACGCGCTCGTTCTCCGCGATCGAGGAGAGGTCGGCCCGGATGAACCGGAGGCGGTCCCCCGCCCCGAGCGCCGCGGCCTCCTCGGCCAGGCGCCGCCCCTTCTCCGGGGCGCTGCCGATCGCGACGACGGTGTCGCCCCTGCCGAGCCGGGCCAGGACCGCCGCGCGGCCCATTCCGTCCGTTCCGCCTTGGACCACCACGGTCGTCATCGGTCGCCGCCTCCTCAGGGGGTTCGCTTTCAGGCACGGGCATGCGCCGGGGACGCGGGCGCGCCTCCGGCGGGCGTTGCCCGCACCCCTTCCACTGGTGCATATTCCTCCATGACGAAGCCGCTGAGAAGGAGGCACATTGATGTCCGCTACCGACGGCGGGGTTCCCACCGCGCTCTCGGCGGACCTCGGTCTTCCCATCACCGAGGACGAGCACCAGGACTGCCCGGCCACCGACGTCCTCCGCAGAATCGGCGACAAATGGAGCGTCCTGGTGGTCGCGATACTGGGGCGCGGCCCCCGCCGCTACAACGAACTGCACCGGAGCATCAAGGAGATCAGCCAGCGCATGCTCACCCGAACACTGCGCGGCCTGGAAAGGGACGGACTGGTTTCGCGCACCGTCCACCCCACTGTTCCGGCGACGGTGGAATACGCGCTCACCGACCTTGGGAGATCACTCCTCCTTCCGCTTTCCACGATCACGGACTGGGCGCTGGAGAATCGAAAGGAGATCGACGAGGCGCGGAGCCTCCACGACCGGTCGCAGGGAGGGTCTCGGATATGAAAAAGGCTCGGCGGGGCGCTCTCCCACCCCGCCGGATTCCTTTTTCCGCGGCCTACTCAGAGGAATCCGGGAACGGCTTTCCATCGTGCTCCCCCGGCCGTCCGCCGTCCTCCCTCAGGCCGCGCAGGCCCGGCTCCGCCACGGCGGTGGCCGCGACCACCGCCGTGCAGACCGACCCCGCCGCCACCAGGGCCGCGGCCGGGCCCAGCAGGCCCGCCAGTGCCCCCATCAGCGACACGCCCAGCGACCCGCCGACCGTGGCCTGGGCCAGCCACACGCCGCTCACCCTCCCCCGCAGCTCGTCGGGGGTGCGGGACTGGACGAGGGCGTAGCGCAGGATCTCCTCCAGCGCTTGGCCGCACCCCAGGAGGAGCAGCGCCGTCAGCGCCAGGGGCACCGACCGGCTCAGCCCCAGGCAGGCCGCCGCCGCGCCGCACAGCCCCACCGCCGCGCACACGACCGCCCCCGGCCGCGGGACGCGCCCGGTCCACCCGCTGGTGAGCGAGGCCGCGATGGCCCCTGCCGCCGGAGCCGCGTAGAGCAGCCCCGCCTCGCGGGGCCCAGCGCCCAGCACCGTGTCGGTGAACTCGGGGATCAGCACCAGGGGCATGGCCAGCAGGGCCTGGGAGAAGCCCAGGACCATGAGCGGCCGCACCACCGGGTCCCGCACCGCGAACAGGGCTCCGCCGAGGGCCCGGCCGATGCCGCCGCCGGGGCCCCCTCCCCGGTCGGGACGCGCACGGGGCAGGAACAGCGAGGCGGCGATCGCGACGAGGGCGATCACCGCGGTGCCCGCGAACCCGGCGCCCACCCCGAACGCCGCCACCACCAGACCGCCGAGCGCGGGCGTGGCCACCGCGCCGACCTGCGCGGTGAGCGCGAACAGGGCACCGGCGGCGGGGAGACGGGCGGCCCCGACGAGGGCCGGGACCATGGACTGCTGGGCGATCAGGCCGGTCGTGCCCACGCACCCGCTGACCGCCGCCCCGAGGTAGATCGGTTCGAGCCGGGCGCCGCCGGGGAGCACGGTGTTCGCGGCGAAGAGGGAGACCACGACCGCCTCGGCGACGGCTCCGGCCAGCACCAGGCGGCGCCGGTCGACCCGGTCGGCGAGTGGGCCGCCGACCAGCGTCCCGGTGAAGCTGGAGAGCCCGTTGACGACGCTGACGCTGGCGACGAGCACGGAGGAGCCGGTCAGCGCGTACACCTGCAGGGGAAGGGCCACCATCCGGTACCCGCCGCCGAGCAGGGAGACCAGGCGGACCGCGAAGAGCACCCGGAACCCGCCGGGCGTGCGCAGGGGGCTCAGGTCCATCGCGATTGAAGAGGCGGTCACCGGCGGCCCCCGGCCCGGCCTCCGGTCGGCGCAGGGGGTGTGCGGCCGTGCGCGACCGTCCGTCGCCGCCGCGGACGGACCTCCCGCCGGTGCCCGGAGTGCTTCTCGGCCAGGGCTCCGGGGGCGGGGCCGCCCGGGAGAGGCGTGCCTGCGGAGAGGAGGTCGGCGCGCAGAGCGCTCCCCACGACCGGTCCCCGGAGGCGGTCGCGGCGCTGCCGGGGGCGGTGCCGGGGCAGGCGTGACGGCCGGGCCTTCGACCGTGGGCTCAGCGGGGCACGGAGCACGCGGCTCCCTTCACTCCTCCCCATGGTCCCCTTCGGGTCGGTCGGCGAAGAACAGGGCCGCCTTCTTGTGCGGAAGGTCGACCTCGCCCCCGAAGCGCAGGCCCGCCCGTTCGGCGGCCTTGCGCGCCGCGGTGTTCGCGGCGTCGGGTTCGATGAGCATCCTCCGGCAGTCGGTGTCGGCGGCGAACACCCCCGCCCCCACCGCCGCGAAGACACGCGCACCGAGACCGCGCCCGGTGTCCTCCCGCTCCCCGATGGCGATGTGCAGGCCGACGTCGTGCGGCTCGGAGCGGTAGCACTCCCCCACCACGTCGCGGGCCGCGCGGTACAGCTCGATGTAGGCGACGTCCCGGCCGTCCTCGGACACCAGGACGGGGCGGGAGAAGGTCCCCGAGCACTGCCCGGCGATCTCCTCGGCCCAGCGCTCCCTGCTCCAGGCCCGCTCGAAGAAGCGCTCCACGTGCGGGCGGTTCATCCACGTGTGCAGCGTTTCCAGGTCCGCGCCCTCGGGGCGGGCGACGCGCAGCGCGAAGGGTCCGGCCGACGCGGGGACGGGCGGCGGCCCGGCGGCGAGGGTGTCGGGGCCCACGGGGATCTCCCGCGGTGAGCGCCAGGGGGCTCGGGTGCTGTCGGGCACCGTCAGGTCACCTCCGTTGTCAGGCGCGGCGGTCCGCCGCGCACGTGCGCCCGCCCCGGCGCCCTGGGCGGGGGCGAGGCGGGCTGCGGTAAAAGGACCGGTCCCGGTCCTTGGTCGGTCCGGCGGAGCCGGTGGGCTGTGGGCCCACCGGAGGGGCCGACCGCTCCGTCGCTCCAGGGGACGCCACCCTTGCAGCGGGGTCCCTCCGGTCCTGCGGCGGAGAAGCCGACGCGCTTCCCCTCGGGTCGCGTCCGCCCGAATCCCCGATGATCTCGGGAAAAAGGACGCTACAAGCGAGGTTTTAGCGTCGTTTCTCCCGAGATCAACGATTGGAGGGCGCCGGGCCGACCGCGCTGGCATGGTCCGAGGGAAATGACACCGCTCCAACGGATGCGGCCCTTGACCGGCGGCCACGGTCGCCGAAAGCTCCACCACTCCAGCGGACACCCCCTTGAGGCGGCTTGTTGGGTGCGGCGTTCCCGGTTCCATCTCCGGTCGCAGGGTCCGGCGGCGCCGTTCCGAGCGGCCACCCCGAGCACTCCGAGCGGGCGTTCCGGGCGGGACCGGCGAGGGCCGGCCGGCACCGGCAGAGGTGAACCGACGCAGTTCCCCGCCGGTGCCGGCGGCCCGGCTCACAGCTGCTTGAGCACCCGCTCCTCCAGCTCGTCGAAGACCAGCAGCCCCGTCGTGTAGCTCATGGCGCCCACGTACGGCACCGGGTAGACGCGGTCCTCCTCGGCCGGGGTCGTCTCGTCCCACGGCCCCTGGTCCATGATCTTCTGGACCTCGGCCTCCGGGTCGCCGTTCTCCTCGGCCCGCACGATGACCGCGTCGTAGCCGTTCAGCCGGTCCAGCTCCTCCGGCGACAGGTTCTCGCTGAAGGCTCCGTCCTCGGCCTCCTCAGTGAACTCCAGCCCCGCGTCGGCGAGCACGTTCGGGCCGTGCGCCTCGCGGTGCTCCAGCACCCAGGTGCCGTCGCCCCAGGCGGCGACGGACGCGAAGGTCGTCCCCTCCAGCTCGTCGGCGTAGGTCCGGGACAGCTCCTCCGCGCGGGCGTCGTACTCCTCGATCAGCTCGGCGTGGGCGTCGGCCACCCCCGCCGCGTCGGCGATGCGCCGGCCGGTCTCCTTCCACTGGACCGGGGCGTCCATGGCCGCGACCGCGACCGGGGCGACCTGCTCCAGCTCGGAGTAGTCGAAGTCCATCGCCGAGGCCAGTCCGGACACGATCAGGTCCGGCTCCAGCTCGGCGACCTTCTCCACGTCGATCTCCAGGTCGGTGCCGACCGACGGCAGGGACGCGGCCTTCTCCCGCTCCTCCGGGGTCAGGCTGGTGTCCTGGGTGCCGCGGGAGACGCCCACCAGCTCGGCCTCCTCCACCGAGATCAGTGCGGGGACCGCCCAGCCGATGGCGACGATGCGCTCGGGGGACTCGGGGATCTCCACCTCGCCGTCGGTGTGGTCGCTGGCGAAGGCGCGGGTGGCGGTGTTCGGGCCGTCCGCCGCGTCCGTTCCGCTTGCGCAGGCGGCCGTCGCCAGGGCGAGGACCGCGGCGGCGGCACCGGTGGCCAGACGCCTGGCCAGGGTCAGGGGATGTGCGGTTGCGGCGCGTCCCTCCATGGTTCTCCTGCTCCGTTCCGAAGTCGTGGGGTCCACCTAGATAGGCGAGGCTAACCTTACTGCTCAGCGGTCCGTCCGCAATGCCCGGGGGAGGCCCGATTCGCGATCGTGACCGTGCTCGCGGGAGGCGGCCGCGGCCCGGACGAGCCCGTCGGACAGGGCCCGGCCGACCGCCTCCCGCCCGTCCCCGTCGAGCATCCGCAGGTGGGGGGCGGGAACCTCGGCGGTCGCCAGCGGACCGGCGGTGAAGCCCTTCCACGCCTCGACCGCCCCGGCCGGGGTGTCCGCGGCGGTGAGCAGCAGGACCGGACCGGTGTAGCGCGGCGCCCGCGGATCGGGGCCGGCCTGGAGCAGCCCGGCGGCGAGCCGGTGGTTGGCGGCGAGCGGGTCGTCGGCGTCGGCGGGACCGTCGGCCCCGGGCACGCCGTCGTCGCCCCGGAGCCCCGCACCCCCCGGAAGCGGGGCGTCCAGCAGGGCCACCAGGCCGACCTCCTCGCCCCCGGCCTCGAGCAGGCCCGCCATCGCGTGGGCCACCGCCCCGCCGAACGACCATCCGGCCAGGTGGTAGGGGCCCATCGGGCGCACCGTGCGGATCCGCTCCACGTAGGCGCGGGCCAGCTCCTCCACCGACCCGGGCCGTCCGCCGCCGACCGCCGTCGCCAGGTCCGGCGACTCGATCCCGATGAGCGGCCGCTCCGGCGGGAGGTGGTCGCGCAGCCCGGCGAAGGGCAGCGCCATCCCGCCCGAGGGGTGGACGCAGAACAGGGGCTCCTCCCCCGCCCCCGCGCGCAGCGTGACCACGCCCTGCGGGGCGCCGCCGCGCTCCCGCAGGAACTCGGCCAGGGATGCCGGGGTCGGGTGGGCGAACAGGTCCGACACCGCGGGCGCCCGCCCCGTCTCCGCCGCGATCCGCGAGCGCAGCCGCACCAGCAGCATCGAGTGCCCGCCGGACGCGAAGAAGTCGTCGTCGGCGCCGATCCCGTCGGCGCCCAGCACCTCGGCGAACAGCGCGCACATCACGGCCTCGGCGCCGTCCCGGGGCGGTCGGCCCGGCGCGGGGGCCGAGGCGGCGTCGGGCACCGGCAGGGCGTCCCGGTCGAGCTTGCCGTGCGCGGTCAGCGGCAGCGCGTCGAGCGCCACGTAGGCCGCCGGGAGCATGTAGTCGGGCAGCCGCTCGGCCAGGTGCGCCCGCAGCCCGCTCGCCTCCGGGGCGCCCTCCCCCGGCGCGGGCACGACGTAGGCGGCGATGCGCCGGTCGCCGTCGACCGGCTCCCAGGTGTCGACGGCGGCCGCCGCGACGCGGTCGTGCGCCTCCAGCGCGGCGGCGATCTCCCCCAGCTCGATGCGGAAGCCCCGCACCTTCACCTGCCCGTCGGACCGGCCGATGTAGTCGACGGCCCCGTCCGGCAGGCGCCGCACCAGGTCGCCGGTGCGGTACATGCGGGCGCCCGGCCCACCGGACGGGTCGGCGACGAACCGCTCGGCACTGGTTTTGGGGCGGCCCAGATAGCCGCGGGCCACCCCGGCCCCGGCCAGGTACAGCTCCCCGACCACGCCCGGCGGCACCGGGCGCAGCCGCGCGTCCAGCACGTAGGCGCGGGTGTTGGCGGTGGGGTGCCCGATCACCGGCCGCTCCCCGTCGGCCAGCCGCGCGGACAGCGCGTCGACCGTGGCCTCGGTGGGGCCGTACAGGTTGTGCACCTCGGTGCCGGGCAGGGTGCGCAGCCGCGCCCACAGGGTCCGGGGCACCGCCTCGCCGCCGACGCCCATGGTGAGCGGGTGGGCGCGGGAGCCGTCCGCGCCGGGGCGGTCGAGCCCGGCGGCCAGGAGCTGCACCGCGTGCGAGGGGGCGACCTCGACGAAGTCGATCCGCTCGGCGCGCAGCCGCCGCACCAGCAGCTCGGGGTCGTGCATCTCCTCCTCGGTGGCGATGTGCAGGGCGTGGCCGTCCAGCAGCCACAGCTGCGGCTGCCAGGAGGCGTCGAAGGCGAACGACCAGGAGTGGGCCACGCGGAGGCGGTCCCGTCCGGCGCGGCGGCGGGTGGGCAGGTAGAGGGTCTCTCGGTGGCTGGCGAACAGGTTGGCGATGCTGCGGTGCTCGACCTGCACGCCCTTCGGGCGGCCGGTGGAGCCGGAGGTGTAGATGGTGTAGGCGGCGCAGGCGGGGGTGAGCGGCGCCGTCCGGTCGGCGTCGGCGGGGTCGGTGGCGGGACGGCCGGAGGCCGTGTCCGGGCGGAGGACGAGAAGCGAGGTCGGACGGTCGTGCCCGGCGGGAGCGGACCGGTCGCCATCGGGGGCCGAGGGGCCGCCGCCGGTGCTCCCGGCCTCCGCGCTCATGGGCGTGGTCGCGGGGGCGGTGGCGGGGTGTGCCGGTCGCGGCCTGCGGACTCCGTCGCTTCCGTTGCGCGGACCTGCGGTGGCGGCGGCCCCCGCCACCGCCTCCCCGGGGTGGGCCCCCTCGACGAAGGACAGGGCGTCCGCTCCCGCTCCGGACTGTGCCGACGGGCCGCCCTGGGCCTGCTCCAGCAGGGCGGACGACCGCTCCTCCAGTTCCGGGGCGGTGATCAGCAGGGCCGGGGCCGCGTCCTCCAGCATTCCGGCGATGCGGCCGTCCGGGTAGGCCGGATCGATCGGCAGGTACGCCGCGCCGGACTTGAGGACGGCCAGGATCGCCGCGAGCGTGTCGGCCGAGCGCGGCAGGAGGAGCGCCACGAGGCGCTCGGGCCCCGCCCCGCGGGCGATGAGCTCGTGGGCGAGCCGGTTCGCGCGCGCGTTGAGCTCGCCGAAGGTCCACTCCTGCCCCGCGCAGGCCACCGCCGGAGCGTCCGGCCCGGCGGCCGCCTGCCGCTCGAACAGCTCCGGCAGGGTCACCGGTCCGGCGGGCACGGCGGGCCCGGACGCGGCCTCGGCCGCCGCCCGCTCCTCCTCCGGGGCCATCAGCCCGAGCGTGCTCAGCGGCGTGTCCGGCGCCGAGGCGACCGTGTCCAGCAGCCGCTCCAGGCGGAGCAGCACGTTGCGGGCGGTGTCCGGGTCGAACAGGTCGGTCGCGTACACCAGGGCGCACTCCAGCCCGCCGCCGTCGGTGCCGTCGGTGCCGTCGGCGGAACCGGCGCCCCGGTCGGCGAACTCGAAGGCCAGGTCGAACTTGGCCGCGTCGGCGCGCACCGGCCGCCGGGCCACCCGCAGCCCCTCCATCTCCGGCGGGGTCGGGCCGCCGTTCTGGTAGGCCACCATGACCTGGAACAGGGGGTGGCGGCTCATCGACCGGGCGGGGTTGAGCAGCTCCACCAGCCGCTCGAAGGGGAGGGAGTCGTGTTCGAACGCCTCCAGGTCGGTGTCGCGCACGCGGGTGAGCAGCTCGCGGAAGGCGGGGTCGCCGGAGGTGTCGGTGCGCAGCACCAGCGTGTTGACGAAGAAGCCCACCATCTCGTCCAAGGCGGCGTCGTCGCGCCCGGCGACCGGGGTGCCGAGAGGGACGTCGGTGCCCGCGCCCAGGCGGGTGAGCAGCGCCGCGACGGCCGCCTGCAGCACCATGAACACGCTCACGTCCGCCGAGCGCGCGAGCGTGCGCAGGCGGGCCTCCAGATCGGCGCCGAGCACCGTGCCGACCGAGCCGCCTGCACCGCGCGCGACGGCGGGGCGCGGCCGGTCGGTGGGCAGCGGCAGCTCCTCGGGGAGGCCGCGCAGGCGCTCCCGCCAGTAGGCGGCCTGGCGGGCGGCCTCGCTGTCGGGGTCGTCCTCGGCGCCGAGGACGGCGCGCTGGTGGAGGCCGTGGTCGGCGTAGCGGACGGGCAGCGGCGTCCAGGAGGGGGCGCGCCCGGAGCGGCGGCGCTCGGTGTAGGCGCGGCCCAGGTCGCGCAGCAGCGGGCGGGCCGACCACCCGTCGGCGGCGATGTGGTGGACGACCAGCAGCAGGACGTGGTCGTCGGGGCCGACGCGGAAGAGGCGGGCGCGCAGCGGCGGCTCGTCCTCCAGGCGGAACCCGGCGGCGGCCTCGGCGCCGAGCGCCGCGTCCAGGCCGTCGGCGGCGACGCCGGTGACGGGCAGGGCGGGCCTGCCCTCCTCGGGGGCGAGGATGCGCTGGTAGGGGACGCCGTCGTCCTCGGGGAAGACGGTGCGCAGCGTCTCGTGCCGGTCGGTGAGGTCGCCGAGGGCGCCCCGGAGGGCGTCGGTGTCCAGGCCGCCGGTGAGGCGGGCGCAGAAGGGGATGTTGTAGGTGGCCGACGGCCCGTCTAGGCGGTGCAGGAACCACATGCGCTGCTGGGCGTAGGACAGGGGCGGGCGCTCGGGCAGCTCGGCGCGGCGCAGGGCGGGGCGCGCCCGGTCCCCGCCGAGGCGGCGCGCGAGCCCGGCGACGGTCGGCGCGTCGAAGACCGTGCGCAGGGGGACCTCGCGGCCCAGGGCGCCGCGGATGCGGGCCACGAGGCGGCCCGCGAGCAGGGAGTGCCCGCCCAGGGCGAAGAAGTCGTCGTCGATGCCGACCTCGGGCACCCCGAGCACGTCGGCGAACAGGTCGCAGAGGAGCTGCTCGCCGGGGTCGCGGGCGGGCCGCCGCACGGCGAGGGCGGCGAAGTCGGGCGCGGGCAGGGCGGAGCGGTCCACCTTGCCGTTGGGCAGGACGGGCAGGGCGTCCATGGGCACGATCGCCGCCGGGACCATGGCGGGAGGCAGGATGCCGCCGAGCCGCGCCCGGACCGCAGCGGGGTCGAGGACGGCCGCGCCGCCGCCGAGGTCGTCGGCCGGGACGGCGTAGCCGACCAGCATCGGCGACCCCGAGTCGTCGTGGTGGACGGTCACGGCAGCGGCGGCGGCCTCCGGCAGCGCCGCCAGTGCGGCCTCGGCCTCCTCCGGCTCCACGCGAAAGCCGCGGATCTTGACCTGGTTGTCGGTGCGGCCCAGGAACTCCAGGAGCCCCTCGCCGTTCCACCGCACCAGGTCACCGGTGCGGTACATGCGCGCGCCGGGCTCGGCGGCGCACGGGTCGGCGATGAACCTCCCGGCCGTCAGCCCCGGCCGGTTCAGGTACCCGCGGGCCAGCACCCGCGCCCCGCCCGGACCGGGCTCCTCGGCCAGGTACAGCTCCCCCGGCACACCCGGGGGCACCGGACGCAGCCCGCCGTCGAGCACCCGGGCGCGCACCCCCGGGTCGGGGCGGCCGATGGGCACCCGCTCCTCCGCGAAGTCCGGCGGGCACACCCCGATCGTCGCGTTGACGATGCCCTCGGTGGGCCCATAGCAGTTGAACATCGGCCCGCGGGCGGCGAACCGGCGCACCAGCGCGGGCGGGACCGCCTCGGTCCCGGCGAGCACGGTCATCCCCGGGGGCAGGTCGGCGCCCTCGGGCATCGCCGACAGCAGGGCCGGCGGCAGGGCGGCGTGCGTGACGGCGCGCTCGCGCAGGAAGTCGGCCAGCGGCGGGCCGGGCACCCGCAGGTCGTCGGGGACGACCACCAGGCGGCCGCCGCCGAGCAGGCCGATGCACATCTCCCAGAACGCCACGTCGAACGCGGGCGACCCCACCTGGGTGATCACCGCGCCGGGCCCGGCGCCGATCCGCCGGTCGGCCGTGGCGGCGAGCTTGGCGATCCCGGCGTGCGGGACGACGACTCCTTTCGGCGTCCCGGTGGAGCCCGAGGTGTAGATGACGTAGGCGGCGTTGGCGGGGGTCAGCGGGGCGGCCCGGTCGGCGTCGGCCACCGGTTCCGGGGAGGCGTCGGCGACCTCGGCGGCGTCGTGGCCGTCGGGCACCAGCACCGGCGCACCGGTCAGGGCGCCGACCCGCCCCGCCAGGTCGCCGCAGGCCAGCACGCACACGGGGGCGGCGTCGCCGAGCATGGTGGCCCACCGCTCGTCGGGGTGGGCCGGGTCCAGCGCCATGTAGGCCGACCCGGAGGCCATGACCGCCGCCAGGGCGATGATCAGTTCGGGCGAGCGCGGCACGGCCACGGCGACCGTGCGCTCGGGCCCGGCCCCGCGGGCGATGAGCGCCCGCGCGAGGCGGTTGGCCCGGTCGCGCACCTCGGCGGCCGTGTATGCGGTGTCCCGCCCGGCGGCGTCCCGCCCCTCCAGCACGGGCGCCTCGGGCGCGGCGGCGACACGGCGCTCGAACAGGTCGGGGAAGGTGGCGGCGGGCACGTCGACCGGGCCTCCGGTGGACAGGGCCGCCAGGCGCTCCCGCTCCTCCCCGCCGGGCAGGGCCAGGCCCGCGACCGGGGCGTCGGGGGCGTCGGCGACGGCCGCGAGCAGCCCCGCCATCCAGCCGCCGATGCGTTCGGCGAGACCCGCGGGGACGCGGTCCGGCCGGTGCCCGAACTTCAGGCGCAGTCCGCCGTCGGGGGCGCCGCCGGGGATCGCGGCGGCCGACAGCGGGTAGTGGGTGGCGTCGGCGGCCCCGCGCACGCGCGCGCTCAGCCCGGGGACGTCCTGGGCCGGGTCGGCGCCTTCCAGCGGGTAGTTCTCGACGACCAGGAGGGTGTCGAACAGCTCGCCGCCCCCGGCCGCGGTCTGGATGTCGGCCAGGCCGAGGTGGTCGTGGTCCATCAGCCGCGCGCGCTCGTCGCGCAGTCGGGTGAGCAGCCCGGCTGTGGTCTCGCCGGGCCGCAGGGCCACACGCACCGGAACGGTGTTGATGAACAGGCCGATCATGGCGTCGGCGCCGTGGAGCTCGGGCGGGCGGCCGGAGACGGCGGTGCCGAAGACGACGTCGTCGCGGTCGAGCAGTCGCGCGAGGAGGAGTCCCCAGGCCGCTTGGAGGACGGTGCTGGGGGTGACGCCGCGCTCGCGGGCCAGCGCCTCGACGCGCCGGGTCAGGTCGCCGGGCAGGTCGACGGTCACGCCGCGCGGCGCGTCGGCGTCGGCGGCATCGGGGCCGGAGGCGGCGGTGTCGGCCCGCCGCTCGGCCGGTGCCGCCTCGGTGACCCTGGTCGGCCCGGACACCCCGTCGAGCGCCTCGGCCCAGGCCTTCTGGGCGGCGGCCGTGTCGCGGGAGCCGAGCCAGGCCAGGTAGTGGCGGTAGGGGGCGGGCTTGGGCAGGGACGCGGGGCCGTCGGCGGCGTAGATGCGCATCAGGTCGCGCACCAGCAGCGGCAGGGACCACCCGTCGAGGAGGATGTGGTGGTGCGTCAGGACCAGGACGTGGCGGTCGGGGGCGGTTCGGGCGAGCACGAACCGGATGAGCGGCGGCCGCGCGAGGTCGAAGCGGGCCGCCCGCTCGGCCTCCAGGAGCGCCGGGACGGCGTCCTCGGCGGTCTCGGTGAACCGCCAGGAGGCGGGGACGGACGCGCCGACGAGGGCGGCGGGCTGCCCGTTGCGGCGGCGGCGGAACGCCGACCGCAGGTGCGGGTGGCGCACCAGGAGCGCGTCGGCGGCCCGGTGCAGCCGTTCGGCGTCCAGGGGGCCGTCGAGGTCGAGGGCGACCTGCACGTTGTAGGCGTCGGCGGCGCCGTCGCCGAGCCCGCTGTGGAACAGCAGCCCCTCCTGGAGGGGGGTCAGCGGAAGGATGTCCTCCAGCCCGGATGCGCTGCTCACTCGTGTCCGCCTTTCTCAAGCGTGTGTCGTGCCGGGTCCGCGTGGGCGGACCGGAAGTTCGGTGCGAGGGGGAGGGGGTCCACAGGCCGCATCAGGCGGCCCCGGCCCGGATTCCGGGGGCGGGGCGCGCCCGTTCGTCCTCCCGGGTGGGTGAGCCCGCCCTCTCGCGCCGTCTCCGAAGGGTGCGGGGCGCTGGCGGCGGGACCAGCCCGGCGGGGATCCCCATCTCCGGCAGGGGGCGGACCGCTGGAGGCCGGTCGTGTCCGCTGGAGTGGTGTTCATTTCCCTTGGACCAGTCCGGCACGGTCGGCCCGGCCCCTCCCGTCGTTGATCTCGGGGGGAACGACGCTGAAACCGCGCTTGCGGCGTCGTTTTCCCCGAGATCATCGGGGGCCCGGGGCGGAGGTGTGCGCACCGGCGGGACGCCGGTCAGGGCGCTCACGGCGGGCCGGTCCTGCCCCAAGCGCCGTGCCGACCGCGCTGACCTGGTCCGATGGAAAAGACACCACTCCAACGGACGCGACCTTCGGCCAGAAGCCGGGTGCTCGTCGGCCACCGCTGCGACGGATCCCCGGGGCGCCGCTTCGGTCGGACCCGCCAGTGCCTCCAGCACTGTCGCGCCCGCCGGTGCCGTGGTCACGACGCCTCCCGACACCGCCATCGCCACCGGTGCCGGGAGCCGATCGCCGGAGGCGTCACCCCGCCTGGAGACGGCCGCCCTGGAGCAGGCGCCCGCGCTGCGGACCGCCGCCGGGCCGGTCGGGCGCCCCGGTTCGGTTCCGCTCAAAGGTCCCACTCCGCTTCGAACGCGTCGATCTCGGACTGGTCCAGGCCCTCGAAGGCCATGTCGGACGGGGTCGCCCCACCGGCGTCCGGGGTTCGGGCGTGGTTCGCCAGCCCTGTGAGCTGGGCCGTCCACTCCTCGGCCAGTGCGCGCACCTCTTCCTCGGTGAACAGGTGCTCCGGCCAGGCGAACGTCGCCGTCAGCTCGGCGCCGCCGTCGCCCCCGCGCGTGGAGGCGACCACCTCGAACGCGTACCGCACGGGCGCGTCCGGGTCGGCACCCGGCGGCAGCGCCCCGGTCTCCGGCGCGGGCCCCCACGCCTGGGCCTCCGGGGCGGGTGCGATGCGCCCGAGGTTGTTGAACAGCACCTGCGGCCGCGCTCCTCCCGCGAGCGCCGCCCCGTCCCCGGACAGGTACCGCAGCAGGCCGTAGCCCGCCCCGCTGCCCGGGACCGAGCGCAGCTGCTCCTTCACCGCCTTCAGCGCCTGGCCCGCCTCCGGCCCGCCCGCGCGCACCCGTTCCGGGTCGACGCCCGGCTCCAGGCGCACCGGGTGTACGGCGGTGAACCAGCCGACGGTCCCCGACGTGTCCAGACCGCCCGCGTCCTCCGGGTCGCGCCCGTGCCGCTCCATGTCGATCAGGAGCGGCGGCTGCGGTGCGGCGCCCGCCCGGTCGCCCCTCCACCGGGCGAAGGCCAGGGCCAGCGCCGTGAGCAGGGCGTCGTCCGGACCCGCGTTGTACAGCGCCGGGAGTCCGCCCAGCACCTCCCCGGTGTCGGCGGCGCCGAGCCGGACCGTCGTCCGCCGCACCGTGGCGGCGGTGTCGCGCTTCGGGTCCGGTGCGGGTTCGGGGATGTCGACGGGTGCGGTGATCCTCTGCCAGTCGGCGAGCTCGGCGTGGCGCTCGGGGGCCCCGGCACCGGCCGCCATCCGGTGGGCCCACGTCTCGAAGGTCGCCGGGGGCGCGGGGAGCACGGGGGTCTTCTCCTCGGCGCCGGCCCACGCGGCGGCGAGGTCGCGGCGCAGGACGCCCCAGGAGACACCGTCCACGGCCAGGTGGTGGACGACCAGCACCAAGCGCCCCGGGCGTGGGCCCCGGTCCAGCCACACGGCCCTGAGCACCGACCCGTCCCCGGGCGAGAGGCGGGACTGCGCCCCACGCGCCTCTTCGGCGGCGACGGCGGCCAGGGCGTCGCCCTCGAGGCCGGACGCGTCCCGGCGGTGGAGGAGGTCCGAGGCGCGGACGTCCTCCGGGGCGGCGACCACCAGGCGGGGAAGGCCCCCCACGGCCTCGGCCGAACCGGTGTCGGGATCGGAGCCGCCTCGGGGGGTCCGTGTGCGGAAGGTGCTGCTCTCGGCCCCCGTGTCCGTGACACCATCGGGCGCACCCGCGTCGGAGGCCGATGGCCGTGCCTCCGGAGAGGCGGGATCCGTGCTGTGGACCTCGCCGTGGACCTCGTGGTCGCCATCGGCCCCGGCTCGGTCAGGAGCCCCCACGGTGCCGCCCGCAGGGCCCTCGGCCGCGTGCCCGTCCGCCGTGGCGCCGACCACCGCCCGCGCCCGCAGCACCGGATGGGCGTCGATGACGGCCTGCAGCGTCCGCTCGATCCGGGCGGCGTCGGCCTCCGGCGGGGTGTGCAGCACCATCGACTGGCTGAACCGGGCGAACGGCCCGCCCTGCTCCAGCATCCAGTGCATCACCGGTGTGAACGGCACCTCGCCGGTGTCGTCCGCGCCCCCGTCCCCCGCGCCGCCGTCGGGCACGGTCCGGCCGGCGACCGCCGCGAGCCCGGCGGGCGTCTGCTCGGTGACCACGTCGGCGGGCGTCAGCGCGATCCCGCGCCCCCGTGCCCGGCCGACCAGGGCGATGGCCTGGATGCTGTCGCCGCCGAGCGCGAAGAAGCCGTCGTCGGCGCCGACCGACTCCAGCCCCAGCACCTCGGTGAACAGCGCGCACAGCGCCTCTTCGGCCGCGTCGGCGGGCGCCCTCCCGGCCCCGGCTCCGGTGCCGAGCGGTTCCGGGGCGGGCAGCGCCGTGCGGTCCAGCTTGCCGTTCGGGCTGAGCGGAAGCCCGTCCACGACCATGACCTGCGAAGGCACCATGTACTCCGGCAGAGCCGACCGGAGCCCGGCACGAAGCTCCTCCGGGTCGGGCCCCGCCCCCGGGCGCGGGACGGCGTACCCGGCGATGCGCGGCGCCCCGGAGGCGCCGCCGTGTACGGCCGCGGCCGCGGCGGCCACCCCGGGCAGGCGGGCCAGCGCCGCCTCGATCTCGCCCAGCTCGATGCGCAGCCCCCGGATCTTCACCTGGAAGTCGGTGCGCCCCAGGTACTCGATGCCGCCGGGGCCGCGCCGCACCAGGTCGCCGGTGCGGTACATGCGCTCGCCGGGGTCCCCGAAGGGGCAGGCCACGAACCGGTCCGCCGACAGGTCCGGCCGCCCGGCGTACCCGCGCGCCAACTGCGCCCCCGCCAGGTACAGCTCACCCGGAACAC
>NZ_JAQFWP010000013.1 GCF_027706745.1 Nocardiopsis suaedae | reverse complement strand
ACCAGGCATCACCCCACCCTACAGCCGCCAACGAACTAACGACTCAGGACACTAGCCGGTAGCCAGGATCGCCTTGGCGCTCAGCGCGGAGACGAGCACGCGGAACGCTTCGGTGCGGGACGGCTAGTCGAACTCGTCGTGTCCTTCGATGAGCCACACCCTGTCGCTCTCACGGATGTACGCACGACGTTCGCCCGTGTCGTCTAAATTGGATAGTCGGCTTGCCGATTCGTCACCGCCATAGCTGAATTATGCCCACGTGGTTTGCCGACTTGTCGTTAAACTGCTGTGACCAGCACTTATACTCTTGCCGGCCGTCGGTGGAACAGAGTGGTACAGGGGTAGACCATGGTGGTACATGTACACGGCCTGCCTGGTACGTCACTGGGCGCGGCCGCGCAGCAGTACGGTTCGTCTGCCAAGCGTGGGGCGTTCTTCGAACGCTGTGTGGGCGCGGCAGTACAGACGTGGCTGGAGAACCTGCCGGGGGTGTACCACCTCTTCCACGACTTGGTCCGCCTGGACCACGTCACCGGTGCCGGCCTGAAACCGCTCTCTCTCGGTCAGACCAACATTGATCACCTGGTGCTCACCGGGACGGGATGGCTGCTCATCGACGCTAAGGGATGCGGGGTTGGAGTGCTAGGCACCGATTCCCAGGGCAAAGGTCGATTGGTGACTCCTTCGGGAGAGCAGGTGGTCCAGCCGTGGATGGACTCCAGACGCTCATACTCCCAAGCCGGGATTGCCCACCGTCTCACCGATGGCGGCAAGGGCCAGTTGGTGTGGGTGATCCCCGAAGAGACTGATATCGACGAAGCCTCGGCCTCACGGGCACGCATCTTCGAACGGTGAGGGACGCTGTGTGACCTCCGCGAAGTCGCCTCCGGGGCCTTGACTCCGATGCTGCCTGAGCTTGCGCCAGTCGGCTCAGGAGTGCTGGAGCGCTTGAACGGGCATCTCGCCGCACCTTGACCGCAAATCTTCTTACATGCGGCAGGGGCGTGGTTGCGGCAGACAAGGCGCCCCCAGCATGGTTGACATAAGGGTTCGGACAATGGTTGTCCCCATGGTTGACCGGGCGCTACAGGCACCACTACAGGATCGGGTTCAATCCTTCCCAAGTCACCGGAAGCGTCAAAGCCTGACCCAATAGGGGATGGAGCATTGTCGGCAAAGCCCGACATCTTCTCTCTTGCCTCATATAAGAGAGAAGGATCTTCCTTCTTGTGGCTCCTCTGCTCCGCCTAGATCGTGCTCTCCTCCTGTATGCCTACGGAACTTCCCGACTTTCCAGGCCACGGTGACCTAACTTCCGCTCCGTTCTCCCGCGACCGTGAGGGCATCTCCAAGCTCGCCGTCTCTCACCCCCTGTCTGAACTCCGCTCGCCTATCTTCCTTGAGTTGAGTACACACCCGTACGCGCTGCGTACCTGAGCCTGATCCGTCCCGAAGGGCGGCGCCTGCGGGGCGGGTGCGCCCTTCCCGTGCGCTGCCAAAGCCCTCAGGTGAGCGCTGGAGCCTTGGGAGGGTCGCCCTGGGGAAAAGGGGTTCAGGGAGAAAGTAAACGCCTCAGGGCTGCCCTGCAGGGTGCCGGGCGGACTCTTTCTCTGCCCTGGGTGCGGGGGCCTTTCAGTCTCTGTGGCGATAAGAAGCGGGGGAGTTCTCTCCTTCCCGGACAAACAAGCCGAGTCCAAAGGACCGGATCGCCTGGTCGTGATGCGTCACATGCTTGCCCCTGACTGGCTTCCTTCTTATGACGGGATTTCTTGCCCACATCAAGGAGGACGAGGGTTTGCCGATCCGCACTATCGAGGCCAGCGCTCTGGCTCAACACGCCCAGGCGGTGCTCTACCAGCACCGCCTGATCACCAGCCACCAACTGGCCCGCATGCTCACCCCGGAGGCAGCCTCACGCAGGTACATGCTCCACGTCCTGCACCGACTGCGAGCCCAAGGCCTGGCCGAGCGCGTAGTGCCCCCGGGCCGCCGACCGCACCGCTGGTTCCTCACCCCCGCAGGGGCACACGCGGTACAGGACACCGACCAGGTACCGGCGCGCCCTTACAGGATGAGTTCCGAACGCGCTGCGGGCCCACTCGCCGAGCACATGCTGGCGGTGGTGGAGACGGGCCTGGTTTTCCTCGAACACGCCCGCCTCCTGGGCGACGACTTCGAGCCCCTTCATTGGATCCCGGAGGTGGCCCACCGCTACACCAAGGCCAACGGCAGGTTCGCCGACACTCACGTGATCAGCGACGCCCTGCTGCACTACATCGCCGTCGAACCCCGTGGGGGCCGCAGGCAGATCCAGTTCCTGGTTGAGGTGGACCGCGCCACTATGCCCGTACACCGGCTGGCCGGAAAGCTCGTGGCCTACGCCCGCTACTTCGACCACCATCCCCTGCGCAAACTCAGGAGCGCCGCGGACGGACCGGCTCACCCGGCGTGGCAGGAGCGCTATCCGCACTTTCCTCGGGTGCTGCTGGTCCTGGACGGAGCCAACGAGCGACGCCTGGCCAACCGGCGGGCCGACCTGGCGGTCTATGTCCGGGCCTCGCAGTATCTGATGGTGCCTCGGGCGGGTTTCGCGATCGGGTGTGCGACGATGCCCGATCTGGTGGAGCAGGGGCCGCGGTCTCGGATCTGGTCCAACCTGCTCTGCCCGTCGCAGGACCAGGGACAGTACGCGGACTTCGCGCTGGGATTCACGTACTCGAGTCGCTGAAGTGACCCTGTCTCAGCATCCCTGTTGACCAGAGAGAAGAGAGCGGCGGAGGTGCAGATGGGTCTGTGCCTCCGCCGCGCGGACTATTTCGGTATCAGGGGTTAGGCCATTGCCGTGGTGGGGTTGCGGTGGCGGATGCTACTGAGTGCTTCGAGGGCGGTGTCGTCGGCTTCGGGGAGCGTGTGCAGGTAGCGCTCGGTCGTGGTGATGGAGGCGTGTCCCAGCCGGTCCCGGACCACGGTCAGGCTGGCTCCTCCTGCGAGGAGCCATGAGGCGTGGGCATGCCGCAGCTGATGTGGGGTCACCGACTTCGGCAACCCGGCCTTCTCCCTTGCCGGGTGCCAGATGTTTTTGCGGAACCAGTCCGCTGGGATGTGTCCGTCCGTGGTGACCTTGCGCCTGCGTCTCGGTTTGTCCTTGCCCTCCGCGCGGCGGACCGCCCGGTAATGGGCGAAGGCGGCACGGCAGTACTCACAGCGACACTTGCCGTTCGTGTAGGCGGTGGTCGTGCCGTGCTTGTACCTACGGCCCTGGTCGTTGGGCGCGGTGAGCCCGAGGTCTACGTCGTCGGGCACCCCGGGCACCGGGGCGTTGTCGTCCTGCTCTGGGAAGGAGAAGAGTAGGTCGTCATCGCGGATGCCGTGAGCCAGAGCGAAGGCCAGGATCTTCTTGATCAGGGGCCGGCTGAGTTTGAGTCGCCGGAACTTGCGGTCTTTGGGGTACTCCTTCACCAGGAACCGTCCACCGGTCGGGTGGGACTTCGCCGTGAGCTCCACGACGGAGCGGCTGACGGTGAGGATGCCTGTGGCCCGGTCGATGTCCTTGAGCCGGATCTCGCTGAGTTCCCCCCACCGCAGCCCGGACTCGATGTCGAACTCCACCAGGAGCCGGAACCGATCGCCCTCGATCGCCTCGTGGAAGTCGGAGAACTGCTCGGGGGTGATGATCTCGAACTGCTTCTTGCCGACCGTCGGCAACACGACCCCCTTACAGGGGTGGGTGAAGATGACCTGGTTGACCACGGCAGAGGTGAAGATGGCCGACAGGATCGTCGTCATGCGGTGGATGGAGGAGGCGGCAAGACCCTCCTTTTGGCACTGACGGACCCAGCTCTGGACGTGCTGGGGCAGGATCTCGTTCATGCGCATCTTGCCGAACTCGGGGATGAAGCGCCTATCGACGGCGTAGGTGGCGTTCTGTCTGGTGGTCTCCTCCATGACGTGGTTGGGCAGCCAGGTGTCCAGGACGAAGTCGGCGAAGCGCTGTCGTCCGTGCTTGGTGCTGGTGACGCGTCCTTCGGCGACCTTGGCCTCGGCGCGCTGCCATGCCCTGTCGGCTTCCTTGCGGGTGGAGAAGGTGCCCGCTGAGCGCTCCTCGCCCTTGATGTCGATGTAGTAGGCGGTGAAGCGCGTCCCGCTCCTGGCGCTCGTGCGAGCGCGTGAGAACCCCATATGGGCAGACCCCGTTCCTGACCGTGATCTGACCGTGTGACCGTGCGATGGAGCGCGGCACCCGGCGTCACTTGGCGAACGGCGGCAAGCCGTTCAACAGGGGTAAGCCCGTTTCGGGCAAGCTCGTGACAGGTCATTCCAGCGGTCGGATGATCGCTGATAAGGATGAGGCCCCAGGTTCAAGTCCTGGTACGCCCACCAGCGAAAAGGTCCCCATGCGGGGGCCTTTTTTCGTGCTCGTGCGCCGCACGTGCGTCAGGGCGAATCGCGAGCGTCGGGCAGTTCGGCGCCTCGCGCGTCGGATGCCCCCGCCTTCCCAGCACTTCCCGTGCTTCGGCTCGGGGCCGGCCGGGGCGCATCGAGCCGGGACCTGGTGGTAGGCGGCGCTAGGGGGTGTTGTGTGGATCATGGCCGTAGCGAGCGGCGTCCAGGTGCGTTCATCGCGAGAACGCTGTGTTTCCCGAAAAGCAGGGGAGTCAGCCTGGGTGCGCTGTCGACCGATGAGGACGCAGCGAGGGGCGTGCCCGGGCGTCGCGCAGTAGGTCGTGATCCACACAACACCCCCTAGGCCCCCTCGGGCACCGAAGGGGCGGGGGGCGGGCCGCCGAGGACGCGGGCGCACAGGGCGAGCAGTTCCCCGTTGGGGGCGGCGCCGACGTCGCGCTCGAACGAGGCGACGAACCCGGCGAGCCACTGCCGGGCGAAGTCGCAGCGGCCGGAGGCCAGGGCCCCTTCGACGACGGCGGCCGCCGCGAGCTGGTTGTACTGGTCCAGCTGCAGCAGCTGGCGGGCGTACTCGACGGCCTCGTCCCACTCCCGGCAGGACCGGTGGAGGTGGATGAGCCGGACCAGCGCCTGGGAGTGCAGCCCTTCGTAGCGCTTGCGGTAGGGGACGATCCAGTGGTCGCAGGCCTGCTCCCCTTCCAGGAAGCGCCGGATGCCGTAGGCCGTCACCCGGCTGTAGTAGAAGCAGGCACGCCGCTTGTCCTGCCGCAGGTCACAGGCCCGCCCCTTGTCGAATACGTCCTCGACCTCCCCCGTGTCCGTCCACCACAGGCCGTCGGTCTCCAGCCGGTAGAAATTGCTGCCGCTGCGCCTGATGAATGTCGACTCCCGGTGGGGGTGCAGTTCGGGTTCGAGCATGCGGCGCAGGCTGTGCATCGTGACGTGGAAACTCTGCACGGCCTTCTCGGGAACGGCTTCGGGCCAGCAGAGGTCGATCAGCTCGTCCATCGATCTCGGGCTCCCCGGGTGCAGCAGGAACCACTTCAGCAACCTGAGCGTCGTGTCGCGCCGCTGGCACCTCCGGTCCACGGGCTCCTGGCCGTGAAGAACGCGGAACGGGCCGAAGAAGAAGGCCCGGAAACGCGCACCGCCTTCCCGCCCTTCGAACGGGCGGTTCAGGGGCGGAGCCGGCGGATACGCGGAAAGTTGAAAGTTGTCCATTTTCGGAACCCCGGCGTGTGAGCGGAACGAGCACGCGACCGCCACCAGGGTAGGAACCCGGCATCCTGCGGGACAAGGGCCGGTCCGATAGTGGACCGGCACCGCAGCGGCGACTTGCATCCTCGGTAAGCGGGGGGTAAGCGCGCCTCCCTAAGGTGGCCCGGACCGAATGGACGCACGACGCGGAATACCTCCGGCCGCAATGGGGAAGTGGGGAACGGGAAATGTCGAGGCTGGACCTGGTGACGATTCTTGTTCGCGACATGGAAAGAACGAAGGCCTTTTATACCGGACTTCTCGGTTTCACCGTCGTCGAGCAGTTCACGTCACTGGACGGCGGCTTCGTGTGGCTCCGCTCGGCACGCTCGGGCAGCAGCATCGCGCTCCAGGACGCGGCGGCGCGCTCCGGGAAGCCCACGCAGGCCGACATCCCCGAGGCCAGCGGCGGGCTGATGCTCGGGTTCGCCGTGGAGGACGCCGAACTGGCGCACAAGGCGGCCGTCGACTCCGGATTCGACACGCGCACCGGGGTCGTGGACATGGGCAAGGGGCGGACCTTCGGCCTGAGGGACCCCGAAGGCAACTACATCCAGGTCTTCGACGTCTACCCGGAATTCCAGGAGGTCCAGCGGAAGATCGGATTGGACTGACCAAGGAGGCACGCACGCATGTCCATGAGCGTAGGCGAGCTGTTCGAAGAACTGTCCACGCGTTTCAAGAGCGATGCGGCGGCCGGCCTGGACCGGACGCTCCAGTGGAACATCACCGATGTCGAGGACGGGGTCTGGGCCTTCCGGATCGCCGACGGCGAGGGGGAACTCATCCCCGGCGGGGTCGCGGACCCCGACACCACGTTCAGCACCCGCAGTGAGACCTGGATCGCGATCGCCGAGGGCCGGCAGGACGCCATGCGCGCCTTCATGACCGGAAAGCTGAAGGTCGAAGGCGACATGATGCTCGCCATGAAGGTCCCCGAACTCTTCGAGACCGGGGCCTGAGCGCACCGCCTCGACGTCCCGCCCGGTCCCCCGCCGAAGGAGATGAGCACGTTGGAGCAGGTGACACAGGAACGCGCCGATGCCGCCGAGGGAGCAGCGCCCGAAGCGGAGCGGACGGAGCCCCGGACCGACCCGGAGAAGGTCCGCCTGGAATGGATCGCCTCACTGACCGATCCCGCGACGTTCCGCTACCTGGAGCAGATCGGCGTCGGCCAGGGCTGGAACTGCGCCGAGGTCGGCGCGGGAGCCGGCTCGGTGGCCCGCTGGCTGTCCAACCGGGTGGGCCAGTTCGGCACGGTCGTCGCCCTCGACACCGAGACCGCCTACATGGAGGGGGTGTCGGCCCCGAACCTGGAGATCCGGCGACAGGACATCACCCGGACCCCCCTGGAGAAGGGGGCCTACGACCTCGTCCACACGAAGATCCTGCTCATGCACCTCGAAGAGCGCGAGCGGGTGCTCGGAGAGTTCGTCGCGGCCCTGAAGCCCGGCGGGTACCTGCTGGTCGAAGAGGCCGACATCCGCAGCATCCAGCGCACCGACCCGCCCTCGCCGCTGCTGACCCGTGCCGCCTCCGCCCTGGAGACCTTCTTCTATTTCGGCGGCGCCGACCCGGGGTACGGGATGAAGCTGATCCCCGCCGTCCGCCGCACCGGCCTGAAGGTGCTGGGCACCGACTGCCAGTTGACGGCCGTGCAGGCGGGGACCCCCGCCGTCCGGACCGTCTCGATGAGCCTGGCCAAGCTCGCGCCCATGATCGTGAAGGCCGGGCTGATGGGCCGGCAGGAGGTCGACGCGGCCTTGGAGCTTCTGGAGAAGCCCTCGGACACGGTCGTGTACACGCCCGTCACCGTTGCGGTCTGGGGCCGGGCCGAACCCGGCGAGGGGCCCCGGGACGGGACCGGAACGTGAGGCCCTGCCCCCGCCCCGCCGACCGCGGGGGCGACGAGCGGCCCACCGGCGCGGCCCCGGCCCACCGGCCGTCCACCCCTCGCCGCCCCCGCACACGGACGTGCATGATCTCCGCGCATTCCGGGAAAGGACCCTTCATTGTTGTACGTGGTCATCGCCCATGACGGAACCGAACCCGGCACCTTCGAACGGCGGATGGAGATCCGCCCCGACCACATGGCCCAAGGCGAGAAGATGATGGAGGACGGCTCCTTCCTTTTCGGCGGGGCCATCCTGGACGGTGCCGGAAAGATGTCCGGCGGCGTCCTCATCGTCGACTTCCCCGACCGTGCCGAACTGGACCAGTGGCTCGACAGCGAGCCCTACATCGTCAACGGTGTCTGGCGGCGCGTCGAAGTCCACCCCTTCCTCGTCCCTCCGCAATTCCTCACCCTCCTGCCCAAATACGCGGAAAGCGCCGCAGCCGGATAGGACGTCCATGCAGTCGACACCAGCCCCCCGCGCCGCCCTGCTGACCCTGTTGGTCACCAGCCTGGGATCGTTCATGGTCCTGCTGGACGGCTCGATCATCTTCGTCGCACTACCGGAGATCCAGCACGACCTCGACGCCCGGATCTCGGACCTGCAGTGGACGGTCGACGGCTACACCCTCCCCTTCGCCGCGCTGATGCTCACGGCCGGCACCGTCGGGGACCGATTCGGCCGGAAACGCGCGTTCCTGGTCGGGCTCGTGCTCTTCCTGGCCGGATCGGCGGTGTGCGGGTTCGCCCCGGGCGCGGCGTGGCTGGTCGCGGGGCGCGTGGTCCAGGGGCTCGGCGCCGCGGCCATCAATACCGGGAGCCTGGCGCTGCTGGTCTCGACGTTCACCGACCCCGCCGGGCGGGCGAAGGCGATCGGCATCTGGACCGCCGTGTCCGGGGTGTCGCTGGCCCTTGGACCCCTGGTCGGCGGGGTGCTGATCGAGGCCTTCAGCTGGCAGGCGATCTTCCTGGTGAACCTCCCGATCGGTGCGCTGGCCCTGCTGCTCGGGGTGCCCGGCCTGGCCGAGTCCCGCAACCCCCAGGCGGGCCACCTCGACATCCGGGGCCAAGTGCTCGTCGTCGGAGGCCTGTTCTGCCTGGTCATGGGTCTCATCCAAGGGGAGGGCGCCGGGTGGGGCTCGCCCCTGATCCTGAGCCTGCTGATCGGCGCGGCCCTGCTGCTCACCGCCTTCCTCGTGGTCGAGAAGCGCGGCTCGGAACCACTGCTGCCGCTCGACCTGTTCCGCGACCGCACCTTCAGCGCGGCGTGCACGGTCGCCGCCCTGCTCGGCTTCGTCATCGTCGGCGCCATGTTCTTCATGGCGCAGTACTTCCAGTCGGTCCAGGACCGCTCGGCGCTGGACGCCGGCCTCCGGCTGCTCCCGCTCACCCTGGGGATCTTCCTGTTCTCCCCGCCGGCCAGCCGCATCGCCGGCCGGATCGGCCCCCGGGCGCCGGTCATCGTCGGTGCCGCCGTGGTGACGGCGGGCTTCCTGCTGCTCACCGCCATCGAGCCCGCCTCGGCCTACGGTGCGGTGTGGTGGAGGCTGGCCCTGGTCGGCGCCGGCATCGGCTGCATGTTCGCCCCGCTGACGCTGGCCGTGATGTCCTCCGTTCCACCGCAGCGCGCGGGCCTGGGCTCCTCGATGATCAACACCATGCGCATCACGGGGTTCACCGCGGGCGCCGCGGTGCTGGGCACGATCATGCTGACGGGCTTCAAGGGCCGGATCGCCGAAGCGCTGGCGGCCCTGGGCGTCCCGGCCGATGCAGGGCGGGGGATCGCCGAGCAGGTCGGCGGAGCGGGCGCCCTCGCCGGAAGCGGGGACCAGGGGCCCACGGACCTCCCCGTCCCCGGGGAGCGGTTCGCCGCGGCCGTGGACGCGTCCTTCGTCGGCTCCATCCACGTCGTGTTCCTGGTGTGCGCCGGGTGCACGGTCGCCGCGGCGCTGATCACCGCGGTGTTCATGAAACGGGGGCGGCCAGAGGCCCCGGCCGCCCCGCCCCCGGGCGCGCGGGCCGAGGCCGAGAACGGCTGAGCCGCCCCCGGCCACTCGTGCGTTCACGGCGCAGGCGCCCCGTTCCCCGGAGTGCGCCCGCCCCACGGCCCCCGAGGGCCCACGGCCCCTTGGGGCCGTGGGCCGAGCCCTCCGGGAAAGGACCCTTCATTGTTGTACGTGGTCATCGCCCATGACGGAACCGAACCCGGCACCTTCGAACGGCGGATGGAGATCCGCCCCGACCACATGGCCCAAGGCGAGAAGATGATGGAGGACGGCTCCTTCCTTTTCGGCGGGGCCATCCTGGACGGTGCCGGAAAGATGTCCGGCGGCGTCCTCATCGTCGACTTCCCCGACCGTGCCGAACTGGACCAGTGGCTCGACAGCGAGCCCTACATCGTCAACGGTGTCTGGCGGCGCGTCGAAGTCCACCCCTTCCTCGTCCCTCCGCAATTCCTCGCCCTCCTGCCCGAATACGCGGAAAGCGCCGAGGGCGCCGAGGGCGAAGCGAGCGGGGCGGACGCCGGGGGCATGCAGGAGGCGCCGAGCGGCGCCGGCGGGACCGGCCCGCAGGTGCCCTCCCCCGTGGTCGGCACCGATTGGCTGGCCGAGCGCCTGGGGCAGGACGGGCTCGTCGTCGTCGACTGCACGGTGCTGCACCGTCCCCTCCCCACGGGCGGGATCGAACTGGAGAGCGGCCGCCCCGGCTATGGCGAGGGGCACGTCCCGGGCGCGGTGTTCGCCGACCTGCTGACCGACTTCGCCGACGCCGGAGCGGACCGCCCCTTCGCCGTGCCACCGGTGGAGCGGCTGGTCGACGCGCTGGAGGCCCTGGGCATCAGCGACTCGGACACCGTCGTCCTCTATGACCGGGCCCACATGGCCTTCGCGGCCCGGTTCTGGTGGATCCTGCGGCTGCTGGGACACGACCGCGCCGCGGTCCTGGACGGCGGCTGGCGCAAGTGGACGGCCGAGGGGCGGCCGTCCTCCGCGGAGGTGCCGACGGCCGCCCGGGGGCGGTTCGAGGCGCGACGGCGCCCTGAGCTCGCCGCCACCCGCGAGCAGGTCGTGGCCGCGACCGAGGATCCGGCCGCATGCCTGATCAACGCACTCTCCCGCGACCAGCACGAGGGCCGCGTCCCCGTCGCCCACGGCCGGCGCGGCCATATCCCGTCGAGCACGAACGTCCCCGCGGCCTCGCTGCTCGACCCGGAGACGGGCGCCCTGCTGCCGCCGGACCTCCTCGCGGACCGCTTCGAAGAGGTCGGGGCCCTGGCGACCGAGAACGTGATCATCTATTGCGCCGCGGGGGTGAACGCCGCGAGTGATGCCCTCGCGTTGACGACACTGGGCGTGCACAATGTCGCCGTCTATGATGGCGGCCTTTCCGAATGGAGCGGCGACCCTGCGCTTCCCTTGGTCGCCGACGGCTAGGAGGAGGCGGTCGATGGCCTACGACAAGGAACTGGCGGACCGGATCCGGGAGGCGCTCGCGGAGGCCGCACCGGTCCGCGAGGTCGGCATGTTCGGCGGACTGTCGTTCATGGTGAACGGCAAGATGGCGGTCACCGCCGACACCCAGGGGCGGCTGATGGTGCGCTGCGACCCCGACCGGGTGGACGAGCTCCTCCAGCGTCCCGGGGCCGAGTGGGCGCAGATGCGCGGAAAGCCGATGAGCAAGGGATGGATCGTCGTCGTCCCCGAGGGGACCGATTCGGACGAGGACTTCGCCGCGTGGGTGCGGGAGGCCCTGGAGTACAACGAGAGGGTGGCCGGGCGTGGGGATTGAGGGCGGCGGCGCGCCGGATTCGGCGTTCGACGGGTTCCCGCCGGAGCTGTTCTCCTTCCTGGAGGGACTGGAGAAGGACAACTCCAAGTCCTACTGGGAGGCCAACCGGACGACCTGGGAGAACGCGGTCCAGGATCCGATCGGTCGGTTGATGTCGGACCTGGAGCCCGAATTCGGCCCGTTGCGCACCTTCCGCCCGAATCGTGATGTCCGGTTCTCCAAGGACAAGTCCCCCTACAAGACCTGGGTCGGCGTCACCACCTCCGACCGGGCGGTCGGCGGTATCGGCGCGTTCCTCCGCCTGGAGGCGTCGGGGATGCGGCTGGCCTGCGGGGCCATGGCGCTGGCCCCCGACCAGATCCATCGGTTCAGAGCCGCGATCGACGCCCCCGCCGCCGGGGCCGAGTTCATGGAGATCGGCCGTGCCCTCGCCGACCGCTCGCTGCCCGTGGGCCCGGGGCGTCAGCCCCCGTTGAAGCGCGTTCCCACGGGCTTCGCCAAGGACCATCCGCGCGCCGAGCAGCTGACCTGGAAGGGCGCCGTGGTCGTCCGGGAGTACGAGCGCGCGGACTGGATGCACCGGCGCGAGGCCCTCGATGAGGTGCGCGGCATCTGGAACGGGGCCGCCCCGCTGAGGGAGTGGATCGAGAGGAACGTGGGCGAGAGCGAGCAGCCCGTGCGCCGCCCGGGGCGGCGCTAGCGCCCCCCCCGGGCGGGGGCGCCGGAACATTGTGTGGGCCCCCATGGTCCCGACGGAGACGCGAGGTCCCCGTCGGGACCATGGGGGCCCAGCGCTCGTCCCGTCCGCGACCGTCCGCCCGGGGCACGGCACGTCCCTCACCCTCGGTGACGCCGCCCCGTCGTCGGACGACCGAATCACGCTCGGAAATCCCGCCTCCCCACCGCTCTTGATTTCCTTTCGCGGCACGCTTCCCCTTCGAAAGAATTCTTCATTTCCCTGGACAGCGGGATTCCTTTGGGCCCCTGCGGGACGGAAACCGCTCTCCCGGGGTCGCCCCCTCTCCGCAGCCCCGGGGTGCCCGTGGGGCGTCGCCCAGAAGGCCTGTCCCTTGGCCGTTCCCGGCCATAACCCCGTCTGCGGGGGCAGTCGGAGAACGCCCGCCCGGACGCCGTGCGGCAATTGTCACCTGCACCCTCCTGCGATCGGTGACTTCTTCTTCCACGGAGAGTCACAGTATTTAGAGCGGTCCGTTGAATTGTCCTGGTGATAAAATGAGGGCCGCAGGCCGGCCTATCGCGCCGGGTCGAACAATGGTGAATTGTCGATTACGCGCCGTCACCCGACGGAACCGCGCTCCCCGCCCCGCCGCCCCCCATCACCGGCGGGTCCGCGGGGGCGCGGCCCTCCGGGCCGTGCGGCACGGAAGTGGACGGACAGGCCGGGACCGGGGGTGGACGCGGGGCGCCGGACGCCCTCCTGTGAGGCGCGCCCCTGCACGGCGAATCCCCCGAGCTCGGACCGGCGAAACGGACAACTCCGTTCGAGGGGTGTGATCTGCATTGGCGAATGGGCAGGCGCAGTACGAGGCGAAGTTCTTCGGGGCGTTCACGGTGCTCCGCGACGGACGGCCGCTCGAGGGACCGGCCTGGCGCCGGGAGAGCGTCCGCACCCTGCTCAAGTGGTTCCTGCTCAACCCCGGCCGGCGCTGGAGGGCGACGGAGCTCTGCGAGGTCCTGTGGCCCGGAGAGAACGGGGACCGCTGCCCCAACCGGCTCCACGTGACCCTGCACCACCTGCGCCGCCTGCTGGAACCGGAGCTGCCCTGCAGACGGCCGTCGTCCTTCATCAGATCCGACCGGGGGGGCTGCTACCGGTTCGACACCGCGGACCGCTGGAGGACCGACGTCGGCGAGACACGCGGGCTCCTGCGGAGTGCCGACGCCGCCCGCGCCGCGAACGACCCCGCGGCCGAGATCGTCGCCTGCCGGGAGCTCATCGCCTACTACGAGCGGACGTTCCTCCCCGAGGACCTGTTCACCGACGCCTTCGCCTCCGTCCGTACCGCCTATGAGCGCGAGTACCAGGACGTCCTGAGCCGACTGCTGCGCGCCTCCCTCGACGTCGGCGACGACTTCGCCGCGGCCTCCAGCGCCGCGATGATCCTGGACATCGATCCCTACTGCGAAGAGGCGATCGCCGCCAGCGTGCAGGTCAGCCTCCGGCAGGGCCACGTCCTGGGAGCGATGGAGCAGTTGGACGACTTCCTCGGCACCCTGCAGCGCGAGCTGGGGACCCGGCCGCCCCACCGGCTGTCCCGGATCCGGCAGAGGCTCCGCAGTCCGGGGTGATGCCCGCGGCCCCGTCCAGGGCGCGACACGCCCTGGTGCCCCGTCCCGCCCCCCGGAGGCCCACGCGGCGTCCGCTCACGGTGCCGGGTCCGCCTCCGGTCTGCGCTCGCGGGGGCCGGGGGCCGTGCCCTTCGGCCGGGCCGCGCTTCCCCGGGCGCCGCCCGGCTTCGGCCTGTCCCGGAGGAACCACCGCTGCAGCGGAGTCGCCGCGAGGGTCGTCACGATCGCCATCAGCACCAGGATGGTGTACAGCTGCATGGACACCAGCCCCGCCTGTAGTCCGATGTTGAGCAGGATCAGCTCCATCAGGCCCCGCGCGTTCATCAGAGCGCCCAGGGCGTAGGCCTCGTTGCGCTCGATCCCCTGGACCCGCGCGGCGAGGGCGATCGCGAGCCCTTTGCCCACGGAGGAGACCAGCAGCACCAGCCCCGCCATGAGCAGGATGCGCCACTCGAAGATGAGGGAGAGTTCGGTGTTGAGCCCGGAGCACACGAAGAACGCCGGCAGCAGCACGTACCCCACCAGCGGCTCCAGCCTGCTGCGCATCAGCTCGGTGAAGCGGTCGCGGGGCATCGCCACTCCGACGATGAACGCGCCGAACACGGCGTAGACCCCGGCCAGGTCGGTGAACCAGGCTCCGGCCAGCAGCACGATGACGACCAGGACGAACGGGCCGGCGGGGAACTCCTCGCCGGCCCGCAGCCGGCGCTGCGCCCAGCGGCCGACGGCCGCCAGCCCCCGGCGGCCGAGGGTCAGCATGAGCACCAGGTAGAGGAGGCCGCCGCCGAAGGCCGCCATGGCCAGGACGGGGTCGCCCTTGGTCGAGGCCACGACCCCGGCGAGCAGGATCCAGGACACCGCGTCGTCGGCCGCGGCGCAGGCCAGTGCGATGGTGCCCAGCCGGGTCCCCTGGAGGCCGGACTCGTGGATGATCCAGGCCAGCATGGGGAAGGCGGTGACCGCGATGGCGGCCGTCAGGAAGAGCCCCGCCTGCCAGACCGTGACGCCCTCGGTGAAGTAGCCGCCCTGGGAGACCATCAGCCAGGCGACGACGCAGCCGAAGACCGCGGGCGGGACGATGCCCGCGAGCGAGGTGGAGACCGCGTCGCGGGTGTGCCGCAGGAACATCCCCGTATCGAAGGCGCTGCCCACCAGGAACATGTAGAGGACCAGGCCGAGCTGGCCCACCAGGTAGAGCACGGTGAAGGAGGGGTGGGCGACCGTCTCGCCGGCGACCACCGCCTCGGTGGGGAACAGCCGTTCCTGGACTCCGGGGGCGAGGGCACCGAGCAGTGAGGGGCCGAGCAGGAACCCGGTGACCATGATGGCGACGACCTGCACCTGGCCGAGCGCTTTGAACACCGGCCAGATCAACCGGTAGACGGCCAGGACGATGCCGAGCTGGAGCAGGAAGTGGACGGTGGTCTCGGCCGGTGAGGGCATCCGGGGGCTCCTGGAGAGGTGTTGGGCCCGGTCGATCCGGGACGGGTGCTCGGCGGCCCCGGAGGGGGCGGCACGGACCGCCGGCTCTTCCTCTGGGGAGGGGCCGGTGCGCATGCGCCGTCGGCGGCCGCGTGAGGCGGCCGCCGACGGAGTGGGCAGGCGGCCGGACGCTCCTCAGGGCCGGGGCACCGCCCCCGCGTCCGGCGGGCGGGGGTCAGGGGCGTTCGAAGAAGCCGCGGTTGGCCCCGATGGAGGCCTGCCACTCCTCGGGCACCTCGTACTCGGGGAAGATCGCCTCCACCGGGCACACCGGTTCGCAGGCACCGCAGTCGATGCACTCGTCCGGGTCGATGTAGAGCTGGTCGTGCTCGTCGAACCCGGGATCGTCCGGGGAGGGGTGGATCGCGTCGACGGGACAGGCCTCATGGCAGGAGGCGTCCTTGTTGCCGATGCAGGGCTGCGTGATGACGTAGGGCATAAGGCTCATCGCTCCTTCGCGGACTGGGGGGGCGTCTCTGGGGTCAGGCCCTCCTGCGCGGCGTCCGGCCCCGACCCGGGAGCCCTAGGCCTGCGGTTCGGGGGACAGGCCCATGAGGGCCGACAGGTTCTCCGGGGTGAAGAAGTCGTCCCAGTGCACGGTGTTCTGGATCACGCCGAAGAAGCGGTCGATGGCGTCCTGGTTCCCGCGCATCGCCGCCAGCACGTCCTCGAACGAGGCCCGGAACGGCTCCATGGCGGCGTGGTCGACGATGAAGTCGTACAGCGGTTTGAGCTCCCGGTTCCTGTGCGCCTCGTAGGAGGCCAGGGCCGTGTCCAGGGGTTCCCGCCCGGAGAAGCCGGCGTCGATCGCCCCGGCGAGCAGCTCGGCGTCGCGGAACGCGTCGGTGATGCCCTGCGCGGTGATCGGGTCCTTGTGGGCCCCCGCGTCGCCGACCAGCGCCCAGCCGGGGCCGTAGGGCTTGCGGAAGAAGTTGGGGCGGTTGCCGGCGCCCATGTAGCGGTGCGCCGGGCTCCCGGCGGAGATGCGCTCGGCGAGGTCCGGGGCGATGGCGGACACGGTGGCGAGGTAGTTGGCGTGGATGTCGCTTTTGAACGCGGCGAAGTCGCGCTCGGGCCGCTCGACGAAGACCGCGGCCTGGCGGTCGTTGGTGGGGAAGGCGATGACGGTGCTGCCCGGCCGGGTGTAGAACTCCAGCCCTCTGAGGGGCACGTCGTCCCAGTAGGTGTAGTAGCCGAACGCCTTGGGCGGGGCGGTGCGGTACTCGGGGGCCTTGACCGTCCGGGCGACGATGGAGCGCATGCCGTCGGCGCCGACGACCATGCGCGCCCGCTCGGTGACCGTCTTCCCGTCGGCGCCGGCACCGCGGATCCCGACCGCGCGGCCCCCCTCGGTGAGCACCTCCGCCACCGAGAACCGCTCCCGGACCTCGGCCCCCGCGGCCACGGCGGCGTCGACCAGGAGCTTGTCCAGGACCGTGCGCTTGGGGGCGTAGATCGCCGCGAAGCCGTCGTCGACCGGGTGGGGGAAGCCGGTCAGCGTGAAGGGGCCGTAGCGCTCGAAGCTGAGGTCGAGCTCGATGTTGGTGATCGGCGGGCAGTTCGTCGCCTCCACCTGGTCGATCAGCCCCCAGCGCCGCAGCTGCGCGCTGCCGCCGACGGTGATCATGTGGGTGGAGACGGTGTCGCTGGGGAAGGCGGCACGGTCGACGGCCAGGACGCTGTAGCCCTGCCTGGCCAGCAGCATGGCGGTCGGGGAGCCGGCCACGCGGGCGCCGATGATGATCACGTCGTACACGTCTGTTCCTCTCTCAGGGGGACGGGGCGGCCGTGGCCGCCAGTGCGTGCTCGATCCGCTGCCGCCAGATCTCGTAGGGCGGCTCCACGCTGACCGTCGGCAGGTCCCGCCGCGCCTCCTCCACCGCGTGCGCCGCCTCGGCCCCGCCGAGTCCGCAGAAGACCCGGCACGCGAGTTCGGTGTGCGGCGCGGTGCCGCCGGCCTGCCGGCGCCCCCAGGCGGCCGTCGCCGCCCCGCGTGCCAGGCGCACCCGGTGTGGGCCCACACGGTCCCTGAGGTCGCGCAGGGAGCGCTCGTCGGCGCCGCCGCCGTAGGAGGCGGCCAGTCCCACCCCGCCCCACAGGTCCGCACGCCGCTCGGGCGCGTAGCCGTCGACCAGGCGCGCGACCAGGGGGACCCGCCCCCCGGCGGAGAACCACAGCGCCCGGCCGACCCCCTGGTCGAAGCAGCGGCGGCCGTACTCGGTCAGGTGCGTGGGCACGGCACGGTGCAGTACGTAGCGCCGCCGCCGGAAGAAGGCCTCGTGGAAGCCGTACCCGTCCGCGGTCACCCACCCCAGCAGGGGGTCGAGCAGGGCCAGCTGCGCCTCGGGGCTGCGGCGCAGCCGGGCGAAGGCGAGCCCGACGCCGACATAGGCCGGATAGGCGTGCCGTGCCGCAGGCCCGGCCATGAAGGCGGGAAGACGGCGCTTCCAGGGCGCCACGGCGTCGAGCGCCGCCAGACCCATGCCCGCGCCCTCGTAGGCGAAGCCCTGGAGCTCGGGGTCGACCGCGTCCAGCCGCGCGGCCAGGGCCGGGAGGCGGGGGTCCTCCAAGGACGCGTGGTAGCCCTCCATGAGCGAGCGGGCGACCGGCGCGAAGCGCTGCCACGCCTCGGGGGTGAAGCCCGGCCGGGAGAACACCGCCTGCGCCGACGGGATGCCGAAGGCCGTCCTGCGCAGCCGTCCGATCGCGGTCATACGCGCACCTCCTCGGTGGACGAGGGGGAGGGGGACGAATGCGGCCAGGCGTCCCGGATCCGCTGTCGCCACTGCTCGTAGGCGGGCCGTCCGGGTGCGTCGCGGAGCCCGCGTCCGGCGCGGTGGGCGGCCCCGGCCACCGCCTCGGCGTCCTGGCCCCACACGACGTCGCAGGCGACGTCGGTGTGCGGCGCGACCAGCCCCGACTGCTCACGGAAGACCGAGGCCAGCGCCGTGCCCACGGCGATGTCGGCCGCGTGCTCCCGGGCGGCTTCGAGCAGGGCGCGCACGGCGTCCCGGTCCATCACCCCCGCCGCGTACGCGCAGGCCAGGCCGATGCCGCTCCACAGGTCCGCCCGGCGGGAGGCGGGGAAGCCGTCGATGGTGGCGATGATGCGGTCGGGACCGGCCCCGGTGGAGAACCACAGGCTGCGCCCGACCCCCTGGTCGAAGGCGCGCCGGGCGTACCCGCGCACGGCCCGGGGCACGCTGCGGCCCTCGACGGTGCGCCGCCAGGCGAAGAAGCCGTCGTGGAAGCCGTAGCCGTCCATCACCAGCCACCGCAGGAAGGGGTCCTGGCGCCGGAGGAAGCGGTGGGGGCCGGTGGGGACGCGGGGCAGGACCAGTCCCGCGCCGATGTAGACCAGGCAGCGGTAGGGGGCGCCGGGGCCGTGGACGAAGCGCGGGAGCCGCCGTGGACCGGGGACCAGGCTGTCGAGCAGTGTCAGGCCCATGCCGGCGCCTTCGTAGGCGACGCCGCGCAGCTCGGGGCCGACCGCGTCGAGCCGGGGCACCAGGTCCTCGTGCCGGGGCGTGTCGAGGGCGGCGGAGAAGGCGTCGACCAGCGTGCGGGCGACGGGCTCGAAGGTGCGCCAGGTCCGGTCCATGTCCTCCTGTGGGCCGAACCGCTCGGCGGCCAGCTTCGGGAAGGACTCGGCGTCGAGGCCGAAGAAGGGGCGGATCAGTGTTCCCGGAGTGAGGGGCACCGGGCTACCTCCTTGCCGGTTCGGCGAAGCGGGTACGGAGCCGGCGGCGCCAGACCTCGTAGGCCGGCACCACGTCGTCGCCGGGCACTCCGCGCAGCGCCTCCTCGGCGACCTTCGCGGTCTGGGCGCTGGTGAGCCCGCACACCAGCGAGCACGCCGTCTCGTTGTGCTCGGCCGGATTGCCCACCTGGTGCCGCGCCCAGGCCGCCACGGCCACCCCTTCGGCGAGCCGCCCGCCGAAGGGGACGGCCCGCTCCCGCAGCGCGGCCACGGTGTCGGCACCGACGCCGCCGGTGTAGCCGCACGCCAGGCCGATACCGGCCCACAGGTCGCCGCGGCGGGACTCGGGGAAGGCATCGACCGCGGCGGTCATGCGCCCGGGGTCGGCGCCGGTGGCGAACCAGACGCCGCGCCCGAGCCCTTGGTCGAACACGCGCGCGCCGTAGCCGCTGAGGTACGGGGGCACCGCCTGTTCCTGGACGTGCCGCCGGTGGGCGAAGAAGCCCTCGTGGAATCCGTAGCCGTCGAGCACGGCCCAGCTCAGGACGTCGTCGGCCAGCCGCCGACGGCACCCCTCGGGATCGCGGCGCATGCGGGCCAGGCCCATTCCGGCTCCGAGGTAGACGGCGTAGCGGTAGGGGCGGCCGGCCCCCGCGACGAACCGCCGGACACGCCGCTCCCACGGCAGCCAGTGGTCCAGCGCGGCCAGCCCCACCCCGGCGCCCTCGTAGGCGAAGCCGCGCAGCTCGTCGGGGTAGGCGTCGAGGCGGGGCACCAGGGAGCGCCCGCGGGGGTGCAGCAGGGCGAGGCTGCAGCACTCGGTGACGGTGAACACCACTTGGCGCATGCGCAGCGCCGACGCGGCGTCGCCCGCGGCCCCGGGGGGCAGGTCGGCGGGGGTGACGGAGAAGAAGGGCTTGAGCAGGGTGCCGGCCAGGGTCACCGGACCTCCTCCTTCGCGGGGGCTTCGCCCGGGCGTCCGGCGGACTCGTGCTCCGGCCGCCCACTGGGCCGCTCCAGGTGTTCGGCCCCGCTGTCGGCCAGGCTGTCGGCCAGCCGTCGCTGGAGGACCTCGTAGCCGGGCACGGGGCCGTCGGGCAGGTCCGTGAAGGCCGCGTCGACCAGCCGCGCGGCCTGGGCGCTGGTCGCTCCGCCGCAGAGCACCGAACAGGCCAGGTCGGTGTCGGCGACCGGGTTGCCGGCCAGGTGTCGGCCCTTCGCGACGAAGGCGGTCCCCACGGCGAGCCGCGCCGCGTGCGCCCCGGCGGCGGCGCGCAGGTCCTCGACGGTGCCCCGGTCCACGCCTCCCACGTAGCCGCAGGCCACTCCCAGGCCCAGCCACAGGTCGGCGTGCCGCCGCGGAGGGAAGCGACCGACGAGTCGGGCCATGAGGGGGACATGGGCTCCGGCCGTGAACCAGATGCTGCGGCCCACCCCCTGGTCGAAGACGCGTCGGGCGTAGGGGGACAGATGGCGGGGGACCTGCTGCCGCGCCACGAAGCGCGCGGGCTTGAAGAACCCTTCGTGGAAGCCGTAGCCGTCCATCACCAGCCATTTCAGGACCGGGTCGTCCAGGCGGGCCAGGAAGCGCTCGGGGCGTCGGCGGAGGCGGGCCAGCGCCTCCCCGGCCCCGATGTGGGCCATGTACACATGGGGCTCTCCGGGACCGCGGAGATACGCGCGGAACCGTGAGGGGCCCGGCAGGAAGCAATCGAGCCCGGCCAGTCCCATGGCCGCGCCCTCGTAGGCGTAGCCGCGCAGTTCCAGGGGGGTCCGGTCCAGGCGCGGCACGAGGTCCTCGAACCGGCTGGAGTCGAGGACGCAGTGGTAGCCGCCCACCGCGGTGCGCACCGCGGTCTCCAGGTGGCTCCAGACCGGCCCCTCGCCCCGGCTGAACGAGGTGGCCTCCGCGTCCGAGACGCCCATCACGGCGCGGCGCAGGCGGCTAGCTGACAGATTCATCGCGTGGGGCTCCGCTCGGCTCGGCGCCGTCGGGGGCGCTGTGGGGGTCGCTGTCGGGGGCGCTGTCGAGTTCGTCGAGGATCTGTTCCAGGCTCTCGGGCGGAAGCTGGGCCAGCAGGGCCTCGAGCTCGTCCGCCGCGGGGTCGTGTGCGGCGGCGCCCTGCGCGGCGGGCTCCGCCCCCGCGGCGTCGGGCGGCCGCTCGGGGCTGGGCCCCGGTTCCCCGCCCCCGGCGTCGCCGAGGCGGAGCATCGCCAGCGTGCGGTCGGCCAGGCCGGCGATGGACGTGCCCTCCAGGAGGTCGAGCACCGGTACGTCGATGCCCAGTTCGGCGTCGATGCGGTGCTTCATCTCGACCGCCATCATCGAGTCCACCCCCAGCCCGGAGAGCGGTTCCCCGTCCCCGAACCCCGCGGGGTCGAGCCGCAGGACCGCGGCCGTGATCCCGCGCAGGCGGGCGGCCAGGACGGCGGGCCGTCCCGCCGCGGGGCTCCGGCGCAGGGCGTCCAGGACCGAGGCGCCGTCGTCGGGGGCCGCCTCCGCGTCCTCCTCGGCTCCGACCTGCGCGAACATGGGCGGCAACCGGTCGTGCGCCGCCCGGCGGGCGGTCGGCCAGTCCACGGTGACCGCCACCAGGTGGGCGGGCGCCTGGTCCAGCACGCGCTCCAGGATGCGCATCCCGTTCTCCGGGGTGATGAGCCCGATCCCCTTGCGCTCGTACATCTGCGCCAGCCCGGGGGCGTCGGCCATGCCCACCGACCACGGCCCCCAGCCGATCGTGAGGGCGGGGAGCCCGAGGGAGCGCCGGTGGTGGGCGAGCGCGTCCAGGTAGGCGTTGCCCGCGGCGTAGTTGCCCTGGCCGGGGGAGGCGATGACCGAACCGGTGGAGCCGAACAGCACGAAGAGGTCCAGCGGGGCGTCCCGGAAGAGGCGGTGCAGGTTCCGGCCGCCCGCCACCTTGGGCCGGAGCACCCGCTGGAAGGCCTCCCGGTCCATCCGGGTGAGCAGCTCGTCCCGCACCACGCCCGCGGTGTGGACGACGCCCCGGATCGGCGGGCGCAGATCGCGCTCCCATTCCCGGGACCAGGCGCGCAACCGGGGCCCGTCGGCGACGTCGACGGCGGCGCAGTGCACGGTGGCCCCTCGGCGCTCCAGGTCGAGGAGGGCGTCGACGAGGTGCCTCCTGGGGTGGTCCGGGCCCATCCCGGCCCATTCCCCACGGGGCGGTACGGGGGTGCGCCCCATCAGGACCAGGTTCCGCGCGCCGCGATCGGCGAGCAGGCGGGCGACGAGCAGCCCGAGCGCCCCCAGCCCTCCGGTCACCAGGTAGGCGCCGTCCGGGCGCAGGGTGAGGGGGAAGGGCCGGGTGAGGTTCCCGGCGGGCACCAGCCGGGCGACGTGGCGCCGCCCCTCGCGGAAGGCGACCTGGTCCTCCCCGCGGCCGCCGGTGATCTCCTCGATCAGGCGCTGGGCCTGGTCGTCCGGGTCGCCGTCGTCGAGGTCGACCAGGCCGCCCCACCGCCCGGCGAACTCCTGGTGCCCGATCACCCGTCCCAGCCCCCACACGGGCGCCTGCTCCACGGCGACGGGTGCGCCGCCGACGGGTTGCGCCCGCCGGGTGACCAGCCAGACCCGCGAGGCCGGCGCGTGCTCGCCGGAGAGCGCCTGCATCAGGTGCAGGACGGAGAGCGCTCCGGTGTCCTCGCCGTCCCGGAGGACGCCGTCCGGGGCGCGCCCGTTCAGGGCGGCCTCGTCCGGGGCGCCGTCGTTCAGGGCGGCCTCGTCCGGGGCGTCCAGACTCCACAGGTGCACCACCGTCGCGGGCGCGTCTCCGGTGGCCGGCACGGCGAGCCTGCGCACGGTCCGGTGGTGGTGCTCGGGCGACGCGGGGTCGATGGTGAGCACCTCCTCCCCGTCCGGGACGGGCTCGGGCACGTCGCCGTGGTACACGAGCAGGCAGCGGCGCCCGGTGGCGGCCAGCCGCTTCCGGAGCCGGTCCGCGACGCCGGTTCGGTCGGCGAAGACGAGCCAGGGGCCCTCCCCCGCCGCTCCCGCGGCCGCCTCGGCGCCCCCGTCGACCACGGGCCCGGCGCTGTGGTCGGTGCTCTGGTCGGCGGCCTCCCCGACCGGGCCGTCGGCGCCCTCGTCGACCGGCGCCCGCTGCCATTGCAGCTCGTAGAGTCCGGCGTCGATGCGCTCGGGGCTCAGGCCCGACACGCTCTCCAGGGACCGGGCGCGGAACCCCTGGACGTCGAGCAGGACGCGGCCGTCGGCGTCGCACAGGGCGATGTCGCTGACGATGGTGTGCTCGTCGGTACTGGTGACCTCCGCCACCGCGTACATCTCGTCCGCGGGCGGCGCCAGGACGCTGACGCGGTCGATGCCGACGGGCAGGTAGGGCGCGGCGCCGCCGTCGGCGTCCGCGGGCGCGGCCGCGGCCAGCAGCACCTGGAACGCGGCGTCGGTGAGGCAGGGGTGGAACCGGTACCGGTCCAGGTCGGCGCGCAGGGCCTCGGGAACCGCGATCCGGCCGACGGCGATGTCCGGACCGGTGGCGACCTCCTGGACGGCCCGGAAGCTCGGCCCGTACTCCAGCCCCATGGCCGCGGTCCGCCGGTACACCTCCTCGTGGTCCAGGTGCCGTCGGCAGGCGCCGCGGGCCCGCTCCAGATCGCGCCGGGTCCGCTCGGGGCGCCGCCGGCTCAGCCGGGCGGAGGCGTGCACCGTCCAGCGCCGGTCCGCCTCGCGGTCGGCGGAGTACCCGGCGATCTCCACGGCCGCGGTGTCCTCGTGGAGGGTCGTGCGGACCCGGGGGTCGCAGGCGTCCCCGAGGACGAGCGCCTTGCGCAGGTCGAGGGCCTCGACGCTGTAGTCGGCCTCGCCGAAGGCGTCCCGGGCCGCCGCGGCCGCCATCTCGACCATCGCCGCACCGGGCAGCAGCGCCGTCCCCTGCACCCGGTGGTCGGCCAGGTAGGGCAGGGCGCCGGTGCCGATCTCCCGCTCCCAAGCGGGGCGGGCCGCGGCCAGGCGCTGTCCGATGAGCGGGTGGACCTCGTCGTAGTGCCGGTCCTCGGCGGCCTCGGCCGGCTCGTTCCAGTGGCTCTGGAGCTGCCACGGGTAGGTCGGCAGCCGCACGAAGCGCGCGTCCTCGCCGTAGAAGCGGTCCCACGCCACATCGTGGCCGAGGGTGTAGAGCCGCCCCAGGGACTCCAGCATCACGGCGTCGTCGGGCCGGTCGCGGCGCAGGGAGGGCACGACGGCCCCGTCGCCGCCGTGCTCGGCGATCAGTTCGCGCATCGCCCCGGCCAGCACCGGGTGGGGGCTCAGTTCCACGATGCGGGTGTAGCCGTCGGCGAGGAGCTGCCGGAAGGCCGCGGCGAACAGCACCGTGGCGCGGACGTTCTGCCACCAGTAGTGCGCGTCGGCGCCCCCGCCGTCGATCCGGCACCCCGTGACGGTCGAGTACAGCGGCAGTGCGGCGCTGCGCGGCCGCAGGCCGGCCAGGGCGCGGAGCAGGTCCGGGCGCAGCACGTCCATGGCGTGGCTGTGGTAGGGGACCTTGACCGGGAGGAAGCGGTGGAAGACCCCGAAGGTCTCCAGCTGGGCGGCCATGCCCTCCAGCACCTCGGCGTCGCCGGACAGGGTGGCCGCGCCCGGACTGTTCACGGCGGCGACCGACACCCGCGGGCCGGCGTCGGCGACCGCCTTGTCGAGGGTCTCGGGCGTCATGCCCACGGCGAGCATGCGCCCGGCGCCGGTGGCGCGCTGCTGGAGGCTGCTGCGGTGGTAGGTCACCTTCACGGCGTCCTCGAAGCCGAGGACGCCGGCCAGGTACTGGGCCGCGACCTCCCCGGTGCTGTGCCCCAGGACCGCCTCGGGGACCACGCCCCAGGAGCGCCAGAGCTCGGCGAGCCCCACCTGCAGCGCGAAGTTGGCCGGCTGGGCCACCTCGGTCTCGGCCATGCGCGAGGACCCCTCGTCCGCGCACAGCTCGGCCATCAGGGAGCGGTCGGTGAAGGTGCGCAGCTCGGCGTCGCAGCGTTCGACGGCGGCGCGGAAGACGGGCTCGGTCTCGATCAGCCGTCGGCCCATCGCCCACCACTGCGGGCCCATCCCGGAGCAGACGAAGGCGGTCCGGGGCGGCTCGCCGGAGGGGGCCTGGCCGGTCACCGCCCCGGGCCCGGGTTCGCCCCGGGCCAGGGCGGCCAGGCGTTCGGCCGCCTCGGCCGGGGTGGAGGCCACCACGGCCGCCCGGTGCTCGAAGTGGGCGCGGCGGCGGCTGCGGGTGTAGCCCACGTCCCGCAGGGCGTGGCCGTGCCCGGTGAGCGCGTCGCCGAGCGAGCGCGCCATGTCGGTCAGGGCGCCGGGGCCGCGCGCCGACAGCGGGACGAGGTACCTGCGGCCCTCGCCGTCCGCGCCCTGCGCCGGGGCCGGTTCCTCGGCCGGTGCCTCCTGGAGCACGGCGTGGGCGTTGGTGCCGCCGAACCCGAAGGAGTTGACGCCCGCGCAGCGGGGGCCGTCCTTGGCCGGCCACTCCCCCGGCCGTGTCTGGACCCGCAGCCCCAGCTCCTCGAAGGGGATGTCGGGGTTGGGCTCGTTGAAGTGCAGCTGGCCGGGGATGCGGCGGTGCTTGAGGGACAGTGCGGCCTTGATGAGTCCGGCGACCCCGGCCGCGGCCTCCAGGTGCCCGATGTTGGTCTTGACCGATCCGATCAGCAGGGGCTCCGCCCCGGGCGGGCGGTCCGCGGCCAGTGCCCTTCCGATCGCGTGGGCCTCGACCGGGTCCCCCACGGGGGTGCCGGTGCCGTGGGCCTCGACGTAGTCGATCTCGCGGGGGGCGATCCCGGCCCGGCGGCAGGCGGTGCGCATGGCGGCCTGCTGGGCGTCCCCGTTGGGGACGGTGATCCCGCCGGTGTGCCCGTCCTGGGAGACGGCCGTCCCCCGGATGACGGCGTAGACCGGGTCGCGGTCCTCCAGGGCGCGGTCCAATGGCTTGAGCAGCACCATGGCCGCCCCCTCGCCGCGGGCGTACCCGGCGGCCGCGGCGTCGAAGCTGCGGCAGCGCCCCTCGGGCGAGAGGAAGCCGCCCTTGGACTCGGCGATCGTCATGGTGGGGGCGGCCATCACGTTGACCCCGCCGGCCAGGGCCGTCGAGCACTCGCCCCGGCGCAGGCTCTGCACCGCGAGGTGCACCGCGACCAGGGACCCGGAGCAGGCGGTGTCCACGGCCAGGCTGGGGCCCCGCAGGTCGAAGGCGTAGGAGAGCCGGTTGGCCAGCATCGTCATCATCATTCCGGTGGCCGAGTGGGCCTCCAGCTGGTACCGGCTGTAGATCCCGTAGTTCTGCAGCAGCTGGTAGTCGAGGGTGAAGCCGCCGGTGAAGACGCCGGTGTCGCCGCCGGCCAGGTCCGTCCCGGAGCGGCCGCCGTCCTCCAGGGCCTCCCAGGCCGCCTGCAGCAGCAGGCGCTGCTGCGGGTCCATCCAGGCCGCCTCGCGCGGGGAGACGCCGAAGAACTGGGCGTCGAACCGGTCGACGCGTTCCAGGAACCCGCCGTGGACGGGGCCCGACTTGCCCAGCCGGTCGCCGTCGGGGTGGGAGAACTTGCGGACGTCCCACCGGTCCTCCGGCAGGTCCCGGGTCGCGTCGACCCCGGCGCACAGCATTTCCCAGAACTCCTCGGGGCCGGTGGCGCCGCCGGGCAGGTTGCAGCCGATTCCGGTGATGGCGATGGGCGCCTCCGGCACCTCACTCGCCGGTCGATCGGTCATGAGAACGCTCCTTCTTGCCGGTCACGGTGGTCTCCAGCTCCGCGGAGACCTCCGCGAGAACCGCGTCTCGGGCGCTGTGCACGAAGAAGTGGGATCCCGGCAGCATGATCAGCCGGAACCGGGCGGCCGTGTGGCGGCGCCACTGGTCGAGGTCGCCGCCGCTCACGCGGACGTCCTGCAGGCCGCCGAAGGCCGAGAGCGGGGCGGACAGCGGGGGTCCGGGGACGTGGTCGTAGGTGTCGCAGAGTTCGAGGTCGGCGCGCAGTGTCGGGAGCAGGCTCCGCATCACCGCGTCGTCCTCCACCACCTGCCTCGGCGTGCCCTCCTTGAGGAGCACGGTCTTGATCACCTCGTCGGGCAGGTGGTGGATCCTGATGTTGGGGTTGGGCAGGTGCGGGGCGCGGAAGGCGGCCAGGAAGAGGTGCTCGGGCCGGGGGTCCCCCGCCTGCCGCAGCCGGCGGGCGAGCTCGAAGGCGATCAGCGCGCCCATGCTGTGCCCGAAGAACGCGAAGGGCACGTCCAGCAGCGGGCCGATGGCCCGGTGGAGCGCCTCGACCAGGGCGGGCAGGCTCCGGTGGGCGGGCTCGGACAGGCGCGCCTCCCGCCCCGGCAGCCGGACCGGGCAGACCTCGACCCCGGCGGGAAGGTCCGCGCCCCAGGAACGGAACACCGATCCGCCCCCGCCGGCGTAGGGGAGGCAGAACAGGCGCAGCTCCGGCGCCGCACCCGCGGAGGGCCGCGCGAACCAGGCGCCGGGGTCCGGCGCGGCCGGCGTGCGGCCCCGGAGCCGCCGGAGCAGCTCGGCGCGCTCCCCCTGCGGCAGGCGGGCGAGCCTCTCCCGGAGCGCGGGGGCGGGGGGCGTGGGTCCGGGCGTCATCGGCGGCCCCCGGAGGCCAGGAGGTCGCCGCCCAGCGTGATCCAGCCGTCGTCGACGGGGTCGGTCGAGCGGTCCTGCTCGTGGACGGCGACGAGGTCCATGAGGACCTCGTTGTCGCGCCACCGCCGGAGCAGGCGGCGCTTGTCGCCGTTGCCGGGGTCGGCCTCGAACTCGGCCATCACCGTGGCCACCAGCTGTCCGGACAGGTGCTCGATGAACCGGAGGTTGGCGGCGAACCGCTCCTCCAGTCCGCCGTCGCCGAGGTCGGCGGTCATGCCCACGTGCAGCCGGGGCATGAACGCGAAGTCGTAGAAGCGGACGAAAGCGGCGGGACCGGCGGAGTCGTCGACGGCGCCCCACTCGCGGAGGAAGCGCTGCACCTCCCGGCTCCAGACGCTGAACCGCCCGAGCCCGGCGACCGCGCCGGGCAGGTCCCCCAGGTCGCGGATCCGGTTCTGGAAGTACAGCAGGCCGATGACCGCCCAGTACACGGCCGTGTCCCAGATGATCTTGACGAGCATCGGGCGGGGCGCGCCCATGAGCGGGTACTGGTCCTCGTAGACGGCCAGCCAGCCCTCGGCGATCAGGAGGAACATCCGGTCGTGGATCGCGGCGCGCTCCTCGACGTCCTCACCGTCGAGCGCCCGGGTGACCAGGTCGGTGATGAGCCCGTTGCCGATGGCGATCAGGTCCAGGCCCGGCGAGTACAGCGGGTCGAGGAAGACGCCGGCCTCCCCCGCCAGGCACCAGCCGTCCGCGGAGAAGACCTGCTCGCAGCCGTAGGCGTAGTCCTTCATCACCCGGAAGTCGCGGACCTCCTCCCGGTGTCCGGTGACCGCGGCGGCGCACTGCGGCTCGTGCTCGGCCAGCCACTCCAGTGCGCGGTCGAACCGGTTGGTCGCCTCGAAGGGGTGCAGTGCGGGGTCGGTGACGATGCCGATGCTGATCGCGTCGGAGGAGAGCCGGATCAGCCACACCCAGTAGCCGGGGCCCATCAGGTGGTTGGTGGACAGCTCCCGCCGCCCCTCTTTGATCCGGGCCTGCCACTGCGGGTCGTCGGACCAGTCGCCGATGTCGATGGGGTGCCCGACGCGGAACCACGCGGCGTTGGCGCGGTGCCCGACCCGCCGCCCCAGCCCGAGCCGGCGTTTGAGCAGCGAGGACCGGCCGGTCGCGTCCACCACCCACCGCGCCCCGATGCGGCGCTCACCCCCGTCGGGCGTGCGCACGAGGAGCCGGTGGTCCTCCTCGGCGCCCAGGTCCAACGACTCGACCCTGCTCCCCGGTAGGAAGCGCACCCCGCGGTGGCGGAGCTCGCGCCCCAGCGCGTTCTCCAGGCGCCCCCGGTCGAGCTGGTAGGTGCCCACCGCCGCGGGGGGAGCCTCCGAGTGGCCCAGTTCCACGCGCCGGGTGATGTCGCTGTTGTCGCCCTGGGAGAAGAAGACGCGCAGGCCGAACTTGTCGAGCTGCTCGCTGCGCAGGTGCTCGCTCAGGCCCAGGACCTCGCGCAGGTAGTGGCCGGCGACCTCGACGGTCGACTCCCCGACCTTGTGGACGGTCTCCGGGACCGGGTGCCGCTGGCGTTCCACCACCACGATGCGGGTGTCCGGGCGGCTCCGGCGCAGCTCCAGGGCGAGCGTGAGTCCGGCGACGCCGCCGCCGACGACGGCGACGTCGTAGGCCTCGGGTGCGGACGGTTCGCGGGGTCCGGTCATGTCGTCGCCTCCGCGGGTCGCGTGGTCGGACGTCCGAGGGTGATCCAGGCGTCGTCCACGGGTTCGATGGGGTCGCGCTCGCGGTACCGGGCGACCAGCTCGGTGAGCAGCGGGTCCTCCCGCCACCGCGCGATCTGCTCGGCGGCCGCCTCCGGTGCCGCCGTCCGCACGCGGTCCGTCACGGTGGCCACCAGCTGCCCGGCGAGCTGCTCCAGGAGCGCGACGTTGGCGGTGAACCGCTCCTCCAGCTCGTCGTCGGGCAGCCCGGCGGCCATCCCGTTGTGCAGGTCGACGATGAGGTCCAGCAGCGAATAGGGGTCGGCGAACCCGCCGGAGGAGGCGGTGTCGTCTACGCCGTGCCATTCCCGGAAGAACCGCTGCACGCGGGCGTGCACGGTCCAGGCGCGGTGCAGTCCCGCGAAGGTCTGCGGGCGCTCGTCGAGCCGCCGGAAGGCGTCGTGGAAGTACAGCAGCCCGGGGACCGCCCAGTAGATGAACGTGTCCCAGATGACCTTGGCGACCATGACCCGGGCGTTGCCCATGAGCGGGTACTGGCGGTGGTAGGCCAGCAGCCAGATCTCGCCGAGGACGAGGTAGACCTGGTTGTGGGCCACCGCCTTCTCGGAGACGTCCTCACCGCGCAGGTCGCGTTCGACCAGGTCGGTGATCAGGCCGTTGCCGATGGCCATGAGGTCGCCCCCGGAGGAGTAGAGGGGGTCGATGGAGATGCCCGCCTCCCCGGTCAGGCACCAGCGGTCCGCCGAGTACACCTGCTTGCAGCCGTAGGCGTAGTCCTTCATGACCCGGAAGTCCTGGATCCGCCCGGCGTTGCGCCGCACTTCGGCGGCGCACTGGGGCTCGTGCTCGTCGAGCCAGGCCAGGGCGCGTTCATAGGTGTTGAACCCGTCGAAGGGGTGCACGCGGGCGTCGGCGACGATGCCCACGCTCGTGGAGCCCGAGGCCAGCGGGATCAGCCACACCCAGTAGCCGGGGCCCATCAGGTGGTTGGTGGACAGCCGGCGGCGGCCGCCGTGGACCCGGGAGCGCCATTCGCCGTCGTCGGACCACTCCTCGACGTCGATCGGATGGCCGATCCGGAACCAGGAGGCGTTGGCCTGGTGGTCCAAGGGCTTGGCGAGGTCGAGACGGCGCTTGAGCAGTGAGGACCGGCCGGTCGCGTCGACCAGCCACCGCGTGCGCAGGCGCCGCTCGCCGTCGTCGCCGCGGACGCTGACGGTGTGGTCGTCCTCCCCCGGCCCGATCTCGACGCCGGTGACCCGGCACCCGGTGCGGAACTCCACCCCCCGGTCGGCGACGAACTCCCCGAGCCGGTTCTCCAGGCGCCCGCGGTCGAGCTGGTAGGAGGCCAGGGGCGCCTCGTCGATCTGGCCGTACTCGGTGCGCCGCGCGATGTCGGAGTTGTCGGCCTGGGGGAAGAACATGCGCAGCCCGAACTTGTGCAGCTGCTCGTTCTCGAGGTGCTCGCGCAGGCCGAGGACGTCGCGCAGGTAGTGGCCCTGCACCTCGACGCTGGACTCGCCGACCTTGTGGGCGGCCTCGGGGACCGGGTGGTGCTGCCGTTCGACGACGGTGATCCGCAGCCCGGGGGCGGTCCGGCTCAGCTGCAGGGCGAGGGTCAGGCCGGCGATGCCCCCGCCCAGGATCGCCACGTCGTAGCGGTCGGCCCGGTCAGGTGAGGGTGACGTGGTCGGTGTTTCGCTCACCGTGGTGCCTTTCGTTCTCGTCGCGGTCGTGCTCGGGGGCCGGGGCGGGTTCGGGGCCGGCCGCGGGCGGACCCGTACGGGGCGGCCGCACGGTGATCCAGCCGTCGCTGGTGGGGTCGCGGTGGCGCTCGCGCCGGTAGACGGCCAGCAGCTCGGCGATCAGGGGGTCCCGCTGCCAGCGCTGGATCATCGCCACGGCCCGGTCGTCGCCGGGACGCGCGGCCTGGGCGTCGATCACCGCGCTGATCAGCTGCCCGGCCAACTGGGCCAGGCGGTGGGCGTTGGCGGCGAAGCGCTCCTCGAACCGCTCCGGGGTGAGCGTGTCGGCCATACCGGAGTGCAGCTCCACCATGAAGTCCAGCGGCGAGTAGAGGTCGACGAACCGGGGCTCGAACCCGGCGTCGTCGACCGAGGCCCATTCGCGGAAGAACGCCTGGACCCGGTCGCTGATCCCGGTGAGGCGGCCGGAGAGGGTCTCGGCGACCACGCGGCTGTCGGTCAGGCGGCGGAACCCGTCCTGGAAGAACAGCAGGCCGAACACCGCCCAGTAGAAGGCGGTGTCCCAGATGACCTTCGAGGTCATCACCCGGGGGTGGCCCATCAGGGCGTACTGGTCCTCGTAGAGGGCGAGCCAGATCTCGGCGATGCGCCGGAACAGGGAGTCGTGGACCCCTGCGGCGGCCCGCACGTCCTCACCGTCGAGCGCCCGGGTGACCAGGTCGGTGATGAGCCCGTTGCCGATGGCGATCAGGTCCAGGCCCGGCGAGTACAGCGGGTCGAGGAAGATCCCGGCCTCGCCCGTCAGGCACCAGCGGGCCTGCCCGTCGAAGACCTGCTCGGCGCTGTAGGAGTAGTCCCGCATGACCCGGAAGTCCCGGATCTCGTCGCGGTGCTCCTCCAGGGCGTCGGCGCACTGCGGCTCGTGCCGGCGCAGCCAGGCGCGCGCGCCGTCCAGCGTGTTGAACTCCTCGAAGGGGTGCGTCCGCGCATCGGCGACGATGCCGACGCTGGTGGCCCCGGAGGACAGGGCGATCAGCCACACCCAGTAGCCGGGGCCCATCAGGTGGTTGGTGGACAGGGCCCGGTCGCCCTCGGCGATGCGGGCGTGCCAGATCGGGTCGCTCGTCCAGGTGCCCACATCGATGGGGGCCCCGACGCGCAGCCACGCCGCGTTGGCCGTGTGCCCCACGTCCTTGCCCAGGCCGAGCCGGCGCTGCAGCAGCCGGTTGCGCCCGGTGGCGTCGACCACCCACGCGGCGTGGAGGCTGCGCTCGCCCTGGTCGTCGCGCAGGCGGACGTGGTGGGCCTCCCCCTCCTCGGCGAGGTCGACCCGGAGCACCCTGCCGCCCGGGAGGAAGTCGATGCCGGCGGCGCGGCAGCGGCGGCCCAGCTCGTTCTCCAACCGCCCGCGGTCGAGCTGGTAGGTGCTCAGCGGCGGGAAGGCGGAGCTGCCCAGTTCCACGCGCCGGGCGATGTCGGTGTTGTCGCCGCTGCTGAAGAACATGCGCAGCCCGAACTTGCGGATCTGCTGTTCTTGAAGGTGGTCGTGCAGGCCGAGGACGTCGCGCAGGTAGTGGGCGGCGACCTCCACGGTGGACTCGCCGACCTTGTGCGCGGTCTCGGGGACCGGGTGGCGCTGCCGCTCGGCCACGGCGATGCGGGTGCCGGGGCGGGTCCGGTGCAGCTGCAGCGCGAGGGTGAGCCCGGCGGCGCCCCCGCCGAGGATCACGACGTCGTAGTGGCTGGGCCCGTCGGCGGGGCGCCCGATGCGCCGGCGGAGCGACTTCACGAGCATCGCCCGCTGCTCGGGGGACAGGTCGCCGACCCGCGATTGTGCCTCTGAAGTCATATTTCCCCTTTCGCATGAAATCGTGGGAAATACGGCTTGCACGCGGCTTACGGGGCCTGCAAGGAGGCGGTTCCGGAGCGGCGCGGACGGCGGGCGCCGGCACACGGGCGCGGACCGGCCAGGCCGCGGCGACCGGGGCCGATGGCGCCGATCGGCTCCCGGACGGTCCGCTCCCGTCGCCGGTCCGGTAGGCCGTATCCGGACACCGGACGACGCCGGATCCAACGCTCCGGCCCTTGCGGCCCGGCCGTCCCCTAGGGGGTGTTGTGTGGATCACGACCTACTGCGCGACGCCCGGGCACGCCCCTCGCTGCGTCCTCATCGGTCGACAGCGCACCCAGGCTGACTCCCCTGCTTTTCGGGAAACACAGCGTTCTCGCGATGAACGCACCTGGACGCCGCTCGCTACGGCCATGATCCACACAACACCCCCTAGAGCGGACGCCACCGTCCCGTCGGGCGGGCGGGGCGTGCGGGCTACCGGAAGGCGTCGACGTTGCGGGCGGCCCAGTCGGTGAAGGAGAGCGGGGCGCGGCCCAGGGCGGTCTCGGTGTCGGCCGCCGGAGTGCGCTCCTCCGGGGTCGGTGTGCCGAGTGCGTCGAGGGTCTTGTCGACGACCGCCGGGGGCCAGACCTGCGACAGCTCCTCGAAGGCCTGGGCGCGGGTCTGCTCGATGAATGCGACCGGCTCGCCGAGCGCGTCCGCGATCGCGGCGGTCTGCTCGCGCGGTGTGACCGCCCGGGGGCCGTTGAGCGTGTAGTACCGGCCGAGGTGGTCGTTCCCGAGCAGGGCCGCGGCCGCGACGGCGGCGATGTCGGCGGGGTCGATGGGCGGGAGCGCGACGTCGCCGAACGGCGCTGTGACGGTCCGGGTGGAACGGATCGACTCGGCCCACAGCAGCGCGTTGGAGGCGAAGCCGCCGGGGCGCAGGACGGTCCATTCGGGCACCGCGCCGGTCACGGTCCGCTCCATGCCGGTCAGGAAGGGGTCGTTCCTGGACTGCGCCCGCTGGGAGGACAGGAGCACGATCCGTCCGACACCGGCGGTCCGGGCGGTCGCGACGATCTCGTCGACCGGCAGCGCCGGGTCGGGGACCATGAGGAACATCCGGTCCGCGCCCTTGAAGGCGGGCTCCAGGCCGCTTGGGTCGGCGAGGTCCCCGGCGAAGTGCCGGGCGCGCGCGGGCAGCCCGATCGGATCGCGGGAGACGGCCGTGACGGACTCTCCGGCCGATGTGAGCGCCTCGACCAGCGGACGGCCGATGTTGCCGGTGGATCCGGTGACCACGATCATGACGGTTCCTTTCTCGAGGTACGCGGCAGACCATAGGTAGGCGGCTCACTTATAGAAAGGGCGTACCTTGACGTAAGCTCCTTCCATGGACGACGGACTCCCGGCAGGGGGAGCGGCCCCTAGCGGTGGCCGTGACGTGTTTCATACGGAGTGCTCGGCGCGGCGGCTGCTCGACCACGTCACCAGCCGCTGGGGCATCTGGGTCCTGCTCCGCCTGCACGAACGGCAGCCCCTGCGCTTCTACGAGCTGCGCGACCGCATCGGGGGCATCAGCGAGAAGATGCTCTCGCAGACGCTGCGGAACCTCGTCGAGGACGGCCTGGTCTGGCGCGAGGTCGAACCGGCCACCCCGCCCAAGGTCGCCTACGGCCTCACTCCGCTCGGCGGCGGCCTCTGCGCGCACCTGGCCGCGATGCTCGACTGGATCGAGGACAACGCCGACAACGCCGACCGCACCGGCGATCAGGCCCCGTCGGAGGGGGCGCTGCCGTCGGCATAGGCGACCAGCGTCTGTTCCGGCCGCTCGGCCAGGTGGGAAGCGGTGTACGCGTATTCGGCGACGCCTCGGGCCGCGGGTTCGGGGAACATCCGGCGGACGCCATCGCTCGGTGTGTGCGTCACGTGGGGCTTACCGTTAAGTAAGTGACGTGGGTCACCCTATGTGCGGGGTGTCGGAGCGAGTACCCATTGTGAAAAATGGGAATGAAAACCCCTTTCATTGCTCTGAGGACCCCCCTATGGACCCCACGGAACGGGACGGCCTCCCGCGTCCTCTCCCCGCTCACCCACGGCGCTCCGCCCGTCCGGACATGTCACGGCGCCGTGGGTTCACGGCCCTCCTCGCCGCCGGAGCGGTCGCCCTCACCGGGTGCACCTCCGGCACCGTCGCCGACACCCGGTCGGGCGGTGAAGAGGGACTGCCGACGGCGGACCTCGTGTTCTCCTCCGTCGAACCGGACGACCTCACCGGACTGGCCGAGGAGGCGCTGCCGGACGACTACGCCGTCCCCGTCGAGGCCGACTACCCCGTCATCCCGAACGCCGGCGCACTGAACGAGCGCCTGGCCGAGGCCCTGGACCAGCGGATCGACAACTTCACGGCCGTGACCCCCTCGGCCAAGGGGTTCGAGTCCGACTGGGAGATCACCGCCGCCGCGAACGGCATCGTGGGCGTGCGGATCGCCTGGACCGAACAGGGCGCGGAGGGCGAGCACACCGGCTCCGAGACCCATTGGTACGACGCCGAGACGGGACGAGCGGCGTACTCCACCGAACTCCTCGCCGGACAGGAGCAGCTGGAGGCGCTCAACGACCTGGTCCTCGCGCAGTCGGAGGGCGAAGAGGCCGCCGACGGAGCGCTCCAGCCGGTGCTGGGCCTGTACGACTCGATGGCCTTCAACGACGACGGCGACCTGGTGGTGGAGTTCGACGCGGAGCAGCTCGCCCCGGAGAACGAGGACCGGACCGGCGCCGTCATCGAGAGCGCCGACGCCGCGCCGCTCCTCTCCGACCTCGGCACGCGCGCCCAGGCGGCCTCCCAGGAGGCGGTGGAGGGCTTCACGCTCGACGAGGCGGTCGACGGGGGCGGTGAGAACCTCCCGGTGCCGGGGCGCATGGAGGACTGGACCGAAAGCGTCGACTGCACCCGAGCCGACACCAAGTGTGTGGCGCTGACCTTCGACGACGGCCCGGGGGCGCGTACACCCGAACTCCTGGACACCCTGGCCGAGTACGACGCGCCCGCGACGTTCTTCCAGACGGGGCGCACGATCGACCGGTACCCGGAGACCGTGCGCCGCGCGTACGCGGAGGGGCACGAGATCGGCAACCACACCATCGACCACCCCGATCTGACCACGCTGGACGAGGCCGGGGTCCGCGAGGAGCTGGCCCCGGTCAACGAGCAGATCCGCAGGGAGACCGGCTCCGTCCCGGTGCTGATGAGGCCGCCCTACGGTGCCACGAACGACACGGTGGCGGAGGTCAGCGCCGCTCTCGGCCTGGCGCAGATCCTGTGGAACGTCGACACCGAGGACTGGAAGGACCGGGACGCGGAGATCGTAGCCCAGCGGGCGATCGACGGCGCCGAGCCGGGGGCGATCATCCTGATGCACGACATCCACGGCACGACGGTCGACGCGGTCCCGTCCATCCTCGAAGAGCTGACGGAGCAGGGCTACACCTTCGCCACGGTGTCGCAGATGCTCGGAGAGACCGAGCCGGGCGAGCTCTACTACAGCAGGGGCCGTCCCACCCTGCCTCCCGAGTCCGGCCCGGACGCCTGACCGCTCGACGGCGTGTGGGGCCTCGTCCTCTGTAGGGGATGGGGCCCCATGTTCCCGACCGGCCTGAGGCGGCCCCGTATGAGGATGTCGGTCGAGTGCGGACCTCTGGCATCATCAGGCCGATCGGACACCCCCCGACCCGACCGGGAGCGGTGCCATGGCCCACCCCCTCCATGACGGCGATCAGGCGCCGTCGGAGGGGGCGCTTTCGTCGGCATAGACGACCAGCGTCTGTTCCGGCTGATCGGCCAGGTGAAAAGCGGTGTACGCGTATTCGGTGACGCCCCGGAGCGGGTGCCGCAGCCGTTTGCGGCCGCTGTGCCGGGCCTGCACCTCGTACTGCGGCCACCAGTCCCGTACCTCCGGGCTGCCCTCGTGCAGGTCCTCGATCAGCCGGGTGTACCGCGGGTCGCCGGGGTGCTGTGCCGCCAGCGTCCGGAGTCGGCCGAGCAGGCCGCGCGCTTCGGGCTCCCAGTCGACCAGGACGTCCTGGGCCGCGGGTTCGAGGAACACCCAGCGGACGAAGTTGGCGGGGCGGCCCGCCATGAGCCCCGGGAACAGCTCGTGGGCCGCCTGGTTGTGGCTGAGGACGCCGTAGTCGCCGCCGATGATGTACGCCGGGTTCGGCTGGAGCAGTAAGGGGACGGCGGCCGCCTTCGCCGGGAGCGGCTCGGGCTCTTGCGCTTCGGCCGCAGGCGCGTGGCCCGCGAGCCGGAGAAGGTGGTCGCGCTCGTGGCGGTGGAGCCGTAGTGCCCTGGCGAGGGCGTCGAGCACCTGTCCGGAGACGCGGATGTCCCGCCCCTGCTCCAGGTACGTGTACCAGGTGGCGCTGATCCCGGCCAGCAGCGCCAGTTCCTCCCGGCGGAGCCCGGGAGTCCGACGGCGGCCGGTCCGGGGCAGCCCCACCTCTTCAGGGGTCAGGCGCTCCCTCCGGCTGCGCAGGAATGCACTCAGCTGGCGGCGGTCCGGATGCGCGGGCATGGTGGCTGGCACCTTCAGTTCCAGAATGAACGCGGTCTGGATACCAGGCTAAGCCCGCAGGAGACTGGTGGGCGAACACGGGCCGCGGCACGACCGGCGGCCCCACACGGCCACACCGGTGCCCCGGCCTGCCGGTGCCCTTCGGCACTCGGAACTCCGGCCCCGGTGCCGAAGACGGAGGGGACGACCCATGTCCGGGATCGAAGGCAAAGTGGTGGCGGTCACGGGTGCCGGCAGCGGCATAGGTAAGGCGGTCGCGCTGCTGCTCGCCGAACGCGGCGCGCGACTCGTCCTCGGGGGACGCAGGTCCGATCGCCTGGCGGAGGTGGTGGACCGGATCGGTGAGGCGGGCGGCACGGCCGTGCAGATCCGCACCGACGTGACCCGGCGGGGGGATCTGGAGGCCCTGGTGGCGCTGGCCGGTGAGCGCTTCGGCCGGCTCGACGTCCTCGTCGGCAATGCAGGCGTCGGCACCGTCTCGCCCCTCGACGATCTGCGCGTCGACGAGTGGGACCGCATGGTCGACGTCAACGTGAAGGGCGTCCTGCACGGGATCGGCGCCGCGCTGCCGGTCTTCCGGGCGCAGGGAAGCGGCCACTTCGTCATGACCGGCTCCACGGCCGCGTTCCGCGTCGTTCCGGCCATGGCCGTCTACGCCGGTACCAAGTCCGCGGTCCGGGCCATCTGCGAAGGACTTCGCCAGGAGGCCGGAGAGTCCCTACGGGTGACGATGGTCTCCCCCGGCATGACCGCGACCGAGTTCGCGGAGGCGTCGACCAACGGCCGGATCAGGGCGGAGATCACGAAGAGGCGGGACGACATCGCCATTCCCCCCGAGGCGATCGCCCGGGCCATCGCCTTCGCGATCGAGCAGCCTGACGCGGTCGATGTGGGCGACATCGTCGTGCGTCCCACCGCCCAAGGCTGACCTCCCCCCCGTGCGGGCGGCGCACGTCGGTCGCCAAGTCGACAACCGGTCATGACGCCATGCCGACTCGGCTGGAGTCGGCGCCGTCTCCGCAGGGGGGAGGCCGGGTGTTTCACACACCGGACCGCAGGCGCTTCCGTCCAGGGGACGCCGTCCCGTCCTGCGAAGACGGTCGACCGGCTGCCGTCGGCGCGGTCCCGGCCTCCTACTTCGGTTCTCGCACCTTCTCGGGGGGCGGGGGCGGAGGGGTGGCCGTGGTCGTCCTCCTCCTGCGCCGTCGGCTCACTTCGTACACCGCCGTCGACACCAGCCATAGCGCGGTGAGCGGGATGACGAACCACAGCATCACGGCGCTGAACGGCTCCACCGCATCGTGTCCGGTGGCGTCCACGACCAGGTACGTGATGTAGGCCGTGTAGAACCCGACGAGCAGCGCACCTTCCCAGCGGGACACGTCCGACCTGGTCAGGGCGATCGGCAGGAGCACCAGGGCCACCGCCGCCATGACCGGCAGGTCGAACCGGAGGGCCGCCGGGTCGATGGTGATCCCTTCGGGGGCCAGGATGGCGGTCACGCCGAGCACGGCGCCGATGTTGAAGACGTTGCTGCCCACGATGTTGCCCACGGCCATGTCGCGCTCGCCGCGCACCACCGCGACCACGCAGGTGACCAGTTCGGGCAGTGAGGTGCCGATCGCCACCACGGTCAGCCCGATGAGCAGGTCGCTCACGCCCAGCGCCGACGCGATCGCGCTGGCCCCGTACACCAGCAGCCGCGCGCCCGCCACGAGGAGGGCCGCTCCGAGCACCACGAGCACCAGGTCCAGCAGGACCCGCTTGGTCCGCGGGGTGCGGGCCGGCCCGTCCGCCCCCGGGGCGTCGGCCCGCGGGGCCTCCGCGTGCGGCTCGGCGCCGTTCACAGGTGGGGACGGCGGGGCGCCGCCCGCGCGCCGCCGGGAGACGAGCACCGTGACGGTGACGTAGGCCAGCAGGGCCGCGAGCAGCACGGCGCCCTCGAAGCGGCCCAGGTGGCCGCCCAGGGACATCAGGAGCACCAGCACGGACAGGGCCGCCATCACCGGGATGTCGGCGCGCACGACCTGCGAGTTCACCGCCAGGGGGACGAACAGCGCCGACGCCCCGAGGACCAGCAGGATGTTGGCGATGTTGCTGCCCACGACATTGCCCACGGCCAGCCCGGGGTGCCCGGAGAACGCGGCGTCGGCGCTGACCGCCAGCTCCGGCGCCGACGTGGTGAACGACACCACGGTCAACCCCACGACGAGCGAGGACATCCCCAGCGTCCGCGCGAGCGAGCCGGCGCCCCGTACGAGGGACTCACCCCCGGCCACCAACAGGACGAACCCCGCCACCAGTGCGAGTACCACCAATACGTCCACGCGAGCCCTTCGGTCGTTCCAACGTGCCGTGGACGTGCCGTGCCCGGCACATCCGTCCGCCGTGAGGCCTTTTCGTGCAGGTTACTGGGCATGTTTCAGCCCCCTGCCCGACGTCGCCGTGACTCTTCAGGGGATCTTCACGGCGCGTTCGCCCTCCGCATCCGGAACGACCGCCGCTCCTGAGGCGTGCCCGGGCGGAGGCCTGTCGCGGCTCAGCGGCGCGCCCCCAGGCCCCCGATCAGCAGGCCGAGGCCGAACTCGAACAGCCGGGGGAAGTCCGTGCTCGTCAGGGTGGGCAGATCGGCTTTGAGGTGGGGATACGGGCCGTTCGACACCGTTTCGGCCAGGGCGTCCGCGTCCGCGGAACCGCCGTCGGAACCGCCGTGTTCCGGCTGCAGGGCGGCCTGTTCCTCCAAGGTGTGGCCCACGGTGAAGTTGGCCACGGTGTAGAGCGCCCGCACCGCTTCGTCGTCGGGGAAGCCCGCCTCGCGCATGGCTCCGACGAACGTGTCGGCGAAGCCCAGCACGTTCTTCCCGGTCGAGTGCGTACCGGCGAACACCCGCGCACCGTCGCGGTGGGCGAGCAGGGCCGTCCGCATCCCGCGGGCGAGGGCGGTCAGCCGCTCGCTCCAGTCGCCCCCCGGCGCCTCGGCTCCTTCGGCGACGCCTTCCATCATGCGTTCGGCCATCGCCGTCAGCAGGTCCTGCTTGGTCGCGAAGTAGCGGTACAGCGCACCGGCCTGCACGTCCATCTCCTGGGCGACCCGCCTCATGGTCAGTGCGTCCAGACCCGACCGGTCCAGCAGGTCGAGGGCGGTCTCCAGGGTGCGGGCGCGGTCGAGCCGCGCGGGTCGGCCGCGGGCCGGGCTTGACGGGGAGCTCATGGGCCCCATTATAGTGAACGTCGTTCACGTGAACGTTGTTCATTAAATAGGGGGAGGGTGGATCCGATGGACGCCGACGTGGTCGTCGCCGGGGCGGGGCCGACCGGACTGATGCTCGCGTGCGAGCTGGCGCTCGCCGGGGTACGGCCCCGGGTCCTGGAACGCCGCACCGCGCCGCAGCGTGACTCGCGGGCGCTCACGCTGCATCCGCGCAGCCTGGAACTGATGGACCAGCGCGGGCTGCTCGACCGGTTCCTGCCGCTCGGCCGGACCGTCCCTGGCTGGCACTTCGCGCAGCTCCCCACCCGTCTGGACTTCTCGGCGCTGGACTCCCGGCACGGCTGCACGCTCTTCATCGCCCAGGTCCGCACCGAGGCGCTGCTCGCGGAGCGCGCCCACGAGCTGGGCGTGGAGGTCCGGTACGGCCACGAGGTCCTCGCCCTCACCCAGGACGGCGACGGGGTCGACGTGCGGGTGCGCGGACCCCGGGGCGACGAGGCGCACCGCGCCCGGTTCGCGGTCGGGTGCGACGGCGGGCGCAGCCGGGTGCGGGAGGCCGCCGGGATCGGCTTCCCCGGAACCGATGAGACCCTCACCGGTGTGCTCGGCGATGTCGCCGTGATCGACGGCGACCCGGCGGTCCTCGACCGCGCCCGCGAGCGCGGTGTCCTCGTCGCGCCGCTGGAGGGCGGCCTGACCAGGCTGGTCTTCGTGGACCCGGAGCGGATGCGGGTCCCGTCCCGCGCGCCCGTGACCCTGGAGGAGTTCCGCGCCTCGCTGGTCCGGATCTGCGGGACCGACTGCGGCGTGGCCGATCCCCGCTGGCTCTCCCGCTTCGGCAACGCCACCCGCCTCGCGGAGAGCTACCGTCGCGGCCGTGTCCTGCTGGCGGGCGACGCGGCCCATATCCACTTCCCCGCCGCAGGCCAGGGGCTGAACACCGGCCTCCAGGACGCCGTGAACCTCGGCTGGAAACTGGCCGCCGCCGTCCACGGGTGGGCGCCGCCAGGGCTGCTGGACACCTACCACTCCGAGCGCCACCCGGTCGGCCGGGCGGTCGCCGAGAACACCGAGGTGCAGACGCTTCTCGCGGAGCTGGCGCTGGTCCCCCGGTACGAGCGGCCCGGGGCGGCCCTCCGCGGCCTGTTCGACGAGCTCCTGCGCATGGACGAGGTCAACCGCAGGCTCGCCGCCCGCGTGTCCGCGCTGGGTACCGCCTACCCGCCGACGAGCCCCGGGGCCGACCGGCTCGTGGGGCGGCGCATGCCCGACATCGGGCTCACCGCCGCCGGGTCGCAGGCGGCACGGGTCTACGAGCTGCTCACCGAGGGCCGGTTCGTCCACCTCGACCTCGCGGGCGGCGCCGTTCCCGAAGAGGTGTCCACAGGCCGGGGAGCACGCGTCGCCGCCGTCGCCGCCACGAAACGGGAGGAGCACGCGGACCTCGAAGGGGTGAAGGAGGTCCTTGTGCGCCCGGACGGCCACATCGCCTGGGCCACGCGCACCGCCGACACCGAGGCCCGGCGTGGGGAGCGGCACGCGGCACTGGCCGAATGGGCCGGGGTTCCCTCCTGACGGTAACCGGCGGCGTTCCCCGGATGAGGCTCGCCTGCAGGCCATGCGGTGCTTCCCCCGCCCGGCCCGCGGGTCGGGGGTGTTCCGTTTCCGCCACGGATGCGAGGTCACGGCTGCCTGCCGGTTCCGCCGCAAAGCGTGCAGTCCACCATCACGACCCTGCCGTCCTCGGACTGCTGTACCCTTCCGCGTCCGCCGCAGCCTGAGCGGTTGACCTCTTTGCGGTGTTCGCCCATCAGGCCGTTCCTCCGATCATGTCGTCCGGGCGGTCGAGCCAGATGTGCTGCCCTTGTCGGTCGACCAGTAGGCCGACCGGTCGCGGCCCGGGGCGCCCATGGCCAGCCATTGCAGGTAGGCCTCTTCCAGCTCCGACCACAGGGAGCGCGGGCCGCGCTCGTCCACCTCGGGGGCGCCCCCGCCCGTGCGTATGGCGAGGGCGTAGGAACCGGTGGCGGGGTCCCAGAGGCCGATCCGGTCGTCGGGTGCCCCGAGCGCGCTGATCGCGACCCCGGGGAGAAATGCCGCGGCCACCACTTCCCAACCCCGATCGGCGCTCGCCATGCGCATCGGGTCGATGCGGTCGGTCACGCGTTCGGTCACGGGTCCTCTCGGGACACCTGCGGTAGGCGGCCGACCCCGCGTACCTGGTCCAGGACCGCCTCGCCCCGGCGGGCGACGGCGGCCCACCAGTTCCGAGTGCTCTCGTCGACGGCGGTGCGGGCGCCCGCGCACGCGGCCGTGAGGACCGCCAGCAGCACGGCTTCGTGCTCCTCGCGGTCGGTGCGGAGGCGGAGGACGCCGCACGCGTCGTCGGTCAGGGTGAGGACCGCGTCACCGGTGTCGGCGTCGAAGTAGGCCCACACCACGTCCGCGTCGGGCTCGGGGGTGATGTCGGGGAACTCGTCGTCGCTGTCGGAGGCCTTGTCGTCGGACAGAACGGCGTCGGACGGGGCGACCTCGGGCGGGGCGATGTCGGACGGCTCGGCCGGCGGCGCCTCCGGCCGGAGGGAGAGTCGCCGGGAGGCGGGGGCCGGTGCTCCGGACGCCGCCATGCCTTCGGAGAGCACGCGCTGCACCTCGGCCCGGGGGAACCGGTAGAAGCCGCCGAGCGTGCGGACCCCCTTGATCCTGCCCTCGCCCGCCCAGCGGGCGACGGTCTTGGGGTCGACCCGGAAGATGGCCGCGACCTCGGTGGTGGTCATGAGCGGGTGGTCGGTCTCGGGGAGCACCATCACGCCACCTTCCGCATGGTCGAGGCGAAGCCGTCCGTCCGCGACCGGAGCGCGGAGGAGCGTGGGTCGGCCACCGGCGCGAGCGCGGCGAGCGCGCCGTCGAGGACATCGACGGCGCTCGTGGTGATGACGGCGTCGTCGCGGTGGCGGGACTGCGCCCGGTAGGGGGTGGGCGAGGCGTAGTCGTAGGTGATCGACCAGTCGTCGCGGTGGCGCGAGGCGACCTCGCAGAAGTGGCCGAAGCCGGGGATGCGGTCGCGGCTGTAGCTGCGGACGCGCGCGGCCCGCCGCCGCTCGGGGGGCTTCTTCACGGAGAGGTCCATGGGTGGCTCCTCGGGATGTGCCGGGTGGGAGGCCCGGCTGCTCTCAGGTGACGCCATGCTCCCTCACGCACGGTAAAAGTTCAATGCCCACTTTCAAATCCGTGTGAGAATCTTTTCAGGCATCGAAAGTTACCCTCGGAAGCCAGTAACTAAGTGGACGGTGTACCAAATTGTCCGAATACTCGCGCCCCGGCGTAGGATCAGGCCAGGTCCGTAGCTCGACAACGAGGAGCACCGACATGGCCAGCAGCCCGCCACTCCGGCGTCGGCGACTGTCACGCCACTTGCGGGAGCTACGGGAGGCCCAGGGCTACACGGCCGAGTACGTGACTGCGGAAGCCAAGAAGACGGGCATCGGACGCTGGTCCCGCGGCAAGCTCACGCGGATCGAGAACAACGAGTGGACGCGTCCCAGCCCCAAAGACGTCGAGGTACTCCTCGACATCTACGGCGTCACAGACGAAGCCGAACGGGACTCGTTCATCGCGCTCACCAAACAGGCCCGACAACGCGGCTGGTGGGTCGGCTACTCGGATGTCCTCGGCAAAGGCGCCTACGTCGGGCTGGAGATCGAGGCGTCCCGCATCCGTACCTATGAGGCGCTGGTCATCCCTGGCTTGCTCCAGACCGAGGCGTACGCACGCGCCGCCACACGGGCCGCCGGTGTGACCGCCGAGGACGAGGTCGACCGCCATGTCGAGGCGCGAATGCTGCGCAAGCAGATCCTCGGGCGCCCGGAGTCACCTCGGATCTGGGCCATCATCGATGAGGCGGCCCTGCACAGGCTCCCTTCAGAGCTCAGGGATGAACAGATCCGGTACCTGCTCGATGTACAGCGGCCGGAGCTGCGGATCCAGGTGCTGCCGTACTCCGCCGGTCTCCATGCGGCCACCGCGGGGAGCTTCGTGATCCTCGATTTCAAGGAGGATCCGCAGGTGGTATATCGGGAGGACATCCTCTCATCGCTGTTTTACGAGGATCCTCGTGAGATCGAGCGCTGCGAGATGATCTATGACCACGTCCATGCATCTGCGCTCAGCGTGGAAGACTCGCGGGCGTTCCTGGAGACCCTCATAGAGCCCTGAAGGACCACTATGTCAACCGCATCCCACCTGGAGTTCCGCAAGTCCAGCTACTCCCAGGGCGCCAGAGAGAACTGCGTCGAGGTCGCCGAGGCGCCCGGCGCGTCGGCGGTCCGCGACAGCCAGCACCCTGGCGATGGGCACCTCATGTTCCCCATTGTCGAGTGGGGGGCGTTCCTCGCCACGGTCCGCGACCTCTAATCCCAGACACGAACGCGGCCCCCGTCGGTCTGGACGGGGGCCGCGTCGTGCTTTACCTGAAAGCATCCCGAGAGGATGCTATCTCGGGCCGGTGATGCGGACCAGCCGCCGGAACCGGCCACGTGGAGCCGTTGCGGTCGGCCATGCCTCAGCCCCCGTTGACCTTGCGGTCCACGTCCAGGGTGAGCTGAAGGGCGTCCAGCGCGCTCGCGGGCGCTCACCCTGACCTCCTCCGGCATGCCGAGCGTCTGCGTCACGATGTCCATGTCGCCGTGCATGGCCTCCACCGGCAGCGTCTTCAGCCCCAGCGACGCCCCCGGCCACAGGTGGGCGGTCTGGTTCCACATCGCCAACCGCGGCACCTGGTGTTCCGGCTCGTTCAGCTCCCTGTCGACGACACCCTGCTCGGGCCGCCCGAACTGGCCCCGGAGGTGCGGCGACCGGCCGACCGCGCGGCGCGGGGGCTGTCGCGCTTCGGCAACGGGTGACCGCCGTCGCCGACCCGTGCTCCAGGGCGGAGCGCGTCGCCCGAATGGGACCATTGCGGCATATCTGACGAACGGGGGATCACGGGGATGCTGTTCATCGACCTCCTGGAGGCCGAGCAGTGGAAGTACGCGGCGATCGCGGCCGCCGTCCTGACCATGGCCGCGCTCTACTTCTGCTTCCGGCGCGTGGCGGCGGTGCTGGCCTGGACGCTGTTCCCGGCCTTCCTGCTGAGCTTCCCCCTTGCGGGCAACCCGTCTCGGCACTTCACGGTGACCGAGACCTTCTACGCCTCCACCTTCCTGTTCGCGTCGTTCGCGGTGCTCTTCGCCGCCCTCCGCCCCGACATGCGCAAGAGCCTGGAGAAGCACGCCGCCGGGGAGGAACACGTGGTCCCGAAGTGGAAGATGTACGTCTTCTGCGTGGCGCTGACCGTTGTGATGATCGTCGTGTGCTTCCCCCTGGACGCGGCCACCGACTGACGGGCAGGACGGCCCCGGCGAAGTGCCGGGGCCTGCCTCGTTTCACGGGAAACGTGGCCCAGCGGCGGCCTAACAGCGGCTCACCGGTGGCCCAGCACGTTGACCACGCGGCCGTCGGGGGCGCGGACGAAGAACCGCCGCACGCCCCACTCCTCGTCCTGCAAGGGGTGAACGATCTCCGCGCCGCTCTCGCGGACGGCCGCGTACGCCGCGTCGACGTCGTCCACCTCCACGCTCATGTCGGGGACCACCGGCGCGGTCGCGTCGCCGGTCATCAGGTTGACCTGTGCCGTCGGGACCTCCGGGGACGCGAGCGTCACGACCCAGCCGAGGTTCATGACCTCCTCGAAGCCCAACAGCGCATAGAACCCGGCGGCCTCCCGCACGGACGATGAACGGGCATTGGGAACGACGCGGCGGACGGCCATCGACGACTCCTGACACGGATCGGCACGGAACACGACCCGCGCATCGTCCCCTGGGCCCGCCACCGGCGTCTTGCAGGAATGGGAACCGGCCCCGGCTCAGTCCACCAGGCTGTTCCTGTAGGCATAGACCACGGCCTGGACGCGGTCGCGCAGGTCGAGCTTGGTCAGGATGCGGGAGACGAACGTCTTCACGGTCTCCTGGCTGATGACCAGCGTCGCGGCGATCTCCCCGTTGGACAGCCCGTTCGCGATCAGCCGCAGCACCTCCAGCTCGCGCGGGGTGAGCGGGACGTCCCCCGGTTCGGTGGACGAAGGGCGGATGCGGGCCGCGAACCTGCCCACCAGCCGGCGCGTGACCTCGGGGTCCAGGAGCGCCGCGCCGGTGGCCACGGTCCGGATGCCGTGCAGGAGCTGGGACGGGGGCGCGTCCTTGAGCAGGAACCCGCTCGCCCCCGCGCGCAGCGCCTCGTACACGTACTCGTCCAGGTTGAACGTCGTGACCACGAGGACCTTCACGGGGAGGTCCACCCCGGACCCCGCCAGGCGGCGGGTGGCCTCGATGCCGTCGAGCACGGGCATGCGCACGTCCATCACCACCACGTCGGGGCGCAGCTTCCCGGCCAGTTCGACCGCGGCCCCGCCGTCGCCGCACTCCCCCGCGACCTCCAGGTCGGGCTGGGCGTCGACGATGGTGACCAGGCCGGTCCGGATCATCGCCTGGTCGTCGCAGATCAGGACCCGGATCGGTGCGCTCATGGCCGCGTGCCCGCCGGGGCGTGGGCGGGGATGCGGGCGCGCACGGTGAAGCGTCCGCCCTCCTCCGGCCGGGCGGAGAAGTCGCCGCCCAGGACCTCGACGCGTTCACGCAGGCCCGCCAGGCCCCGCCCGCCGCCGGGAACGGCACCGTCCGGGGGTCCCGAGCGGTCCGTGGGCCCGCTGCGGTCGGTGCTGACGGTCACGGTGATCTCCTCGGGGCGGTGGTGCACGCGGACGGAGGTGGGGCGGCCGTGCGCGTGCTTGAGGGCGTTGGTCAGCGCCTCCTGTACGACGCGGTGCGCGACGAGCCCCGCGCTGCCGGGGGAGGCGGACGGCTCGCCCTCCTCGCTGAACGCGACCGGCTGCCCGGAGCGCCGGGTCCGCTCGACCACGGAGGCCAGGCCCTCGTCGGAGGAGGGGTCGCGGTCGTGGTCCGGGTTGAGCACGTCCAGCAGGCGGCGCAGGTCGGTGATGGCCTGGCGGCCGGTGTCGGTGACCGATGTGAGCGTCTGGTCGAGGCGGTCGGGCGCGGCGGTCAGGTAGCGCGCCGCCTCGGCCTGCACCACCATCGCGGTCACGTGGTGGGTGACGACGTCGTGCAGCTCGCGGGCGATGCGGGTGCGCTCGGCGGTGCGGGTGGCCTCGGCGACCAGGCGGCGGCGCTCGGCCTCGGCGGCGCGGAAGGAGCGCAGCCACGCGCCGATCCCCCAGGCGAGGGCCAGCGCCGCGTAGTACATCACCCACTCGGGAAGGGACTCGCCCGACCCGAGCCGGGACAGCGCGAGGGCCAGCGCCACGTACGCCACCGAGGCGGCGGCCATGGCGGTGCGCCGGTACCGGCCGAGGTGGGCGCCGGCGCTCATCAGCGCGATGGGCATCGCGGTGCCCGCGTACAGGTGGTAGCCGTTCAGCTGGTCGAGCGAGAAGCCGACCGCCACCAGGGCCAGGGACAGGGCGGGCCACCGTCGGCGCCCGGCCAGGGGCAGGCATTGCAGCGCGGCCGCGAGCAGCCCGAGGGAGTCCATCGGGCGGTCGGGGACGCCGCCGAGCTGCGTGCCGTGGTTGTGCAGGTCGGGGATGAGCGAGGCGGTCAGGATCAGGAGGGCGAGGGGGAGGTCCCGGAGGGTGACGTCGAGTCGCTGCCACACGTGGGGGAGCCGCCGGAGCGTGGACACCGGGGCAGCATAGCGGCGGCCGTCCGGGGGCGTGTCCCCCGCGCGAGCGACAGGAAGGTGTCCACTCCACGGGGACGCCTCGACCCGTGCCGGATCCGTAGCGTCTTCCCCCGAACCCGGCGCTCCGCGCCCATGGCGGCGGCCGGGCGGGTGGACGACCCGTCCGGCGCCGCGCCTTCTCCCGCACAGCTTCGCCTTCTGGAGGCCCCCTATGTCCCGCACCATCCGGGTGACCGCCCTGACCGCCCTGTTCTCCACCGTCCTCGCCGGGTGCGGGACGGTCGCCGACGACGTCGGCGCGGGGATGGACGAGGTCAAGGCAGACCTGGAGTCCGCCGCCGACGACGTGGCGAACAACGGGGAGCTGTTCACCGGGACGAAGATGCTCGGCACCGACGGCGGCGACGTGAACGTCTCCTGCTCCGGCGGCCCCGCGGACGAGCGGCCCGTCGTCGTCCTGATGCCCGGGATGGGCGACGGGCTGGACACGATGGCCGACCTGCAGGAGGCCGTGAGCGAGAAGGACCGGGTCTGCTCCTACGACCGGTTCGGCGAGGGCGGGAGCGACGCGCCGAAGGGGGCGCAGAGCATCGCCGACGCCGGAGAGACCCTCACCGCGGTGCTGGAGGACGTCGCCCCGGACGGCCCGGTCGTCCTGGTGGGCCACTCGCTGGGCGGGCTGATCGCCGCCCGCTACGCCCCCGACCACAAGGACGAGGTCGCCGGACTGGTGCTGCTGGACGCCACCTCCCCGACGATGATCGACGACATCACCGGGGTCATCCCCGAGTCCGCCGAGGGCGAGGGCGCCGAGGTGCGCGCGCAGAACGTCGCCCTGTTCGGCGGGGAGAACCCGGAGATGATCACCATCGACAGCGACCCGGAGGTGCGCTCGGCGGGCGACATCCCGACCGAGGTCATCCAGCACGGGGTCCCCTACCTGGGCGAGGTCCCCGAGTACGGCGACGACCTGGAGCGCGTGTGGACGGAGGGCCAGGAGAAGTGGCTGGCGGTCTCCGAGGACAGTGAGCTGAGCACCGCCGAGGAGAGCGGCCACTACATCCACACCGACCAGCCCGACGTCGCCCTGGACGCCGTCCGGCGCGTCACCGACAAGGCCGCCGCCTGAGCCCGTCGGCCCTCGGACCGGCACCCCGACCAGGGCGGTGGGGGTGCCCGCATGCGGTCCGCTTGTCGACATGTGCGGAGTCGACAAGCGGATTCGCGTGCACATCGATCTCCGCGCGCACTGTGCCCACCGGGGAGTCGACATGCGGGTTCAGAGGCACGTCTCCTTCCCCGCATGTCGGCCCGGGGAACCTCTCGCCCTGAGGGCACGCGGGTCCGGGGAGGACGCCGACGCCCGGGAGGGGGCGGCCGGTGATCCCCCACCTGAGGCTCAGCCGGCTCCCTCCGGTCCGTGGGCGGGCCGCGGGGTGCTGCGCATCCGTTCCTCCAACTCGGCCAAGAGGCCGGGCAGGTCGGGGGCGACGGCGGCGTCCTGCAGTGTGGCGGCGGCGAGGAACCCGGAGTCGACGAGCCCCTGCAGCGCGTCGAGCAGGGGTGTCCAGAAGCCCCCGGCATCGAGGAACCCGACCGGCTTGGAGTGGAAGCCCAATTGGCGCCACGACCACACCTCGAAGATCTCCTCCAAGGTGCCGAGCCCTCCGGGCAGGGCGAGGAAGGCGTCGGAGCGGTCGGCCATCAGCGCCTTGCGTTCATGCATCGAATCGCACGTGATCAGCTCGGTCACGTCCTCGTGCGCCCACTCCCGTTCGACCATGCTCTTCGGTATGACGCCGACGACCTCGCCGCCCGCCTTCAGCGCGCTGTCCGCGACCGCGCCCATCAGCCCTTTGCGGCCCCCGCCGTAGACGATGCCGATTCCGCGTCGGGCCAGCTCCTTGCCCACGCCGACGGCGAGCTCGGCGTGCGCGGGGTCATGCCCGTCGGCCGAGCCGAGAAAGATGGCGACACGTCGCATGAAGGTCTCCGGGGGTGTGCGGCGGAGGGTCCGGTCCACCACATGTACACCACCCACCGGTGCCGGCACGGCGCCGGGGCGGGACCGGCCGGGACGGGGGAGAGTACTCGGCCGCCGCCCGCAAGGGAGCCCGGGCCGGAGCGGCCCGGGCTCCGTCGGAACGTCCCGATGGGGTCGGGACGCCGACCCTCCTCAGTCTCCCGAGACCGTCTCCTCTGATCGGGAGGCGTCCGAGCCGTCGATCGTGAACGTCCCGATGACGGTCGTGCCGTCGCGCTCATAGAGCGGGATCCGGACGTCCGGGATCGCGTCCCTCTCCTGGGCGTCGATGTGCTCCAAGACCTCTTCCCGCGTCTGGTCGGGGCCCTTGAGGTCGTCGGCCTTGACGTAGCCGAGCGTTCCGTCGTCGCCGTAGGCCTCGATCAGGTCCGGCTCCTCCTGGGGGGTCCGGGCCTCCAGGGCCGAACCGTAGGTCTGCCCCTGGGCGTTGGTCGCGTACGAGGGGGCGGGCCGGGCGGGCCCGCCGTCGGGGAGCATCAGCGACGAGGCCTGTGCTCCGACCGCACCGGCGGCGATGAAGGCGGCCGTTCCGAAGACCGCGGTGAGCATCCTGCTGCGCTTGGTCCTCATTTCTCCACCGGATCCCTAGAAGCCGATATTGGGGCTGCGGAACGTGTAGTAGTTGTCGTACCCGTTCCCGTTGTAGTGGCGGGTCACTCCGTAGCTATTGTACGAACCGCGCCCGCAGCCGTTGGTGTGCCGTGAGGTCGAGATCCCGCTCGCGGTTCCCGAATTGTAGTACCAGGCCCCCTGCGAGCACAGGGAGCCCCCTTTGAACAGGCGCGGCCGGGCTCCCAGGTACCCCGTCGGCAGGTTCCCGCTCCGGGAATTGTTCCGGGTGGCGGCGTAGAGGTTGTAGTTGACGCTCTGGTCGCTCACCACGGCCTGGTTGGTGTAGTTCTTGCCGTAGATCGGGCCGATGTAGCCCAGCGGGCCGCTGGCCGTGGCGGCCAGCGCGGGCGGCGTCGCCAGCCCGAGGGTGAGGCCGATCAGTGCGGCGGCCGCCACGGTGCGCCGGCGGCCGGGCGTGGGGGATTTCCTCATCGCGTGTATTCCTCTGTGGAATTCTGTGGGGTCGCTTACGCGAATCGGAGGCCGAACGCCCGTCCGGTCCGCGTGCGCGGCGGACGGAAATGGATCTTGCTTCGCGCTCGACCGAATTCGACACGCCGAACCTACCCGTAGGGGAGTCGCGCGGCAACGGCGGGTGATCAGTGGATGACGGCGCCACCAGTGGGCACGCCGAAATGGCCGGATCGGGTCACCGGTGTTTTATCCGCTTTGCCCCGGACGCCCCGGAAGCATTTCACCCGGTACCGGTGGTGGAGGAGGAGACCCCGGGGCCCGTGTGGAGGGATTCGCGTGCCTGTCCGGCGGCGGGGAGATCTGCGAGCGCGTCGGCCGGGACCTGGAGAGCGGCGGCCCCGCGCCTCCGGCGCCGATGGGCGGCGGAGGAGCTGAAGGGGGGCGGTCGTCAACGAAGGAGCGGGGTCGGGGACCGCCCCTCGCCGCGGACGGGGCTGCGGGGTTAGCGTCTCCCCATGTCCTCTTTGGCGGCCGAAGGCTCCAGGATTCTCCCCCTCCCCCTCTGGCTCATCACCGTCGTCGCGGTCGTGGTGGTCGCCATCGTCACCACTGCGGTGCTGCTCTGGAGGAACCGCGGAGCGGAGCGCCGCTCCGCGGCCGTGGCGGCGGGGCCGAACGGCGGACCGGAGGCCGTTGCGGCGGACGCGGCGCCGACCGCCCGGAACGGCCCCGGCGATCCCTCGCACATCGGCCCCTACCGGGTGCACGGCCGTCTGGGCGGCGGGGGCATGGGGCGGGTGTTCCTCGCCCACTCCCCGGGCGGGCGCACCGTCGCGGTGAAGGTCGTCCATCCCGGCCTGGCGGACGACCCGGAGTTCCGGCGGCGCTTCGCGACCGAGGTCGAGGCCGCCCGGCGCGTGGGCGGGTTCTTCACCGCCCAGGTGGTGGACGCCGATCCCGACGGCACTCCGCCCTGGCTGGCCACCGCCTACATCCCCGGCCCCTCCCTGCAGGAGGTGGTGCAGGGGCACGGACCGCTTCCGGCGGCCCCGGTCGCGGCGCTGGGCGCGGGCCTGGCCGAAGGCCTGAAGGCGGTGCACGGCTGTCGGCTGGTCCACCGGGACCTCAAGCCCGGGAACGTCGTCCTGTCCCCGGATGGGCCCCGGGTGATCGACTTCGGCATCGCCCGCGCCCTGGACTCCACGTCGGCCACTCGGACCTCCACCGTTCTGGGCACCGCCGCGTTCATGTCGCCGGAGCAGGTGACCGGGCAGGAGGTGGGACCGGCATCCGACGTGTTCTCCCTCGGGTGCGTCCTGGCCTTCGCCGCGAGCGGGCGCAGCCCCTTCGGCGAAGGCCCGGCGTACGCGGTGACCCACCGCGTCGTCTACTCCGAGCCCGACCTGGCCGGGCTGGCCGGCCCCCTCAAGGAGCTGGTCGACGCCTGTCTGGCCAAGGACCCGGCCGAGCGCCCCGCCCTGGACCGCGTGCTCGCCGTGTGCCGTCCCCTGTTCTCGTCCGACCCGGGGAGGCCGGACGGGACGGGGTCCTCCGAGGCCCTCACCGAGGTCCTCTCCCGGCACGCGACTCGCGTCGAACCTCCGGGAACGCCGCCGTGAGGCCGTTCACCCGTCGCCGGTGACCCCTTCCCGGGGGTCCGGCGCGGCCGTGTCCCCTGACGGCTCCACCGGGCCCGTGTGGAGGACCTCACGTGCCTGTTCGGCGGCGCGGAGGATGCTCTCGCTGACGAAGTCGCTGAAGCGCGCGATGTTCTCCAGGCGGGTCGCCGCCGGGGTGTCGCGGCCGAGGACCCCGATCCCCTTCCGTGCGATCGCGGAGATCTGCGCGAGGCCGTGGGCCCCGGCGACCGTCGACCGGTACCAGACGTCGTCGTTGACGATGTAGCGCTCGCGGCGCCCCTGGTCGCGTTCACGGGTGACCAGGCCGAGCTCGTCCAGGCTCGCGACGGCCTTGGAGACCGACGCCGGGCTCGTCCCCAGGTGCCGGACGAGTTCCGCGGCGGTGAGGCTGCCGGTCGGCGAGGTGAACAGCGCGGCCAGCACCCCGGCCGCCATCTTGGGCAGGCCCTGCTGCATGAGGAGCGTGGTGAACTCCTCCTCGTACTCGCGCACGGCCGCGTCGTCGGCTCCCTCACCCCGGGCCCGCGCCTCCTGCCCCTGGGGCCGGGTGGGCCTGCCGCGCCGGGCCCGGCGCTCGCTGGCGCGCTGGGCCAGGTCCGAGCGGTAGCCGTTGGGGCCGCCGTTGCGCATGACCTCGCGGGTGACCGTCGACGTGGGCCGCTCCAGGCGCCTGGCGATCTCCGCGAAGGCCAGCCCGTCGGCCAGCCCCAGCGCGATCTGCTGCCGCTCCTGCTGAGTGAGCCTGCTTCCCGACACCCTGTCTCCCCCTCCGTGTGGGCCCGATGCCGCCAGCGTAGCGTTACTTCGCCGTCCAACGCAACGATCGGCGAGGTGTGCATTGCGTTAGTCTCTTGCTCGACGCAATGATTATATTTATCTGACCTGCAGATTTGAGATTCCATCGCAACGATGGCATTGCCTGGACCGTGAAGGCAACGTAGCGTTTCGTTCATCGGAAACGACGAGCGAACGCAGGAGACCACGATGCAGACCTTCACCACCCCCGCCCCCGTCACCGCGGTCATCGACATCCCCGCCGGGCGCATCCAGGTCGTCGCCGCCGACCGCGCCGACACCACCGTCGACATCCGCCCCGCCGACGCCTCGAAGGGGCGCGACGCGAAGGCGGCCGAGCAGACCGGGGTCGCGTTCGGCGACGGCGTCCTGCGGGTCACCGGCCCCGGGGCGGCGAACCGGCACGTCGGTCCCACGGGCGCCGTCGAGGTCACGATCCAGGTGCCCACCGGCTCCGACGTCGACGCGACCTCGTCCTACGCCGAGTTCCGCGGGGTCGGCCGGCTCGGCCGCGTCGCCGGGCAGGGACTGGGCGGCGCCGTCCGGATCGACGAGGCGGCGGGTGCGCACCTCACCGCCTTCGGGGACGTCTCGGTCGGCCGCCTGACCGGCCCCGCGGAGGTCACCACCCAGAAGGGCGACGTCACCGTCGACGAGGCCGCCTCCGGCGCGGTCGTGCTGTCCACGCAGATGGGCGACGTGACGGTCGCCGCGGCCCCCGGGGTCTCCGCCTCGCTGGACGCCGGGACCGCCCACGGCCGCGTCCACAACTCCCTCAAGAACACCGACGGCGCCCCCGGCCTGGCCATCCGTGCGACGACCTCCCACGGCGACATCACCGCCCGCACCCTGTAGCGGACGGGCACGGACGACGACCGGCACGACCACGAGGAGGAACCGATGACGAAGCACACCGGGCACACCGCGAACGACGCAGGCCAGTGGTCCGGCATGGTGCCGGTCGACGACACCGCCCTTGCCGTCACCGACACCGGCGGCGCCGGAACCCCGGTGCTCTACCTCAACGGCCAGTTCGCCACCCAGGGCTACTGGCGGCGCACCGTCGCAGAGCTGGGCACCGGCTGGCGCCACATCACCTACGACGAGCGCGCGCGGGGAAGGAAGTCCGGTCGGTCGGCCGACTACTCCTTCGAGGCCGCGGTCCGGGACGTCGACGCCGTCCTGGAGGCCCGCGGCGTGGAGAAGGCCCTGGTGGTGGGCTGGTCCTACGGGGCGGTCGTCGCGGCGCACTGGGCGAACCGGAACCCCGGGCGCGCCTTGGCCGCGGTCCTGGTCGACGGCGCCTTCCCCTACGACTGGATGGACGAGGCCATGGAGGAGCGCGTCCGGACGCTGTTCCGGCGGGTCGCCTGGCTGTCGCCCCTGCTGCGGCCGACGGGCCTGCTCCCGCGGATGAACGCCGAGGAGATGGCGGTCAGCAACATCGAGCTCGGCCGCCTCTCCCTGGAGAGCGAGCTGTCCCCGGTGCTGGACGCCCTCACCGTCCCCACCCGCTACGTGGTGGCCTCGGGGACGTCCTTCGGAAGCCGCGGCGACGAGCAGGAGCGGATCCGCACCAGCCTCGCCGAGGTGACCGCCCGCAACCCGCACATCGAGGTCAGCGCCAAGGTGCCCAGCAACCACGGTGCGATCCTGAAGAAGGACGCCGCCGCCGTCGCCCGGGCCGTGCGGGAGGCCGACACCGCCCGGCGCGCAGGCGTCGACGGCCAGGCTCCCGCCGACTGACGGGCGCCGCGCCGCCCGCGCCGCCCCGACACCGTCGGGGCGGCGCGTCGGCGTGCGCGCTTCACCGGGTCAGCTGGAGCCGCGCCCAGGCCGCGCAGGTCAGGACGGTGAAGGCGGCTCCGAACACGGGCACCAGGGCGAGCTGGACCGCGTTCACGGCGGCCCCGCCGCTCATCGCCCAGAGGGCCGGGGCCGCCAACGGCATCCAGCCACCGGCTCCGGCCAGCGCCCCGACCTGCGCGATCGCGACGAGGGCGATGGTGCCGCCGACGCCCGCGAGCAGGGAGCGGGTGACGGTGGCGATCCAGGCGACCGGGGTGGCGAGGATCCCGGTGAGCGCCACCAGCGCCGACAGCCGTGCGAGCGCGCCCCCGGCCTCGGCGGTCGGGGCGCCGTAGCCGAGGAGGAGGCCCAGGGCGGCGACACCGAGCGGGAGGACGAGCCCGACGAGGACGGCCCACAGGAGGTGGACGGTGAGTTTGGCGAGGGCGATCCTCCCGCGGCCGACCGGGAGCGCGAACAGGCCGGTGATCGTGCGGTCGGTGAACTCGCGGGCGAACATCCAGGACAGCACGGACCCGAAGCCGAGGAGCGCGGCGGCGGCGGCGATCTGGTGCGCCCCCGCGACCAGCCCCTCCCAGTCCAGGGCCGCTGCGGGCCCCGCCTTGGCGATGAGCCGGGGGTCGCCGCCCGCGACCCCGGCCGTGATCCCGGCCAGCAGCACGACGATGCCGAGGACCAGGGCGAGGGTGGCGGTCCCCCCGACCGGGGAGCGCGCCAGCTTGAGCGCCTCGACGCGGACGGCGGTGATCATCGTGTCCCCTCCCCGTCCCGGTCGCGCCGCTCGTCGTCCTCGCGGACGCGTTCGAAGAAGGCGCGTTCGAGGTCGGCCCCGGTGGTGTCGAGGCGGCCGATCAGGCGGCCCCGGTTCATCAGCAGCACGCGGTCGGCGATCCGCGCCACCTCGTCCAGGTGGTGGCTGCTGACCAGGATCGCCGCCCCCTCGCCCGCGCGTCGGGACAGCTGTTCGCGCAGCAGGATCACCGACGCCGGGTCCAGTGCGTTGCCCGGCTCGTCGAGCACGACCAGCCGGGGGCGGTGCTGCAACGCGGCGGCGAGGCCGGTCCGCTGCCGGTCGCCCAGCGACAGGCGCCGGAAGCGGCGGTCCGCGACCGGGGCGAGCCGCCATCGGTCCACGGCCTCCTCCACGCGCCGGGTGTCGCCCCCGCGCAGCAGGCAGGCGATGCGCAGGTTCTCCCGCACCGTCAGCTCCGGATACGCCGGCGGCACCTCGACCAGCGCCCCGACCCGCCCCCACGCCGCGTCGGGCAGGTCCGCCGAAGGTTCGCCGAACAGCCGCACCCGGCCCCGCTGCGGGCGGAGCATCCCCAGCGCGAGGCGCATCAGCGTGGTCTTGCCCGCCCCGTTCAATCCGATCAGGGCCACGACCTCGCCCGGGTCCACATGGAAGGCCAGGTCGTCGACGCCCGTGCCCCCGTGGAACCGGAAGCCGACGCCCGAGAAGTCGAGCACCTCACCCACCACCCAACACGTCCAGCGCGCGGCCCAGGGCGTCGTCGAGGGACGACCGCTCCGAGCGCGCCCACTCCAGCAGGGCCACGCTCAGCCCGGAGACCATCGCGGTCGCCGCGGCGCGCGCCGGTGCCGCGGCGGCCCCCCGCTTCGCCAGCGCACCGGCCAGCGCCGCGATCGTCTCACCGCTGTTGCGTTCGAGCGCCCCGTGAAGGCTGCTCGCCTCCGCGATGATCCGCAGGCGGATGCGCAGGTCGCGGGCGCTGTCGGCGTCGATCCCGGCCCATGCCCGCCGGATCCCCTCGGCCAGGGCCCGCATCGGCGGCTCCTCGGCGGGGCGGGCGCGCACCGCCTCGGCCATCAGCGGGTCGAACGGGTCGGCCAGCAGCAGGGCGTCCTTGGAGGGGAAGTGCCGGAACAGGGTCATCTCGCTCACCCCGGCCCGCTCCGCGATCCGGGCCGTGCTCGCGGCGTCGTACCCGTCCTCGGTGAACAGCTCCAGGGCGGCCCGCCTCAACGCCTCATGCGTGCGGCTCCAACGGTCCATACGACAATGTTAGTCACTAACACCGCGAGGAGGGCAGGGGCTGTGGCGCGTGCCGCGGGAGAGGGCGGGCGGGGCCCAGGGGGCGACGGCGCCGACCGGTCGATCCGGGTTTCGGTGGAGAGGCATGTCGACATGTGGCCATGCCGTTATGGCGCTCTGCGGGCCCGGCGTCCCCGGCGGTGATCATGGTGCGCGGTCGGGGCCGCGCGTACGACGGTTCCCGTGCGCCGTCCGCGGGCGGAGGCGGCCTGGAGCCCGGGGCACGGGCATGGAAGTACCGTCATTCCCGGTTTCGGGCGCGATTAAAGCCGGTGACCGTCATCGGCCTGGGCCCTTGTCCCCCTCCAGGTGCTACGCAACCCTGACATAATGCTCAATAACCGCGAATTAATGCACAGTTCATGAATTGATTTTCCGGTAGGAAATCGTGCGGCCGAGCGGGCGGGGCAACGGGGGTGGGGCGCCGGAGTGCGCCCCGGTCGCCGCCAATGCGTCCGCGCCGCGGTGCCCACCGCTTTTCAGGTGCCCGACCGGGGCGGTACCTGCTCCGGAAGGGGGCGACGATCCGCACGGCGATCCCGTGCGGTACCGCAGCACGGACATTGAACGAAAGGCGCAATGGACGCCATGTACGTGACGCATCCCGCCCCTCGGAACGAGGGAGAGCGAACCGGCCTCCACCTCGACGTCCGGGTCCTCGGGGCCGTCGAGGCCGCGCGCGACGGGGTCCCTCTCGCCCTGGGAGGGCAGAAGCAGCGCGCGATCCTGGGGGTCCTGCTGGCGAACATCGGACGGCACGTGTCCGCGGACGAGATCGTGGACGAGGTCTGGCGGGACGCCCCGCCCCCCTCGGTGAAGGTCTCCCTGCACAGCTACGTGTCCCGGCTGCGCGCCCAGCTCGGGGGAAAGGAGGCGCTGCGGCGCCGGGGCTCGGCCTACCGCCTGTGCCTGCCCCGCCACGCGGTGGACGCGGCCCGCTTCGAACGGGCCGCCGACGAGGGCTTCGCCGAGCTGCGGCGCGGCCGGCCGGACTCGGCCGTGGGCCACTTCGACCGCGCACTGGACATGTGGGCCGGCTCCCCCTTCGCCGACCTGCACGAGTACGCGTTCGCCCGGCACGAGGCGGACCGGCTGGGAGCGCTGCGGCTCACCGTCCTGGAGGAGCGGGCCGGGGCCCGGCTGCGGCTCCGCGACTGCGGGGCCGACCCGCTCCTCCGCAAGGCGTGGGAGGAGAACCCGATGCGCGAGCGCCTGGCCGCCCGCCTGATGTACACGCTGTACGCCGACGGGCGGCAGGCCGAGGCGGTGGAGGTGTTCCGCCAGACGCGCTCGCGCCTGGTCGAGGAGCTCGGCCTCGACGTCTCCCCCGAGCTGTCCCGGGCGCACATGGACATCATCCGGCGCCGGGTGTGATGTCCCGGACGGGGTGGGCCCTCAGGCGAAGGCCCGCCCCGTCCACGCCCACTGCCCGCGGAAGGGCCGCAGCATCGGGGCGGCCGCGTCGGGCGCGCCGCCCCCCGCCAGCCGGGCGTACAGGTCCTCGGCGTGTCCGAGGAGCAGGTCGAGCGCCTCGGTGTGCGCGAGCCGGTCGGCGAACAGGGCGCGCTCGCGGTCGGCGGCGACCGCCGGCGCCCCGGGGCGGGCGGCCAGCGCGGCGGCCCGCGAGCACAGGTGCTTGACGTCGTAGGTGATGGGCCCGAACGCGTTGATCGCGCTGAGCAGGAGCGCTTCGCCCGCGCTCCGGCACATCAGCTCCCGCGCCGGGGACGGCAGCACCGTGGTGTCCTCCAGCAGGCTCAGCGCCATCACGAAGTTCAGGGCCGCCGCCGAGGCGCGCACGGTCTCCTCGCCCAGGCCGGGGCGGAGCCGCTCGACCAGGCCGCCGCCGTACAGCGGGACTCCGATGGACAGGCGCTGGACCAGCCGCACCTCCAGCGGCTGCAGGTTGGGCAGGTCCGGGGGCGCCGCCGCGCCGGAGGGCGCGCCGGCCGCCCCGGCCACCACCCGGGACAGCTCGTCGGCGCGGGACCGGTCCACGTACTCGGTGTTGACCACCAGCCCGCCCACGACCGTGTCGAAGCTGTCGCCGAAGGTGGAGGGGTGGTTGGTGGCGCCCGGCGGCCGGGCCGGGGCGGACCCGTCGGTGAGCACCAGCAGGTCCAGGTCGGAGGTGGGGTTGAACTCGCCGGTGGCGTAGGAGCCGGTGAGCAGCACCGCCTGGGCCGGGCGCGGGTCCAGGACGCGGGCCGCGTCCAGGTCGTCCGGGGCGATGCCGCGGGCGGCGAGCGCCCGCACCACGCCGCCGGGCAGGGAGTCCAGCGCCTCGGCGGCGGTCGCGGCGGCCGGGGCGCCCATCAGCGGCTCCGCGCGGCGCGGACGGCCTCGGCCGCGTCCCGCAGGTCGGCGTCGGGGAGCAGCGGGTAGTCCTCGCTGCTCTGCACCACCGCCCCGTTGTCCAGGACCTTCTCCACGATCGCGCCCTTGAGCATGCAGTCGTTGAAGGGGCCGTCCGCGGCCTGCGGCGCCAAATGGACGTGCAGGTGGTCGAAGGACCCGCCGAAGATGTAGACGTAGACCAGCTCGGCGCCGGTCGCCTCCTTGATGGCGGCGGTGCTCTCGGCCAGGACCGTGCCGAACGTCGCCGCCGCCTCGCCGTCGAGCTCGTGCACATAGCGGATGTGGCGCTTGGGCTCCAGGAAGGAGAATCCGGGGGCTTCGCCGACGACGGCCGTGGTCAGCCTCCAGTTCTCGTCCTCCCACACCTGGACCCGCATCAGGTCCGGGTCTGCGTCCACGCCGCGGCACATGATGCAGTCCGCCACGATCACCACCCAATTCACGGATTGCCGGGGCTGGAATCAGGGATTCCCTTTCGATTCCCGTTTCCGGGGGCCGTCCGGCCATTCCGGCGGCGTTTCGGCGTGTTCCCGTCCGAGGGGGCCGGAAAATCGGGGATCCCGTTCGTCCACCCCTTCTTACCCGACCGTCACCGGGGCGTCCAGAGCGGAATGGAAAATCGCCTTCCGACCACGGGTGCAAGTGTCCGTCATGGCGAATGCAAGGCGCTGTCAAGGGCCGATTGGCAGGGTGATCGGCGTCCCTTCCCGCAGGAGGTGCCGTGCCCACTGAGGAACTCATGGCGTTCGAGCTGCTCGCCGACCGCTTCGCCGAGGTCAACGACCGGATCGACCTGCCGGACGCCGGTTTCTACCGCGGCCTGGCCGAGGGCGCCCGGGGGCCGGTGGTCGAACTCGGCATCGGCGACGGGCGCGTCGCCCGGACCGTCCGCCCCGGCGCCGGCGTCGACGGCTCCGGCCGGGCCCTGGAGCGGTGCCGCGAGCGCGTCGGCGACCGGATCCGCCTCATCGAGGCCGACCTGGCCGAGTACACCCTCCCGGCGCCCGCGGCGCTGTCCTACGCCGCGCTCAACACGTTCAACCACGTCGCCACCCGCGGCCACCTGCGCCGGGTGCTGGCCAACGTGCGCGCCAACACCGCGCCGGGCGGCCTGCTGGCCTTCGACGCGGCCCTGCCCGACGCGGCCAAGCTGGCCGCGCGCGACGCCGTGGTCGTGGAGCGCTTCGCCCACCCGGCGGTGCGCTGGGAGGACACCACCCGCGTGGTGGACCTCGCGGACGGCCGGGTGGAGCTGGGCATCCGCTTCGAGCGGCTGGACGCCTCGGGCGCGGTCACCGACCGCGTGTACGGCCCGCCGCTGCCGTTCCGCTTCCTGTGGCCCGAGGACATCCCCGGGGACCTGGAGGCGGCCGGGTGGCGCCTGCTGGACATGTGGGGCGACTTCTCCCGGGCGCCGCTGCGCGCCGACGGCCGGACGGCCGTGGTGCTGGCGCAGGCGCAGGAGGGCGGGCGATGAGCGGGCCGTGGCGGTCGGAGGAGATCACCGCGGCCGACGGCGGCCCCGCCCCCTGGGACTGGCTGGTGGACGCGCACGCGGTCTTCGACGCCCGGATGACGGCCACCGGGCCGGAGCACCCCTGCTACTTCGGGGTGCGCGGCCAGCGCCGCGGCGACAACCGCTTCGCCGCGGTCGACGACCGCCTCCCCCACCACGGACCGGACGCCCTGGCCCGGACCGTGCGCGCCTTCCGCGACGAGGCCTGGACCGGGGCGCCGCGCAAGTCGCTCATCGTCTTCGCCGGACCGCCGCGCGAACATCCGTCCCTGGAGGAGGACACGGCCCGGTTCTGGGCGCTGCTGGAGGGCCTGAGCGCACGGGACCGGGACCCGTGGCCGCCCGACGTCCCGTCCGATCCGTCCGACCCGGCCTGGCAGTGGTGCTTCGCCGGGGAGCCCTGGTTCACCTTCATGGGCAGCCCCGCCTACGGCGCCCGCCGCAGCCGTGATCTGGGCCCCTGTCTGACCCTCGTCTTCCAGACCCGCCGCGTCTTCGAGGGGATCGGCGGGTCGACCCCGGCCGGGCGGTCGGCCAAGCGCCGGGTCCGCGCCGGGCTGGCCGGATACGACGCGGTCGCCCCGCACCCCCACATGGGCGACCCCCGCCGGTCCTCCACCCACAAGTGGCGCCAGTACGCGCTTCCCGACGACACGGCGGTCGCGGACCCGCAGGGCTGCCCCTTCCGCCCGCCCGCGCCCCGCCCCGGCGGGCGCACCGCCTAGCGGGGGCACCCGCGCGCAGAGAGGAGCAACCATGGGCGAGACCGACGAGCGCTTCTGGGAACGGCACGTGTTCGTGCTGATCAGCCCGGACGCGCTGCACCGGGGGCTGCAGGGGCGGATGGCCGAGCGCCTGGCCGCCGAGGGCTTCCGCCCGGCGGCGGCGCGCCTGGTGCGCGCCGACCCGGAGATGATCGACGACCTGTACGCCGACGTGATCGCGGGCCAGTGGCAGACCTGGCGCTACCGGCTGGTGGACGCCCTGTTCTCCTCCGGCCCGTCGCTGGCGCTGCTGTGCCGGGGCGCCGACCGCCACGGCGACCCGCACCGGGCGCTCGCCGAGCGCAAGGGCCACCAGCACCCGCACCGCGCCGCCCCCGGCACCATCCGCGCCGACTTCGGCGCCGTCAACAGCGTTCTCGGGCTCATGCACTCCTCGGACGGCCCGCAGGAGTCGGCCCGCGAGGCCGGGGTGTTCGGCCTGTCCCCCGCCGACGCGGACGGCGCGGACGCCGCCTACCTGTGCGGGCTGGGCGGCGGCGGGGCCGAGGAGCGCCGGGGGTTCGACGCCGTCCTGGCCGGGGTGCGCACCCGGGCGCTGCTGGCGCTCTGGGAGGACCTGCCCGCCGGGGTGCGCACCCGGGCCGGGGCCGCCTTCCCCGACCGGTCGGCGCTCGGCCGCCCCGGCGCCGGGGACGCGCTGGCCGACCTGGTGGCCGGGCACGTGCGCGGCCCGCTGGCCGAGGTGCTGCGCTGCGAGTTCACCCCGGACTGGCAGGACCGGGTGCGGATGCGCACCGTGCTGGAGGAGCTGGAGCGGATCGGGGTGCGCCCCGACGCCTGGGAGCACCTGGTCCTGGAGACCTCGCTGTACTTCCCGCCCGCACGCGACCGCGGCGCCGTCGGGGCGGAGGCGGCGGCCTGATGGGGGCCGCGGCGCGGATGCGGGTCACGGTCGAGGACACGATCGGGCGGATCGGGCGCGGCGCCTGGGAGCGCCTGGCCGCGGACTCCTCGGTCTTCTACGGCCGCGGCTTCCTCCGCAGCATCGAGGAGCGGCCGCTGACCGCCGGGTCCAAGGCGTTCTACCTGGTGGCCCGGGACGGATCCGGCGAGCCGGCGGCGGTGCTGCCGCTCTACCTCGCGCACACCGCCGACCCCTTCGCGGCCGATCCGGACGCCCCCGCCGTGCGGATCCTGGCCGGGCACATGTGGCACTGCTATGAGACGGCGCTGCCCTCCCGCGTGCCCGTCGGCCCCGGGCTGGTCGGGCCGCTGTGGGAGGCGCTGGCGGACCTGGCCGCCGAGACCGGGGCCGACACCTGGGGCCTGGTCAACATCCCGCTCGGCGGGGACCTGGCGGCGGCGCTGGAGGGGATCGGGCTCGAACCGCAGGAGACCACGCCCCGCTACCGCCTGCCCCGCGACCCGGGACCGGCCTCGGTGGACGACCACCTCGCCGGGGTGGGGCGCTCGTCCCGCCGCACCATGCGCCTCTACCGCAGGCGCGCCGCGGACGCGGGCGCGGTGGTCCGGTTCGACACCCCCGACCGGGCGCTGCGGCGGGACGTGCTCGACCTGTGCCTGGCCACCGCGGACAAGCACGCCCCGGGCTACTACCCGCCCGACGAGCTGGAGGCGCTGCTGCGCGCGCTCGGCGAGGACTGCCGCATTCTGCGCCTGGAACTCGACGGCACCCTGCTCGCCGCCTCCATCTGCCTGCTGGACCGGCGTTCGGCGCACTTCTGGGCGGGCGGGTGCCTCTACCCGCGGGAGCTGAACTGGAGCCCGCAGTACGTGCTCTTCGCCGCCGAGATGGAGGCGGGGCTGGGCACGGGCCTGCCCGTACTGGAGTTCGGGCGGCGCAACGACGAGTTCAAGACCCGGTACGGGCTGCGGCCGGTGCGCCTGGGGCGGGTGGTCGGATGACCGCCGTCGTCCCCGGGTTCGACGAGAAGGCCTGGTCCCTGTTGGAGCACGGCTCCCCGCTGCAGAGCCCCGCCTGGCTGCGGGCGATGGGCGGGCGCCTGCCCGGCGCGCCCTACACCGTCACCGACGGAGGCGACGTGGGCTTCTTCGGCGCCGTCGTCACCGACCCGGACGCCTACGAGGCCTACAACCCCCGCGCCGTCCTCTGGCGTGACCCGCCGGTCTTCCCGGTGGCCGATCCCGGGCGGCGGGCGCGGCGCCTGGCGGAGCTGCCGGACGCACCCGCCCGCGCGCTGCCGGCACTGGTGCTGGTCGCCCCCGGGTACCTGGGCGACCCGGCCGGTCGCAGCGCCGACCGGGCCGAGGCGGTCGGGCGCTGCCTGAGCGGCGCCGCCGCGTGGGGCCGGGCCAACGGGATGGCCGCGCTGTACGTGCTGTACACCCGCGGTGCGGCGGCCGAGAAGGCGGTGGCAGGGCTCGGTGGCGTGTCCTTCCCGCTGACGGAGCGGTGCGCGATGCCGGTGTGGTGGGACGGCTGGGAGTCCTACCTGGCCGGTCTGCCCTCGGCCCGCCGCCGCGAGGTGCGTCGGGAGCGGCGCCGCGCCGAGGAGGCGGGGGTCGAGGCCGTGCGGGTCGACCCGCACGCCGAATTCGACCGCATCCTGCACGGCCGGTGCTCTCTGCTCGAGCGCTACGGCCAGCGCGCCGACGCCGAGGCCGAACGGGGGAGGCTGGAGCGGCTCCTCGCCGAGTTCGGCCCCGGCCTGACCGCCTACGGGGCCCGCCACGACGGAGAGCTGCTCTCCTCCTGCGTCGCCGTGCGCACCGGGCGGACGATGCACGTCGTCTACTCCGGCGCCTCCGAGGCCGCCGAGCGGCTGCCGTTCGCGCACTTCATGGCCGCCTACTACGCCGTCGTCGACCACACCGGGCGGTCGCTGCTGGACGAGATCGACTACGGCATCGGGCACGCGCAGGGCAAGCTGCTGCGCGGCTGCACCCCGGCGCCGGTGCGCGGCCACGCCGTGGCCCTGGACCCCGCGCACGCCGACGAGCTGCGGCAGGCCGCCGCCCTGCTGTCCGAACCGGCCCCGACGGCCCCCGCCCCGCCCTGACCGCCGCCCGACCGTGCCGTCCACCGACCGTGCCGCCCCCCGACCGTGCCGTCCACCGACCCGCCCCGGCGCCCCGCGCCGCCCTCCCCACCGGGAACCGAGATGGAGGTCCGCATGCCCGACACCGCGTCCGACACCGCGCCCGGGTCCGCCCTCGGCGACGACCTGCAGGCCAGGGCCGCCGCCCTGCTGCGCTCGACCGCCAACGACCTGAAGCGCAACGACCGCGACGCCGAAGCCGACCTCTCCCTGGCGCCGGGCGCGTTCGCCGAGTACACCTCCGGGCGACGGCCCGTCACCTGGGAGCTGATCGAGCGCGCCGCCCGCGTCTGGCCGGTCAACGAGCGCGACCTGCTCCCGGTGCGCGACGACGCCCCGACCGGGGTGCGCGTCTGCCGCGCCAAGGAGTCGGCCGCCACCTCCCGCGTGATCGAGCGCGGCGGCGGCCCCTACTACGAGTACCGGGACACCGCGATGTCCCGGCTGTCCTCCTACCGGCCCGAGTGGATCCGCATGCTGCGGACCGTGGACGACGACGAGCCCGGCAACCCGGCCGTCGAATGGAACAAGGGCCACCTGCTCTACCAGTTCACCTACTTCGTCGGGCCGGTGAACTACTACCACGAGTGGGAGGGCGTGCGGCACTGCGTGCCGATGACCACCGGGGACTCGGTGTGGGGGCTGCCGTTCGGCCCGCACTCCTTCGCCGCGCGCAGCGACGCCGAACCCGCCTACATCCTCGCCCTGACCTACGGCGGGGACCTCACCGGCGACGCCCAGCGGGAGATCGCCGCCCTCGGCACGGACGCGGCCGGGGACCTGGCCCTGCCCAGCGGGGCCGACGGGGCGCTGCTCGCCTCGTTCCTGCGGGCGCGCGCCATGTCCGAGGGGGAACTGGCCCGGCGCAGCGGCCTGTCCCCCGACCGTGTCCACACCCTGTGCACGGGCGCCGGGCGGGCCGAATGGTCCGAGCTGGCGGCGCTCGCCCCCGCCCTGGGCGTCCCCGTCCGGGAGCTGCTCGCCCCCTCCACCCGGGCCCGTGACGGGGTACGGGTGCGCAAGGGGGCCGACGTGCGCCGCTGGACCTACCCCGACGCCCGCCGCCCGTCCTACCGCATCGCCGAACTGGCGGGCGACCCCCTGCACCCCCACACCAGCGCCCTGGAGGTGGAGGTGCTCACCGGGGAGGAGGGGCCGCCGCTCACCACCCACCAGCACCAGTACGCCTACGTCCTGGGGGACGCCCCCGTCACCGCCTCCTGGACCCGCGACGGCCGGAGCCACAGCGAGCGGCTGGAACCGGGCGACTCGGCCTACGCCGTCCCCGGCGTCCCCCTGTCCCTGGCGGCGCCCGAGGGCGGAGCGGCGCCCCGCCTGCTGCTGCTGCGCATCCGCGGCGCGGTCACCCCCGACGTGCGGTTCGCCCTGGGGGCCATGGCCGCCGACGGCATCGACCGGTACGTGGCCGAGGACCGGCTCTGGTACTGACCCCGCCCGCGGGCGCCCGAGCGTGAAAGGAAGCGACCGTTGCCTGAACGACCCCGCACACCCAAACCGGAACGGCTCCGACGGCTCCTGCGAGGCGCGGACCCCGTGCGCGCCGTCGGGGCGCACAACGGCCTCACCGCCCGGCTCGCCGAACGCGCGGGCTTCGAGGCGGTGTGGTCCTCCAGCTTCGAGCTGTCCGCCAGCCAGGGCCTGCCCGACGCCAGCCTGCTCGGTCTGGCCGAGTTCGTCGACGCCGCCGAGGCCATGGACGCCGCGGTGGACCTGCCGGTCATCGCCGACTGCGACACCGGATTCGGCGGCCCGCTGAACGTGGCGCACGCCCTGCGCCGCTTCGAGCGCCGCGGCGTCGCGGCGATCTGCATCGAGGACAAGGTCTTCCCGAAGATGAACAGCTTCGCGCGGACCGCGCACGACCTGGTCCCCACCGAGGAGTTCGCGCTGAAGCTCAAGTCGGGGCTGCAGGCCCGCAGCGACCCCGACTTCCTGCTCATCGCCCGCACCGAGGCGCTGATCGCCGGACAGGGCGTGCCCGAGGCGCTGGAGCGGGCCCGCGCCTACGCCGCCGCCGGGGCCGACGCGGTGCTGGTGCACAGCAAGAGCACCCGCCCCGACGACATCCTGGAGTTCGGCGCCCGCTGGGACGGCGGCGTCCCGCTGGTGGCGGTCCCCACCACCTACGGGCAGATGCACGAGCGGGAGCTGTTCGACGCGGGGTACCGCATCGTCATCTACGCCAACCACGGGCTCCGCGCGGCGGTCAGCGGCGTCACCTCCACCCTCGACGCGCTGGCGGCGTCGGGGCGCGCGCGGGACGTCGAGGACGGCATCGCCACCATGCCCGAGCTGTTCGACCTGCAGCGCATGCCCGCGGACTTCAAGGCGGCCCCGTGATCGGCGGCCGGGCGTTCCTGGACGCGCTCGCCGAACGCGGGGTGGGGCTGCTCTCGGGCGTGCCCTGCTCCTACTTCGGCGCGCCGATCCGGGAGCTGGAGTCCTACGGGGGCATCGGCTACGTGCCCGCCGCCAACGAGGGCACGGCGCTGGCGACGGCCGCCGGGGCCGCCCTGTCGGGGGTCCGGGCCGGGGTGATCGCCCAGAACTCCGGCTTCGGCAACCTGGTCAACCCCCTGACCTCGCTGGTGCTGCCGTACCGGATCGGGGTGCTGGCGCTGGTGAGCATGCGCGGGTGGCCCGAGGCGGGGCCGGGCGAGCCGCAGCACCGGTGGATGGGGCAGGTGGTGCCGCGCTGGCTGGACTCCCTGGAGGTCCCGCACTGGACGCTGCGGCCCGGCGGGCCCGAGCTGCCGGCCCTGCTGAAGGAGGCCCAGCCCGTGCTGGACTCGGGATGCCCGGCGTTCATCCTGGTCGCCAAGGGGGCGGTCGAGGGGGCGCCGGCCGCGGCGGGGCCGGATGCGCCCCGGGCGGGCGCCCTCACCCGCGAGGACGCGGTGCGCGCCGTGCTCGCGGAGGCGGGGGAGGCGCGGCTGATGGCCACCACGGGCTACCTCTCCCGCACCCTGTTCAACCTCGGCGGGCGGGACGGGGACTTCTACATGCAGGGGTCGATGGGGCACATCGCGAGCCTGGCGCTGGGCGCCGCCCTCGCCCGGCCCGAGCAGCGGTTCGCCGTCCTCGACGGCGACGGGTCGGTGCTCATGCACATGGGGGCGCTCGCCACGGTGGGCCACTTCGCGCCCGAGAACCTGGTGCACGTCGTCTTCGACAACGGCGGCTACGAGTCGACCGGCGGGCAGGCGGTCGCGGCCTCGCGCACCGACCTGGCGGCGGTGGCCCGCGCCTGCGGCTACCGCGAGGCGCTGACCGTCGACGGGACCGGCGGAGCGGGAAGCGCGCGCGGCGCAGGGGGTGCGGACGCCGTCGGGCCCGAGGCGCTGACGTCGGCCGTGCGCAGGGCGATGCGCACCCCCGGCCCCGTCGCGCTGGTGGTGCGCGGGGTGCAGGGCGGCTCGGCGGGTGAGCGCGCGTCGGGCACGATCACGGTCGAGGAGATCGGTGCCCGGTTCTCCGCCCGCCTGGCGGAGGGGACCGCGTGACCGGGCGCGCGCTGGAGGGCCTGTCCGAGCGCACCGAGGTTCGCTTCGGGCGCGGCGCCCTGGACGCCCTCGGCGACGTGCTGGAGGAGCGCGGGGCGCGCCGGGTGCTGGTGGTTCACGGGCGGTCCTCGTTCCGGTCCGGGACGCGGGCCGAGCGGGTGGCACGGGCCGCGCCCGACGTCCGGTTCTTCGGCGGCATCCGCCCCAACCCCGGGGCCGACCAGGTCGCCGAGGCGGTGGCGGCGGCGCGCCGGTTCACCCCGGACGCGGTGGTGGGCATCGGCGGCGGCAGCGCGATGGACGCCGCCAAGGCGGTCGCCGTGCTGGCCGCCCCGGGCGCGGGCGGCGCCAACGTGGCCGCCCACCTGCGCCGCCCCGAGCTGGTGCGGTGGCCGCGGGTGCGCACGCTGGTGCTGGTGCCCACCGTCTCCGGGTCCGGCAGCGAGCTCACCCGGTTCGCCACCGTCTACGAGGGCGGGCGCAAGCTCTCCCTTGACCACCCGGAGGCCGCGGCCGACACCGCCCTGGTCGACCCCGACCTCACGGCGTCGGTGCCGCCGCACACGGCCGCCGCGAGCGCGCTGGACGCCCTCTGCCAGGGCGTGGAGTCCCACTGGTCGGTGGCCGGGACCGACGCGTCGCGGGAACTGGCGCTCGGCGCGGTCGAGACCGTCGCGCCGCCGCTGCTCCGCGCGGTGGGCGGAACGAGGGGCACGCGCGGTGAGGGCGGTACGGACGGCGCCGGGTTCGCCGACCCCGGCCTGCGCGAGGAGCTGGCCCGAGGGGCGCTCATGGCCGGAGCGGCCATCGACCGCACCCGCACCACGGCGGCGCACGCCCTGTCCTACGGGCTCACCGCCGGGCACGGGGTGCCGCACGGGTACGCGGTCGGCCTGCACCTGCGCTGGCTGGTCGGCCACAACGCGGCGGTGACCCGGGAGGACAACCGGCACCCGGACGGCCCCCAAGCGCTCCGCGACCTGGTGGAGCGGGTCCGGGGCGCGTGCCGCCACGCCGGTGCCGACGGTGTGGAGCACCTGGTGGACCGGGTGCTCGCCTTCGGCGGGATGCCGGAGTCCGTACCCGGGCACGGCGGGTGGGCGGACGCGCTGGCCTCCCGGCGCGCCGACAACAACCCGCGCGCGGTGACCGAGCGCGACGTGCTCCGCGCGATGACGGAGAACACGGAGAGGATGCAGACCCATGGCTGATGGCCGACCCCGCGTGCTGTACACCGACCCGCCGTGGCTGGCGTCCGGCGACGGCGCCGACCCGGCACTGGCCACGGTCGAGACCGAGGTCCTTGGGCCCGGTGTCGAGCTGGCCTTCGGCCGCCGCGAAGGGGGCCGCTACCTGCTCGACGGGCCGGACCTGGCCGAGCGGGCCCGGGGCGCCCGAGTGCTGGTGGTGTACCGCTGCAAGGTGACCCCGGAGCTTTTGGACGCGGCGGGGCCCGGACTGCGGGCCGTGGTGCGCCAAGGCGTCGGCGTGGACAACCTCAACGCGCCGCTCCTGGCAGAGCGCGGCCTGCCCGGCTACAACGTCCCCGACTACTGCGTGGACGAGGTCAGCGCGCACACCAGCGCGCTGGCGCTGTCCCTGGAGCGGGCCGTGGTCCCCCAGCACCAGGGCCTCACCGGCGGAGCCTTCGACATCTACGCGGGCGGGGTGCCCAGGCGCACCAACCGGCGCACGCTTGGCGTGGTCGGCTTCGGCAGGATCGGGCGGGCGGTGGCCGCGCGGCTCGGGGCGTTCTACGGGCGGGTGCTGGTGTACGACCCCTACATCGGGCGCGACCTGCCCGAGGGGTACGGGGCGCAGGCCGTGGACGACCTGGACGAGCTGCTCGGGCAGGCGCACATGGTGACCCTGCACTGCCCGCTGAACGATGAGACGCGGGGCATGTTCGACGCGGCGGCGCTGTCCCGCATGCGGCCGGACGCCTACCTGGTGAACGCGGCGCGCGGGGCGCTCGTCGACCCCGAGGGGCTGGGCAAGGCACTGGAGGAGGGCCGGATCGCCGGGGCCGGTCTGGACGTGTTCTTCCCCGAGAACCCGCACGACGACCCGAGGTGGGCGCCGGTCCTGGCCCACCCGCGCACGGTGGTGACCAGCCACCGCGCCTTCCTGTCGGAGGAGGCCGAGGACAGCAGCCGCCGCCGGGTGGCGGAAGCGGTGGCACAAGCCCTCGCAGGCCGCCCGGTCCGCGTCGGCCGCGTCCTCCCGGACCCGGAGGGGGCGGCCTGATGCCGCACTCCCACCACGGGACGCCGCGCGAGCAGCGGCCCGTAGGGCCTGCGGCCGCACAGGACCGCACCGGGCACGCGGCAGCGTCTTCAGACCGAGGCGATGATCGCCCCGTGACTCCGGGGCACATCGCGGGCGAACTCCGCGGACGCCATCGGGGCGGGGCCGCCTCCTGCGAGGGCCCGGACCGGCACGGTGGTGTCCGCAACCGTCGTGAAGCGGTTCCGGCCGACCGGAAGATCGTGGGGCGACTCGTGCAGGGGCCCCGCGACGTGCTCGCGGACCGGGACACCGTCCGCTCCCGGCGTGCCCCTCGGTGCACCTGCCCGTCTCGTGGACATGGGCCGGAATACGACCATGAAGGGACGGCGGAATGAGCCTCTCTCCCACTGCGGCCGTCTCGCATGGGGACGGCGTCATCGCCCTCACCACCGGGGACGTCCGCGTTCCCGTCCACCCCGAGCGCGGGGCGGCGGCGCCCCGCCGGGGCGACCAGCCCTACCCGCCGCCCGCAGGGGACGCCGAACTTCGCTCCCTGGTCGCCGAGCAGGCCTCCCGGAGCGCCGCAGAGGTGCCCGCCGACGCGGTCCTCATCGCCCCCGGCGCCCGGGTCGCCGCACTGGTGGTGCTGCGCGCCGCCGCCGAAGGCGGCGACGTGCTGCTCCCCGCGCCCTACTGGGCGAGCTACCCCGCCGTGATCGGTGCGGCCGGTGCGACGGCCGTCCCCGTGCCCGGCGACGTCGGCACCGGGGTGCGGGCGGCCGACCTGGAGGCGGCGCGCACCCCCGCCACCCGCGCGGTCGTGGTGAACTCCCCGCGCAACCCCGACGGCGCCCTCACCCCGGCCGAGGACCTGGCCGCCATCGCCGATTGGGCCGGACGCAACGGCGTCACGGTCCTCTTCGACGAGGTGTACCGGGGGGTGCCGCTGCGCGGCGGGCGCGCCCCGTCGGCCCTCGACCTGTTCGGCACGCTCCCCGACCACTGCGCCGTGCTCGACGGGCTGAGCAAGAGCCACGCGCTGGCCGGACTGCGGATCGGGTGGGCGCTGGCCTCCGGCGGCCTGCTCAAGCGGGCGCAGGGCCTGGCCTCCCACCTGGTCGGCGGGGTGTCGGCGGCCGTGCAGGCCACCGCCGCCGAGGCGGTCCGCGACCGCGGCCTGCCCGAGCGGGTCGGCGGGCCGCTGACCGAGAACATGCGCCGGGCCGCCAAGACCCTGGACGCGCTCCCCGGCGTGGACTGCCCGGAGCCCGGCGGCGGGATCTTCCTCTTCCCCGACCTGTCGCGGTGGCTCCGGGAGCGGGCCCCAGAGGCGGCGCGGCACGACCCCGTCGGGTGGCTGCGCGGGGAGCACGGCGTGGCCGTCGTCGACGGGGCGGCCTTCGGCGCCCCCGGCCACGTGCGGCTCTCCTTCGCCCTGCCCGCCGACCGCCTCGACACGGGCCTGGGCCGACTGCGCGCGGCGCTGGAAGGCGGCGGCCATGGGTGACCTCGCCGTGGACACGGCCTACCCCGCCTCCTGGCGGGCGGCCGGTCCGCCGCTGCTGGCCGCCGAGGAGTGGAGCACGGCCATGGCCGGGCGGATCGAAGGCGAGCAGGTCTGGTTCAGCCGGGGAGAGGCGCCCGGCGGCGGCCCCGCCTTCGGCATCGGCGGGTTCGTGGTCTCCGACCCCGGCGCCTACCCCCTGGGCAACGCGGGCGCGCTCTTCGCCGACCCCGGGTCGCCGTTCGCCCCCGACACAGCCCGAGAGGGGCTCACCGGCCTGGACACGGCCGCCCTCTACCCGCACCTGCTGCTGACCTACCCCGGCTACGCCACGTTCCCCCTCGGCCCCGGCGACGCGGGCGAGGGCCTGGCCGCCGTCGTGGCGTGGGCGCGGGAGAGCGGCCTGGCGGCGGTCGCCCTGCCCTACGCCGAGGCGGACTCCCCGCTCGACCGGGCCGCACGCGCCCTGGGGGCGCACGGGTTCGACCTGGGCGGCGACGCCTACCTGGACGTTCCCGAGGACGGGTTCGCCGGGTACCTGGCCGCGCTGCCGTCCAAGCGGCGCACGGCGGTGCGGGCCGAACGCCGGGCCCTGCGCGGGCACGGGGTGCGGGCGCGGGTCACCGAGCGGCCGGACGGGGCCCTGCTCGACCGGATGGCCGGGCTGCGGACCGCCAACCGCCGCAAGTACGGGCTGCCCGCCGACCACGGTGCGGAGCTCCTGCGGCTGGAGGCCGTGGCCGGTGCGCTGGAGGGCAGGACCGACCTGGTCGTGCTCGACCCCGGGGACGGCGGGCCGCCGCTCGGCTTCACCCTGTTCGTGCGGGACGGCGACGTCTGGCACGGGCTGTACACCGGCGCCGACGAGGACGACCCCCGGGCGGTCGGCGCCTACTTCGAGAGCACCTACTACACCCCCGTCGAGCACGCCCGCGAGGTCGGCATCCGGCGCATCTCCTACGGCCTCGGCGCGGAGGAGGCCAAGCGGCTGCGCGGCTGTTCGGCGGTCCCGGTGCGCGGGTCGCTGCTCGGTCTGGCCCCCGGGGCCGAGCGGGTCGCGGCACGGGCCGCCGACGTGTGGAAGGAGGCCGCGGGATGAGCGGAGGAGGGGTGGCGGCGCTCCGGTCGCGCCTGGGCATCGTCGCCGAGCGCGACTTCGGGATGCTGTGGACCGGTCGGGTGCTCTCCCTGCTGGGCGACTACGCGTTCCGGATCGCCCTGATCACCTACCTGATCACCGAGACCGGGAGCCCGTGGAGCCTGGCGGTCGCGGGCGCGGTGCTGACCCTGCCGTCGCTGGTCTTCTACCTGTACGGCGGGGCGGTGGGGGACACGGCCGACTCCCGCAGGCGGATCATGGCCGCCGCCGACGTGGGCCGGTTCGCCGCGGCGGGGGCGATCACCGTCGCCGTGCTGCTGTCCGCCCACCCGGCGGTGGTGGTCGTGCTGGCCCTGCTGCTGGGGGTGGGCGAGGGCTTCTTCATGCCCGCCTCGTTCGCCCTGCTCACCGAGATCGTGCGCAAGGACCGGCTGGTGGCGGCGAACTCGGCGAACTCGGTGGGGCAGCAGATCGCGCTGATCACCGGGCCGATGCTGGGCGGGCTGCTCATCGGCGCGCTGGGCGCGGCGGCCGCGTTCGGGTTCAACGCGCTGACCTTCCTGGCGTCGGCGGTGTGCATTCTGGCGATCCGGAGTGCGCGGAGCAGGCGGGCCCAGGGGGCGGGCCCGGCCGTCCCCGCCGACGCGGGTGCCTCCGGCGCGGACACCGCCGAGTCCACCGCCGAGTCCGCCACCGGCGATGCGACCGGCGACGCGGGTGGCGACGGCGACGGTGGCCCGCGCAAGGTGCTCGCCGACATCGCCGGCGGCTTCGGCTACGTGCTGGGCCACCGGTGGCTGGTGGTCGCGTTCGCGGTGGGCATGCTGGCCAACGCGGTGTTCACCGGGAGCCTGGACGTCACGGTGCCCTTCGTGCTCTCCCCCGGCGGCGTCGAGGAGGCCGCCGACCTCGGCGGGTTCTACGCGCTGGAGGGGGCGGGGGCGCTGCTGGGCGCGCTGATCCTGGTGCGGCTGACGGTGGTGCGGGTCGGCACCGGGATGTTCGCGATGCTGGCCATGATGGCGGCGTCACTGCTGATGGTGGGGGTGTTCGGGGACCACCCCGGGGCGTTCGCGATGGCCGTCGTGTACGGCGTCGGGCTGCACTTCTTCAACTCGCTGTTCCCGTCGCTGCTCCAGGCGAAGGTGCCCGAGCACCTGATGAGCCGGGTGGGAAGCATCGTCTTCCTGGCGTTCAACGGCCTGATGCCGCTGGGGACGCTGGTGATGGGGCCCGCGGTGGACGCCTTCGGGCCGCTCGCCGTGCTCATGGCCAGCGGCGGGGCGGTGGCGGTGATGTGCGCGGCGGCGGCGCTGCTGCCGAGCATCCGGGCCCTGCGCATGGACGACGGGAGCGGAGGCGGCGAGGAGAGCGGCCAGGAGGGGGGCGCGTCCCCGTCCTCCGCGTCGGAGGAGGCCACGGGGTAGCCCGGCCGCACGCCGGTCCCCGGCCGTGTCAGCGGTCGAGGTAGGCCAGCACCGCCAGCACCCTCCGGTGGCCGTCCATCCGGGGGTCCAGGTCGAGTTTGGTGAAGATCGACCCCACGTGTTTGCGCACCGCCGCGTCGGACACCACCAGCAGGCGTGCGATGGCCGCGTTGGACTCGCCTCGGGCCATCAGCCCCAGGACCTCGCGCTCCCTCGGTGCCAGCCGGTCGAGCGGGCTCGACCGCGCCGCCATCATCACCTGGACCACCTCGCGGTCCAGGACCGTTCCGCCCGCCGCCGCCTTCGCCACCGCCCCGGCGAACTCCTCCACGTCCCCGATGCGCTCCTTGAGCAGGTAGCCCGCGCCTCCCGGGGCGTCGATCGCCAGCAGCTCCGCGGCGTAGGCCGGCTGCACGTACTGGCTGAGCACGATGATGCCCACGGCGGGGCGCTCGCGCCGGATCCGGACCGCCGCGAGCAGCCCCTCGTCCGCGTACCCCGGCGGCATGCGCACGTCCGTGACGACGAGGTCCGGGTCGTGGCCGCGGACCGCCTCCTCCAGGGCGTCGGCGTCCCCGACCGCCGCGACGACGCGGTGCCCGAACCGCTCCAGGACGCCCGACACGCCTTCGCGGAGCAGGACCGAATCGTCCGCGACGACGACGGTCAACGCCTCCTGCGGTCCCGCCCCGGACCCCGTCTTCGCACCCGTCGCCGTCATACCTGCGGGATCTCCAATCGCACGGTGGTCGGCCCGCCTTCCGGGCTGTCCACGGCCAGTTCCCCGCCCAGCACCGCCAAGCGGTGGCGCAGGCCGTCCAGCCCGCCGCCGTCCGGCTTCGCGCCCCCGGGCCCATCGTCCGTGACGGCCACCCGCAGCACCCCCTCCCGCACTCCGCCCCGCACGCGCACCGAGGCGCCGGGGGCGTGCTTGGCGGCGTTCGCCAGCGCCTCGCACACCACGAAGTAGGCGGTGGACTCCACCGCCGCGGGCAGCCGTCCGGGCAGATCGATGCCGATGTCCACGGGCGCATCCGTGCGGGCGGCCGCGTCCCGCAAGGCGGCCCGCAGCCCGCGTTCGGTGAGCACCTGGGGGTGGACGCCGCGCACCAGGTCGCGCAGCTCGCTGAGGGAGGCCGTCACGTGGTCCTGGGCCTGCCGGACGGCGTCGGCCGCCGGGGAGCCGGGCGGCAGGTCGAGCCGGGCCAGCCCGAGTGCGGCCTTCGCGGCGACCAGGCGCTGCTGGGCGCCGTCGTGCAGGTCGCGCTCGATGCGGCGGCGCTCGTCGTCGAAGGCCTCCGCCAGCGCCGCCCGCGAGGCCGTGACGGCGCTCAGCTCCGCCGCCAGGCGGTCCTCCCGCGGCGAGAGCACCGCGCGGGCGATCTCCGAGCGCGCCGCCGCCCACGCCGCCACCAGGTAGAGCCCGACCAGCCACAGGGACCCCCAGGCCAGCACCGTGGGCACCCACTCGAAGACCCGCAGCTGCTCGGCGTTCCAGTAGGTGAGCACCCCCGCCAGCGGGGCGCCGAGCGCCAGGAGGAGCACGACCACGTCCAGCACGTAGAAGGCGCTGAAGCTGAGCACGGTATAGCCGACGTCGCGCCACAGCCTCGGGGAGAGCGGCCGGCCCCAGGGGCGGGCCGCGCTTGCGGCCTCCCCGCGGGGCGGCTCCGGGCGCGCCCCCACCAGCCCCTCGCACCACCGCCCCCACCGGACGACCAGCGGGGTGCTCCCGAAGACCGTCGCCAGGAAGAGCATCCCCATGAGCGGGCCCACGACCCGCCAGTGCCGACCCGAGTCGGGCCAGTTCAGCGCCATCGCGTGCGCGGTCCCGAACAGGAGCGTCCCCGCCACCGTCCCCGCCAGCAGGTAGGCCAGGGCGCGCCACGGCCACGCGGACAGCAGGAAACGGTGGGGCGCGTGCGTGATCGCCGCGCGCAGGGTTCGGATGGGCACGGGACGACGATAGACGGCCGCGGGGCGGCGGCGCGGTAGACCGGGGTCTACCTTCAAGAGTCCACCGAGGGCACCCGCGCGGAGCCGGTCCGGGCCGATGTGCTGGGGATATGAACGCCATACCCCACGCCACCCGCGACGCGGTCCGCGTCGCCGCCGTGGCCAAGCACCACACCGCAGGCGAGCACCGCGTCGCCGCCCTGGACGGGGCGTCGCTGACCGTGCGGGCGGGCACCCTGACCGCCGTCATGGGCCCCTCCGGGTCGGGGAAGTCGACCCTGCTGCACTGCGCGGCGGGCCTGGACCGGCCCGACGCCGGGACCGTCACCGTGGACGGGGTCGACCTCGGGTCCCTGGGCGAACGGGGGCTCACCGAGTTCCGGCGCAGGCGGATCGGGTTCGTCTTCCAGGACTACAACCTCGTCGACGCGCTCACCGCCGCCCAGAACACACTGCTGCCCGCCCGCCTGGCGGGGGCGCGGGCGGGACGGCGCCACGCCCTGGCGGCGCTGGAGGAGGTGGGGCTGCGCGACCGCGCCGACCACCGCCCCCACCAGCTCTCCGGAGGCGAGCAGCAGCGGGTGGCGATCGCCCGGGCGGTGCTGTCCCGGCCCGCCGTCCTCTGCGCGGACGAGCCCACCGGCGCCCTCGACCTCGCCCGGGGGCGCCAGGTGCTGGACCGGCTGCGCGCGGTGGTGGACGTGCACGGCGGGACCGTCCTGATGGTCACCCACGACCCCGCCGTGGCCGCGCGCGCCGACCGGGTCGTGTTCATGGCCGACGGCCGGATCGTCGACGAGCTCGGCGCGGACGGCGCCGCCCCCGCGGCGGAGGCCGTCGCGGTGCGCATGGCCGGGCTGGAGGCGGTGTGATCGCGTTCGCCATGGTCCGCCACCGCCTGCGCGCGGTCGTGGGCGGCTTCATCGCGCTGACCCTGGGGGTCGCCCTCCTCGCGGCCTCCGCGGTCGTCATCGCCTCCTCCCTGCCGGCGGTGCCCCAGCGCTATGGGGGCGCCGACGTCATGGCGGTCCCGGAGGCCGCCGGGACCCGGTCCGACGGCGCCACCGTCGCGCGCGCGGTCTGGAGCGGGGCGGAGGCCGACGCCCTGGCCGGGGAGATCGCAGCCGCCGACGGTGTCGAGGCGGCGGTGGCCGAGCGGCGCTTCGACGCCAGGGTCATGGACGGGGAGCGCATCGTCGGCGGCCCCGCCGACGGCGCCCCGGTCGCGGCCGGCTGGTCCTCCTTCCCGCTGGGGGCGGCACGGATGCTCGACGGCGGGGCGCCGTCGGAGCGCGACCAGGTGGTCCTCCCCGCGTCCTACGGGCGGTCGGTCGGCGACCGGGTGACCGTGCTGACGGCCGGGGCCGCGTGGCCGATGACCGTCTCCGGCGTCACCGACGGCGAGGACGTCCTCGTCGCCGACGCCCTCGCCGCCGAATCCGCCACGGGCGTCTCCCTCATCGGCGCGGTCGCGGAGCCGGGCGCCGACGCCGCCGCCGTCGGCGGGCGCGTGCGGGACGTCCTGGACCCCGGGGCGGAGGTGTTCACCGCGGCCGACCAGGCGGCGATGGCCGCGGAGTTCGACGCGACCGACGACTGGGTGGGCCAGCAGCTCCTGGTCCTGGTCGGCGCCCTGGCGGTGTTCGTGTCGGTGTTCGTGGTCGGCACCACCTTCACCTTCCAGGTGGCGGTGCGGCGGCGGGAGATCGCGCTCCTGCGGGCGGTCGGCGCGACCCCGGGGCAGGTGCGCCGGATGCTGCTGGGCGAGGCGGCGCTGGTGGGCGCCGCGGCGTCCGCGGCCGGGTCGGTGCTCGGCGTGGCGGGGGCGTTCCTGCTGGGCGACTGGATGGTGGGGCGGGAGCTGTTGTCCGGCACCTGGGAGGTGCGGTCGGTCGCCGTCCCCGTCGCGGCCGCGGTCCTCACCGGGATGGCCACGGCGCTCGCCGGGGTCCTGGGCGCATCGCGCCGCGCGGCGGGGGTCGCCCCGCTGGAGGCGCTGCGGCCGGGGGAGACGCGCTCGGAGCCGCTGCCGCGGTGGCGCCTGTGGGCCGCCGCCGCGGCCGCCGCGACGGCCGCCGCGACGGGCGCCGCGACGGCGGCCGCGACCGCGCGGGCGGACGCGGAGGACGCGATGGGCCTCGCCTTAGGGGCGAGCCTGGCGCTGCTGGTGGCGGCGGCCGTCGCCGCGCCCGTCCATCTGCCGCGGATCCTCGGCCTGCTGCCGGGCCGGTCCCCCATGGCCGAGCTGCTGCGGGCGGAGGCGCGGGCGGGCGCGCGCCGACTGGGCGCGGTCATGATGCCGAGCCTGTTGATATCCGCCCTGGCCGTCACGGTGCTCGGCCTGACCGGAACGGTCGGGGCGGCCATCGACGAGCACTCCCGGGGCGAGATCCCGGGCGCGGCCATGGTCATGAGCGGGGACGAGGAGGGCCTGACCGACCGCGCCCTGGACCTGGCCGGGGAACACGCCGAGGGGGAGGTGTTCAGCCAGCTGTCCACCGGGGTCTACGCGGGCGGCCGCTGGGTGGAGTCCGTCGGGCTGCACCGGTACGCCCCCGAGGAGGGGACGGTGCAGGCCTCGCCCGAGACCGCGGAGCGGTTCGGCTGGCGGGACGGCGACACCGTGGAGCTGACGTGGGCGGACGGGACCGAGGGCACGGTCCCGGTCACCGTCGCGCCGTTCCCGCCGGCGCTGGAGCTGTGGGCGGAGCTGGCCCTCCCCTACGACTTGGCGCGCGAGCACGATCCGGGCGCCTTTACGGCCGCCGCGAGCCTCGACCCCGCGGAGCCCGACGGGCTCCCCGGCACGCTCTCGGGCGCGCTGGCCGGTCAGGGGGCGTACGTGCAGGACACCGCCCGGGTGATCGACGACGGGATCGCGGGAGAGCTCCGCCTCATGCGCCTGTTCACCTGGGTCATCCTGGCCCTGTCGCTGGGGTACGCGGCGGTCTCCCTGGGCAACACGCTGTCGCTGGCGGCTTCGGCGCGCCGCCGCGACCTCGCCCTGCTGCGGGTGGCCGGGGCGCACCGGTGGCAGGCGGCGGCGCTGCTGACGGCGGAGTCCGGCCTGGCGTCCGCGGTGGGGCTGTCCGTGGGGGCGCTGCTGTCCCTGCCCGGCCTGTTCGCGCTCGGCATCGGGCTGCGCGACGAGTTCGACCCCCGGAAGGGGCCGGTGGAGGTGTCGGTGCACCTGCCCTGGGCGGAGTTCGGCGCGGTGGCCGCCGCCTGCCTGGCGGTCGGCCTCCTCGCGGCGCTGGTGTCCGCGTCCCGGGCGCTGCGCCGCACGCCGTCGTCCGTGGTCGCCGAACGGGGGTGAGAGCGGCTCCGCGGGGCGGCCGTCCACAGGCTGGGGACGGCGGGACGGCCTGCGTCCGTCCCGTGGTTTCGGACGGACGATAAGTCGACATGTGGACTAGCCGCTTCAAGGACAGGGGGATTCGAGGATACGTCGGCACACCCGGCCCGGCCCCGGCCCGGCCCCGGCTCAGGCCCGGGCCCGCCGGGACCGACCCGGACGATGCGGCCATCGCCGTCTCGGCCGCCGGCGTGGGAGAGGGGCCGGTCCGCCCCTGACCCGTGGAGCCCTCCGGCCCCCTCCGACCCGTCTCCGCCCGCGCCGGCCGACGGGGCCGGGGCGGAACAGGCGGGAGCGGCCCGGTACGGCGGACCGGGCCCTCCCGTCCCCGCCTCCCTCCGGGATCAGGCGCCGTCCAAGCCCTCTCCCAGCGGCTCGGGGAGCGGCTTTCCCGTCTCCAGGAGGGTCTTGAGGCTGGAGATCACCGCGGGCCAGCCCTCGCGCAGCATGTCCAGGACCGTGCTGCCGGGGTCGAACCCGTCGTGCACCAGCTTCAGCCGGACCGTCGGTCCGAGGTCGTCGATGGTGAACGTCGCCTTCGACCGGGACTCGGCGGCCAGCACGGACCGCAGGTCCTCGGCGACACCGACGGCCGCGGCCCACTCCGGGGTGAAGGTGTGCCAGGTGTAGGACAGCCTCCGGTGCGGATCGGCCGCCAGGACGACCTGCTCGGGGTGGTCGACCTCGGCCCCGTGCTCCACCCAGGTGATCGTCGATCCGGGGTGCCAGTCCGTCCGCAGCTCGGCGCCCCAGTAGCGCCGGGTGAGCTCCGGATCCGTCAGGGCCCGCCAGAGCCGTTCCGGATCGGTGGCGATGAAGGCCGTGTACTCGAACGCGTCCCCGTCCATGGGTCCCCCTCCGTGATTCCCCAGGTCCCCGCCCTCGTGGGGCGGGGCGGCGGCGCGGGCGTCGTGCCGTCGCGCCCGCCCCCGTACCTACCCACGGAGCTTTCGCCGACCTCTCCGACGTCGCCCCCGTCGGCACCTGGAGCGTCCCGAGAGACCCGTTGGCTCCGCGTGGACACGGGGGATCGCCGAGCGGTGGGCCGCACGCTTCAACGAAGACGACCATCGCTGGTGGGAGGAGGAGCCGCGGCCGCGCCCGGAGGGGCCGTACGGCGCCTGGCCGCGATGGCCGTGGTCGCGCTGAGCCGCATCCGCCCCTCGTGCATCATTGAGCGGTCGTCCTTGTCGCCCCGACGGGTTTGGAGCCGCCCACCGATGCCGTCGTTCACCGCCTCGCCCAATGTCCTCTTCGACACGCGGGTGTGCGCCGTCCGGCGGCTCTCGCCCGGGTTCGTGCGGCTCACGGTCACCGGGCCGCATCTCGGGCGCTTCGGGCCCTACGGGCTCGACCAGCGGATCAAGATCCTCGTGCCCGACGGGGCGGTGCCGGACGTGTTCGGTGCGGGGGCCGGAGACGACGGCCTGCTCGGCGAGGCCGAGTGGCGGGCGCGCTGGCGTTCGCTCCCCGCCGGGGATCGGCCCCTCCTGCGCAGCTACACCGTCGCCGGTGTCCGCCCGGAGAAGCGCGAAGTGGACATCGACTTCTACCTCCACTCCAGTCCCGGACCGGCCAGCGCCCTCGCGGCCGCCGCGCTCGGCGGGGAGCGGGTGCTGCTCTCCGGACCGGACGTCCGCCGGGGGCGCCCCGCCCACGGCATCCAGTGGAACCCCGGTCCCGCGCGGCGCGTGCTCATCGCCGGTGACGAGGCCGCGTTCCCCGCGATCCGCAACATCCTCGCCGACCTCGACCCGTCCGTCCGCGCCGACGTCCTCGTCGAGGCGGCCGACCCCGCGGATGTCGTGGTGGCCGGGGCGAAGGAGGAGCGGCACCGGCCGACCGCCGTGCTCCGCGCCCCGGATTCCGGCCACGGCGGCCCGCTCGTCGACGCGGTCGCCGACTGGGCCCGCGAGCACGCCCCCGGCGCGGCGGCCCTCGGCCCCGGCTTCTACGCCTGGACGGCCGCCGAGAGCACCCGCGTCGCACGGATGCGGGACCTGCTGCGCGGTGCGGGCATCGCCCCCGACCGCGTGCACGCCCAGGGCTACTGGAATTCCAGGGGCCGCACCGGTGAGCGGCGCGCGGCCTCCGCGTCCGCCGGACCGGACGCCGTCGATTCGGGGGCGCCTAGACCAGTCGGCTCCGGATCGGGGGCCTAGACGCCGCCCGGAGGGCCGGAGCGGGCGGCGCCCCGGAGGCGCGGCTCCGGGGCGTGTTCCGATCGTCACCGCATCCGACCAGGCAGGGGGCTGGACAGGTTGAGGTGAGCCTTTGCTAAGTTAGGGTCCGCTAAATTGGCCGGACTCGGCCACCCCCGTACCGGCGGATTGGATCCCCCATGCCCCAGACCACCCGAGGCCGCACCGCGCGCCTGCTCCCCTTCGCCCTCCCGGCCGCCGCCGTGCTCGCCGTGTCCGCGTGCGGAGGCGGCGCCGACACCGGCGGCTCCGGCGGATCCGGGGACGCCTCCGGCGAGACCCGCACCGTCGAGCACGCCCGCGGCACCACCGAGGTCCCCGCCGACCCGCAGAAGGTCGTCGTCCTCGAACCCGTCCAGCTCGACACCTCGGTCGCCCTGGGCACGGTCCCGGTCGGCGCCGCGCTCTTCGACGAGGCCGCCGGGGTCCCCGAGTACCTCGGCGAGGAGGCCGCCGACGTGCAGGGCGTGGGCACCGTGCCCGAGCCCGACATCGAGGAGATCGCCGCCCTGGAGCCCGACCTCGTCATCGGGACCGAGTCGCGCCACTCCGCCCTCTACGACAAGCTGTCCGATGTCGCGCCCACGGTCTTCATGGAGTCCCAGGCCGACCCGTGGCAGGACAACGTCGACCTGGTCGCCAGCGCCCTCGGCAAGGAGGACGAGGCCGAGGAGCTGCTCGGCGACTACGAGGCGCGCTGCGACGAGATCGCCGAGAAGTACGGCACCGAGGGCTCGACCGCCCAGGTCATCCGCCCCCGCGACGACGTCCTCTCGCTCTATGGGCCCACGTCCTTCGCCGGGAGCACCCTGGAGTGCGCCGGGTTCACCACCCCCGAGCACGACTGGGAGGACATCTCCCTGGACATCTCCCCCGAGAAGGTCCTCGACGCCAAGGCCGACCTGGTCCTGGTCACCGCCGACGACCCGGACGCCGACGGGGCCGTGCCGCCGTCGATCAGCGACAACGAGGACGAGTTCCCCGAGCTGTACACGGTGGAGAACTCGTTCTGGATCGCCGGTGTCGGCCCCAAGGGCGGCATGACGGTCCTCGACGACCTCGACCGCATCCTCGACGAGTCCGACGCCTTCGAGGCTTCGGAGTAGGCTCCACGCGGCGCGCCGGACCCCCGGCGCGCCGCGGCGGGACCGGATCGGAACGGGGGCGCGGGTGGCAGGACGAGCGGTCGCGGGGGAGAAGGCGGCGCCCTCCCCTGCCCGGCCCATGCGCGCACGCGCCCCGGTGTGGGTGGTCGGCGGCCTCCTGGCATTGGCCGCCGCCGTCCTGCTGTCCCTGCTCGTCGGCGCCAACCCCCAGCCCCCGTCGGCGGTGCTGGACGCGCTGCTGGGCGGCGGGGACTCCGAGGCCCGCTACGTCGTCTGGGAGCAGCGGGCGCCGCGCACCGCGGCCGGGCTCGCCGTCGGCGCCGCCCTGGGCACGGCCGGCGCCCTCATCCAGGCCTTCACCCGCAACCCGCTCGCCGACCCCGGCATCCTCGGGGTGAACTCGGGCGCCGCGTTCGCCGTCGCGATCGGCATCGCCTTCCTCGGGGTGACCACCCCCGCGGGGTACGTCTGGCTGGCCTGCGCGGGCGCCCTGGCGGTCACCCTCGCGGTCTACGCCGTCGGCACCGCCGGGGGGCCGCAGGCCGGGCCGGTCCGGCTGACGGTGACCGGGGTCGCGCTCGGCGCGGTGTTCGCCGGGCTGACCACCGGCCTGATGCTCACCCGCCCCGACGCCTTCGACCGGATGCGCGGGTGGGAGGCCGGGAGCCTGCTGGGGCGCGGCGCCGACGTGCTGCTCCCGGTGCTCCCGCTGCTCGCGGCCGGGCTGGCGATCGCCGCCGCCGTCGCGCCGGGGCTGAACGCGATCGCGCTGGGCACCGACGTCGCCCGCGCTCAGGGGGTGAACGTGGGGCGGGTGCGCATCGCCGTCCTCGCCGCCGTGACCCTGCTGGCCGGGGGCGCCACCGCCGTCGCCGGGCCGATCGTGTTCGTGGGGCTGATGATCCCGCACGCGGTGCGCTGGGTGGTCGGCCCCGACCAGCGCCGCCTGCTGCTCGGCACGCTGATCGCCTCCCCGGTGCTGGTGCTGCTGTCCGACGTGCTCGGCCGGGTCGCGGTGCTCCCGAGCGAGATGCCGGTCGGCGTGGTGACCGCGTTCGTCGGTGCCCCGGTCCTCATCGCACTGGTGCGCCGACCGAAGGCGAGCGGCCTGTGAGCACTCCGCAGACATCCCGGGCCCCGGAGCGCCCCGCGGCGCCGGACCGCAGGCTGGTGCACCGGCCCGCCCTCGACGGCGGGCGGCGGCGCGTCGTCGTCGGCCCCGAACGGGCCAACGTCGTGGTGCGGCTGCGCACGGCCGCCGTGGTGCTGGCCGCCGTCGCCACGGTCGCCGTCCTCGGACTGTCCGCCCTGGCCCTGGGCGACTACCCGCTCAGCCCCTCCCAAGTGATCGCGGTGCTCACCGGCCGCACCGACGGATTCGAGAACATCGTGGTCGTCGAGTGGCGCCTCCCGCGTGCGTTGGCGGCCGTGGTGTTCGGCGCCGCGCTCGCGTTGGCGGGCGGCGTCTTCCAGACCCTGACGCGCAACGTGCTGGCCAGCCCGGACCTCGTCGGCCTGGCGAACGGGTCGTTCACCGGGATGCTGGTGGCGCTGATGGTCCTGGGCGGCGGCTGGGCCCTGATGACGGCGGGGTCGCTCATCGGCGGCCTGGCCGCCGCGGTCGCCATCTACCTGCTGGCCTACCGGGGCGGGATCAAGGGCTTCCGCTTCATCGTGGTGGGCATCGGCATCTCGTCCATGCTGGCCTCGGTGAACACCTGGCTGATCCTGCGGGCGGACGTGGAGACCGCCCTGTTCGCCTCCGCATGGGGTGCGGGGACGCTGAACAACGTCACCGCCGAGACCGCCTATCCGGCCATCGCCGCGTGCGCCGCGCTGATGGCGGTGCTGCCGCTGACCGCCCCGGCGCTGCGCCAGATGGACCTGGGCGACGACATGGCCCAGGCGACCGGCGTGCGCGTCGGGCGCGCCCGCACCGCGGCGATCGCGGTTGCGGTGGCCCTGGTGAGCGTGGTGACGGCGGTGGCGGGGCCGATCGCGTTCGTGTCCCTGGCCGCCCCGCAGATCGCCCGGAGGATCGCCGGGGCGCCGGGCATCCCCCTGGTGGCCACGGCCGCCTTCGGCGCCGGGCTGCTGCTCGCCTCGGACCTCATCGCCCAGCACGTCATCCCGCTGACGATCCCGGTGGGCGTGGTCACCGTGGTCTTCGGCGGCGGGTACCTGGTGTGGCTCCTCGTCCACGAGGCCCGCAAGGGCCGCTGACGGGGGCGGCGGTCCTGCGGCGATTCGGCGACGTGCCGCTTCGTCCGCATGTCGACACCGCATGTCGCCGCATGTCGACACCGCGTCGGCACCGCATGTCGACACCGCGTCGGCACCGCATGTCGACACGGCGTCCTGGGCGGTCCGGGCGGCCGCCGTCAGAGGGAGGCGTTCGGAACCCCGTTTCGGTCTCCCCGGACGGGGGACGTTCCGGGCGTTCCCGGCACCGTTCCGATGGAGGATCCCCCCGATGGCGCCCGTCACCGACCGCGTCCTGTTCAAGGTCGTCCACAACCTCTCGGTGGAGAAGGCCGGGATCAATCTGACCCGCCACACGAACCGGGAGACCCTGCACGTCGTCGCCCGACCGGCGCGCGGCCACGCCGACGTCCAGGTGCAGTGCGGGCAATGCGGCCGCACCGAGCGCCACCGGATCCTCGACCAGGAGGGGACACGGGCCCTGCGCCGCGCCTCGGCGAAGAAGTGGGGCGGGATCGCGGCCGGTGTCGCGGCCGCCGAGGCGCTGTTGATCTTCACCGGTGCGGCGGGGAACTTCCTCGGCGCCCTGCTGGTCTTCCTCGGCCTCGTCGGGCTCCTGGTCACCACGGTGATGGCCGTGGCCGGTCCGCGCGACCTGCACGGGACCACCCGGATCGACGGGGACGGGAACCCCTGGCAGCCCACCGCCACCAAGGAGGAGCAGAAGAAGGCCCTCAACGAGCGGGTGCCCGAGGGGGCCAGTGCCTTCTGCATGGTCATGGTGGAAGGGGTGGACGACGGGGCCGACCGGAGGAACCGGCCGGGGCGGCGGCCCGTGGACGGTCCGGACAGCCTCCCCGGCTGATCCCGGGCGGGGGTCAGACCCTCCCGGCGGGGGCCGTGGAGGCCGTGTCCAGCACCGCGCCCGCCATGGCCTCGTGGCCCGCGGCGTTCGGGTGCACGGGGGCGGCGTCGACCGCGTCCAGCGGCTCCATCCAGCGCACGTCCTCCGGCTGGCACAGGTCGTGGCCGACGGAGCCGGTGTAGGTGTCCACGTACTCGGCGCCGTGCGCCTGGGCGCGCTCGGCGAGCATGTCGTTCAGGCTCTTCTGGGTGTCGCGCAGCCAGGGGGCGTCGCCGGCGGCGATGGGTACGGTGCCGTGGCAGTTGGACCCGTCGTCGGGCATGATCACCGGGTAGCCGAGGAGCAGCACGCGCGCGTCCGGCGACCGCTCGGCGATCCCCTCCAGCACCCCGTCGATCTTCGGCGCGGTCTCCTCGATGCGCTCCTGCAGCTCGTCGCTGTCGCCCGAGGTGAAGCTGTCCTTGCACGGCTGACCGTTCGGATCGAACACCCCCAGGACGGCGCACCGTGTGACGATGTCGGCGAACCCCATGTCGTTGCCGCCGACCTGCAGGGTGACCAGGTCGGTGCTCTCTTTCAGGGCGTCGAACTGCGGCGGGTTGGAGCCCTGCGGCTCGGTCATGTGCTCGGTGGTGGCGCCGCCGCAGCTCAGGTCGGTGAAGGCGTCGGGGGACAGGTCGGCGGAGACCAGGGTCGGGTAGTTGCGGTCGGAGCGGCCGCACTCGGCGTCGACCTGGTCGGGGATGCCGACGCCGGAGGTGAAGGAGTCGCCCAGGGCGGCGTAGTCCGCCACGGAGGCCTCGGCGGGAGCGGGGGCCGCCGAAGCGGGGGCGGTGCCCGGCAGCGGGGCGGCCAGGGCCGCGGCGGCGACGGGGACGGCGGCCAGGGACAGGCGTCGGGCACGGGGGGATGGGGACATGGCGCGACCTCGCGTGGTGTCCGGGGCGGCCGGGCACAGGGGGGCCAGGCCGCGGGGTGCGGGGGAGTCGGGGGGACACGGGGGAGGCTGCGCGCAGCGGACGGAGCGGGACGTCTGCGAAACACCCTTACCGGAGAGTAATCCTCACCGCGGCGCCACAGGCGCGTCAATCCCCGCGGTGGGCCCATGTCCGGGCGTGGGCCCCGCCCCCGCCCCCGGCCGGGGGCGGCGGGAAACGGGGGAAGGGGCGCCGGGGAACGCGCGGCACGGCCCGGAGAGGAGGGCCGCGGCGCGGATCAGACCAGGTTGTTCAGGGCCTGGCGGCCCAGCTCGGGCATGAGTCGTCCTGTGGGCCCCCACGCCAGCGTGGGCGTGTCCGTGCCCCCCGCCGGGGGCTGGATCTCCCGCTCGACGGTGACCACCGTGTTCTGCAGGCGGATGAAGACCACGCCCTGGTAGGCGCCGTCCCCGTTGTCGACCAGGACCACCGTGCTCTCGTCCCCGATGCCGGGGGCCTCCTGCTGCACCACGTCCCCGAGGATGCCCGCCTGCTCCTCGGCGGCCCCCCGGTAGAGGGCGGCGGCGGACTCCGGCGCGTCCGCGGACTGGTACCGGATCCGGAGCACGTGGAAGGAGCCGTCGTCGGCGAGCTGCTGCCACATGCAGCTCCTGCTGGGCGCCGCACCCTCGGACGACTCCGACCGGGTGGGCTCCTCGCCCATCCCCAGGCCTTCGAGGGTCTGCGGGCCGACACCGGAGCAGGCGTCGGCGGGCAGCCGGTAGGGCCCGGGGCCGACCGCCACCTGGGTCGGGGTGTCCGGGCCGGTATAGGCGGCCACGCCCTCGTGCGGGTCGGGGGCGTACTCCTCCCCGGTGCCCGCGCCGGGGGCCTCGTCCGCGCCGCCCGTGCCGTCACCGTCACCGTCACCGTCACCGGCGCCGTCGTCGGCGCCGTCCTCCCGGCCGCTGGTCTCGCCCCCGGTGCCGCCTTCGGCCCCGGTCTCGGCGGCGGCGCCACCGGCGGGGGCGCCCGCCCCGCCGCCTCCGACCGCCGCCGTCACCACGACGACGCCCGTGACGACCACCAGGGCGAGCATGAACACCCCCGCCCCCAGGGCGACCCACCGGCTCGCGCCGCCCGGCCGCGAGGCCGGGGGCGGCTGCACCGCCTCAGGCGGGGGAGGGGGCGTGATGAACGGCGGCCCTGGCGGACCCGGGGGCGGCGGGGACTGCTGCATCGACACCGATTCCTCTCCTCACCGGATGCGGAACGCACCATAGCGGTCCCACTGTGATCGATCGATGCGCGAGGTGGCGAATCGATCCGTCGGTGAATCGACTCGTCGGCACCCCGGTCCGGTTCCCGCTCGGGGCGGCGGACCGCCGGATTCCGGCCGGGACAGGGGGAGAGGCGCGGGGGAGGGGCGCTCCTCCTCAGCGGTCGCGGGAGAGTTCGGACAGCTTCTCCATGCAGTGGACCAGGCTCTCCAGCACCAGCGCCCGCTGCGCGGGGGACAGGTCGCCGAGGATCTCGTCCTCCAGATCGTCCACCGACTCCTGGGCCCGGTCGAGCACCGCGGCGCCCTCGCGGGTGAGGACCGTGCGGCGGACGCGGCCGTGGTCCGGGTCGGACGTGCGCTCCACCAGGCCGCGCTGCTCCAGGGAGCCCAGCACCTGGTTCATCGACTGCGGCGTCACCATCGACCGCCGTGCGAGCTGGGCGTTGGACAGGCCCGTGCGGCGTGCCAGGACCGACAGCACCGTCAGCTCCGGGACGCTCAGTCCGTGCGGGCGCAGGCGCCGGTTGAGCTCCCGGCGGATCCCCTGGTCCACGCGGCCGGCGACGTAGGTGAACGACGGGGGCGCCGCCGGGTCGCCCGGCGCGGGCGGCGCTGCTGCGGATTCCGTAGGTGGCACGGGGGCAGTCTAGCAGAATCCCGTTCCGACTCTTGTCAGGAAACCTGATGTCTCCTTACACTCGTGCCCGTTGAGACGCATGCCACTCTTCGCGGGGTGGACCGCTTTACGGCCAGAAAGTCGAGGAAGAGCGGCCGTTTTCCCGTCGTGCGCTCGGCCTGATCCTCATCATGAACAAGACAAGCTTCCTGATATCCGAGAGGCTGTACCGGCCTCTGGCGAGCCTGAGCACCTCCGCCGTGACAGATCCGCCGTGACAGAGAGGACGACGCATGGACGCCGAGCCCATCCAGATCCTGCACAACGGACCGGCCCCCGTCCCCGACGCCGCCACCCAGTACATGGTCCCGATGCGCGACCGCGTGCGCCTGGCCACCGACGTCTACTTGGCCGGCGACGGCTCCCCCGGGCCGGTCGTCCTCATCCGCCTCCCCTACGACAAGGACGGCCCCTTCATCTCCATCCCGGAGATCGCCGCCTACATGGTCGGGCGCGGGTACCACGTGGCCGCCCAGGACGTGCGCGGCAAGTTCCGCTCCGAGGGCGAGACGCTGCTCTTCGTCAACGAGGCCGTGGACGGCCACGACACCATCGACTGGATCGCCAAGCAGCCCTGGTGCGACGGCGACGTGGCCATGTGGGGCGACTCCTACTACGGCTACACGCAGTGGGCGGCCGCCTCGACCGGCCATCCGGCGCTCAAGGCCATCGCCCCGCGGGTCACCGGCACGCGCCTGGGCTCGCTGCCCGAGCCGGTGGGCGAGGACGGCGCCATGGAGGTGGAGATGAGCATCCACCGCCTGTACGCGGCGACCTTCTTCCACGACAACGACGTCCACCTCTGGGAGCCGGACTGGACGCACCGCCCCTACATCGACAATGTGGAGCGCTTCTTCGCGCAGGTGGGCGCCCGGTCGATGTCATTCGACCAATGGCACCCGGACAGCCCGGTGTTCCTTCGGCGATTCCCCGGCGGCCACCCCTACGACGCCCGTCCCCTCCCGGTCCTGCACCAGATGGGCTGGTGGGACAACTGTGCGCCGTGGCACTGGCAGGACGTGCGCGCGCTGGCCGAGCGGCCGGGGTGGGCGCACAACCAGTACCTGTTCATCGATTCCATCGACCACGTCAACGTCGGCCTCTCCGAGGCCGGGCGCGGGACGGAGCGCACGGTCGAGGAGTTCCGCGCGTTCCTGCCGGAGTACCTCGAACCCGCGCTGGAGTTCTTCGACGTCTTCGTCAAGGGCCAGGGCTCGCCCGAGGACATCCCCAGAGTCCGGTGGAACCTCGCCCATACCGAGGGCTTCCGGACGTGCGCGAGCTGGCCGCCCGAAGGGATCTCTCCGCTCACGCTCTCCCCGGCCCCCGAAGGGCGTCTGGTCCCCTCGGAGGAAGGGCACGGCGGGGAGGAGGCGCCCCCCGCCGTCGTGGAGTGGACCCACGACCCCGACGACCTCGTGCCCTCGCCGGTCACGGACCCGTTCGCGGCCCTGCGCGAATACCCCGACGAGCGGGACCTGGCCGACCGGCCCGACGTGCTCGTCTTCGACGGTCCGCAGACCGCTGACGACGCCGACTACGCGGGCCCGGTGCGCTTCACCGGCGAGGTCGGCAGCAGCGGCCCGAAGATGGACGTGTTCGTGCGCCTGCTCGACGTCGCCCCGGACGGCGCCGCCCACCTGGTGGCGCGCGGCCAGGTCCACCTGCCCGACACCGCGGGCGGGCGCCGTGCCGACGTGGACATGGGCCAGATCGGCTACCGGCTGCGCGCCGGGCACCGCTTCCGCGTCCACGTGGCCTCCAGCGACTTCCCCGAGTTCATGCCGCAGCCGGGCAACGGGCTGCACCCGTGGACGGCCGCGACGGCCGAGAAGAACCACCAGACCCTGCGGCTCGGCGGCGCCGACGGGGCGCGCCTGCACCTGAACCGGCTGCCGGAGGCGCGCGGCGAGGGGGGTCGGCGATGAGCGCCCGGAGCCTCACCCCCGGCGCGGGGCTCGGTTCCTGGCCCCGTCGTCGCGCGCGCATCTCGCCCGGTGCCGTCGCCCTCAGCCAGGGCGGGCGGGCGCTCACCTACCAGGAGCTGGCCGACAGCACCGACCGTCTCGCGGCGGTGCTGGCCGGGCTCGGCGTGCGGCACGGCGACCGCGTCGCCTACCTCGGGCTCAACGACACGGCCACGTTCGAGACGATGTTCGCGGCCCAGCGCGCGGGAGCGGTCTTCGTGCCGCTCAACCACCGGCTGGCCGCGGCGGAGCTGGACTACATGCTCGCCGACAGCGGGGCCTCCGTCCTGGTCGTCGGCCCCGGCGGAGAGGAACCCGACGAGCGCCTGCGCGCGCTCGACTCCCCGCGCCGGGAACTGCGCCATCACCTGTCGTACGACGAGCTGGCCGCGCAGGCGCCTTCGCACGCCGCGCCCGGGGCCGTGCCCGACACGGCCCCGAACGAAGCGGTGTCCAACGAAGCGGTGTCCATGGACGACCCCGCGCTGTTCCTCTACACGTCGGGCACCACGGGCCGCCCCAAGGCCGCGGTCCTCACCCACGCCAACCTGACCTGGAACACGGTCAACCAGCTCGTCCACCTGGACTTCACCAGCACCGACACCGGGCTCTGCATCGCGCCCCTGTTCCACGCGGTGGGCCTGGGCCAGATCTCCTTCCCGCTGCTCCTCAAGGGCGGAACGGTCGAGGTGGTCCCGCGCTTCGACGCCGCGGCCGTCCTGTCCCTCATCGAAGAGCGCCGGGCCACCTGCTTCTCCTGCGTGCCCACGATGATGCGGATGATGGCCGAGGCCCCGGGGTGGCCCGGGGCCGACCTGTCCTCGCTCCGGCTGGTCCTCTACGGCGGCTCGCCGATGCCCGCCCATGTCGCCGCGGAATGGCGGCGCCGCGGGGTCCCCGTCCACCAGGGGTACGGCATGACCGAGGCGGCCCCCGGCGTGTCCATGGAGGCCGCGCTTCCCGACGACGCCCCCACCGCGGGCGCCCCGCACTTCTTCATCGACACCGCCCTCCTCGGGCAGGACGGGAGACCCGCCCCGGCCGACGGCGGCGGAACCGGGGAACTGCTGGTCCGCGGGCCGAACGTGTTCCCCGGCTACTGGAACCGGCCGACGGAGGAGGCCGGGTTCCTCACCGACGGCGGCACCCCGGGCGGGCCCGGCGACTGGTTCCGCACGGGCGACGTGGTGCGGGCGGGCGACGGCGTGCTCCGCGTGGTCGACCGGGTCAAGGACGTGTACATCTCCGGCGGGGAGAACGTCTACCCCGCCGAGGTCGAGGCGGTGCTGAACGAACTGCCCGAGGTGGCCGCGGCGGCGGTCGTCGGCCGCCCGGACGAGCGCTGGGGCGAGGCCGGGGTCGCGTTCGTCGAGGCGGCCCCGGGCGCGGCGGCCGACCCCGCACCGATCCGGGAGCACCTGAAGGCCCGGTTGGCCCGGTACAAGCTCCCCAAGGAGGTCGTGTTCGTCGAGGATCTCCCGCGCACCGCCTCCGGAAAGGTCCTGCGGCACCGGCTGCGCGCCCGCGCCGGCGGCGCCGCCGGGGGACCGGCCCCCGCCGCTCCCGCCCCCGCCCTGCCCGGCTCGCTTCGGGTCGAGCGCCGCGGGGCGGTCGCCGTGCTGCGGCTGTGCCGCCCGGGCAAGCGCAACGCGCTGGACGACGCCACCGTCGCCGGGATCGGCCGGTTCCTCTCCGAGCCGCCCGACTGGGCGCGCGCGGCGGTGCTGGACGCCGAGGGCGACCACTTCTGCGCCGGGCTGGACCTGTCCGAGCTGGGCGGCACCGACGCCGAGAGCGGCCTGCGGCACTCGCGCATGTGGCACAGGGCGTTCGCGGCGGTGGAGCGCGGCGGGCTGCCGGTGGTGGCCGCGCTCAAGGGCGCGGTGATCGGCGGCGGGCTGGAGCTGGCGGCCGCCGCGCACATCAGGGTCGCCGACCGCACCGCCTTCTACGCGCTGCCCGAGGGGCAGCGCGGCCTGTTCGTCGGCGGCGGGGGGTCGGTGCGGCTGCCCCGGCTGATCGGTGCCCACCGGATGGCCGACCTGATGCTGACCGGGCGGGTGCTGGACGCCGAGGAGGGGGCGGCGGCCGGGCTGACCCAGTACCTGGAACCGGAGGGCGGTGCGCTGGAGCGCGCCGCCGCCCTGGCCGAGGCCGCCGCCGGCAACGCCCCGCTCACCAACTTCGCGGTGGTCGAGGCCCTGCCGAGGATCGCCGACGCCTCCCCCGAGGTGGGCTACCTGACCGAGGCGCTGATGGCGTCGGCCGCGTCGAGCAGCGGCGAGGCGCAGCGGCGGATGGAGGACTTCCTGCGCAAGCGGTCGGCGAAGGTCCAGCGGAACGCGCAGGGGGACGCCCGGACGAAGGGAGAGGACGAGTGACCGCGACCGGACGCGTGCTGCGCGCCCCGCGCGAGGACTGGAAGGCCGCGACCCGGGTCGGGGCGTTCGCCCGCCGCGCCGAGGAGGCGCACGGGCTGCGCATCGACGGCTACCCGGACCTGTGGCGCTGGTCGGTGGACCGGCCCTCCGAGTTCTGGGCGCAGGTCTGGGACCGGTTCGGCGTGCGCAGCACGGCCGACCCGGGGCCCGCCCTGGCCGAGGAGGCCATGCCCGGCGCCCGCTGGTTCCCCGGGGCGCGCATCAACTACGCCCGCCACCTGTTGGAGGACGCCGACCCCGGACGCCGCCTGGACGGGGACACCGCGCTGTTCGCGTACTCGCAGACGCGGGAGGAGGTGCGCATCGGCTTCGGTGAGCTGCGGGAGAAGGTCGCGCATGCGCGCGCGGGGCTGCGGTGCCTCGGCGTCCGCGAGGGCGACCGCGTCGTCGGCTACCTGCCCTCCGTCCCCGAGGCGGTCGTCGCGTTCCTGGCGACGGCGTCCCTGGGGGCGGTGTGGGCCTCGTGCGCCCCGGAGTTCGGTGTGCGCGGCGTCCTCGACCGCTTCGGGCAGCTGGAGCCGACCGTGCTGCTCGGCGTGACCGGCTACAGGTACGGGGCCAAGCGGGTGGACCGGTCCGAGGAGCTGGCGGCGGTCGCGGCCGGGCTGCCCGGCCTCCGCGCCGCCGTGCACGTGCCCTACGGGGAGTTCGCGTCGCCCCCGGAAGCGCCTCCGGGCCTGGAGTGGACGGACTGGTCGGAGCTCACCGCCGCCGCGGGTCCGTCCGACCCCGCCCCCGCCTACACCGACGTGCCCTTCGACCACCCCCTCTTCGTCCTGTTCTCGTCCGGCACCACCGGGGCGCCCAAGCCGATCGTGCACGGGCACGGCGGCATCCTCCTCGAACACCTGAAGAACCACGCGCTGAGCTGGGACCTGGGGCCGGGCGACCGGCTGCTCTGGTACACCACCACCGCCTGGATGATGTGGAACGCCCTGGTGTCGGCGCCGCTGGTGCGCGCCGGCGCGGTCCTGATCGACGGCGACCCGCTGCGCCCCGACCCCGAGCTCCAGTGGCGGCTGGCCGCGAGGACCCGGGCCACGGTGGTCGGGACCAGCCCCGGCTACCTGATGCGGTGCCGCGCCGACGGGCTGGACCCGGCGGCCGCGCACGACCTGTCGTCGGTCCGGCAGATCGCGGCGGCGGGCTCCCCGCTGCCGCCCGAGGGGTACCGGTGGGTGCTCGACCGCTTCCCCGGCGCGCTGCTCAACGTGGGCAGCGGCGGCACCGACGTGTGCACCGGACTGGTGCAGGGCGGCCCCGCCCAGCCGGTGCGGGAAGGGGTGATCGCCGGGCCGTGCCTGGGCGTGCGCGCCGAGGCCTGGGACGAACAGGGGCGCCCGGTCACCGGGGAGCTGGGCGAGCTGGTGGTCACCCGCCCCATGCCGTCGATGCCGGTCGGGTTCTGGGGCGACGACGGAAGCCGCTACCGGGAGGCCTACTTCGCGCACTACCCCGGCGTGTGGCGGCACGGCGACTGGGTCCGCTTCGACGCCGACGGCGGGTGCACGGTGGCCGGGAGGTCGGACGCCACCCTCAACCGCGGCGGGGTCCGGCTGGGAACGGCCGAGTTCTACGGCGTGGTGGAGGAGCTGGACGGGGTCGAGGACAGCCTCGTCGTGCACCTGGAGGACGGCCCCGGCGACAGCTCCGGCGGCGGCATGGGGCGGCTGATCCTGTTCGTCGTCACGCGCACACCGCTGGACGGGGACGGGCGTGCCCGGATCACCGCCGCGGTCCGTGCGGCGCTGTCCCCGCGGCACGTGCCCGACGCGGTGGTGGAGGTCCCGGCCGTCCCGCGCAACCGGACCGGAAAGAAGCTGGAGGTCCCGGTGAAACGCCTGCTCCAGGGGCGTCCGCGGGCCGATGCGGCGCCGCCCGGTGTGGCGGCCGATGAGGCGGCGCTGGACCCCTTCGAGGAGATGGCGCGGGACGCGGGGCACGAGGGCGCGGGGCGCGCGGGGAGGTCGGCCGGATGAGTTTCACGGGAAACATTGGGAACGCGCAGGGACGAAACGGACACGGGGGCGGCGGTGCGTCCGGACACGTCGTCCTGATCGGCGGCGGGGTCATCGGCAAGGGGTGGGCGGTGCAGCTCCTCGCGCATGGGCACCGCGTCGTCCTGGCCGATCCGGCGGTCGGCGCTGACGAGGTCGCCCGGCAGGTCGAGCGGAGCCGGCTCGCCGTCGAAGGGCTCGGCGGCGACCTGCGCGGCTGGGAGTCGCGCATGGACGTCGTCGCCGGCACCGGCACCGGCCTCGAATCGGCCCTGGACGGGGCCGTGTGGGTCCAGGAGAGCGGGCCCGAGGACCCCGGCTTCAAGTCACGGCTGGCCGCATGGCTCGACGAACGCCTCCCCGCCGAGGTGGTGATCGCGTCCAGCACCTCGGGGACCATGCCGAGCACGCTGGCCGCCGCGTGCACGCGCGCGCCGGGGCGGGTCGTCGTCGGCCACCCGTTCCACCCGGTGCCGGTCATCCCGCTGGTCGAGGTGGTGGGGAACGCGCACACCACCGACGACGTCGCCGAGCGCGCGTGCGGCTTCTACCGGTCGCTGGGCAAGCGCCCGGTGCGGGTGCGGCGGGAGGTCCCCGGCCACCTGGCCAACCGGTTGCAGGCGGCGCTGTGGCGGGAGGCGTACTCGCTCGTCGAACGCGGTGTGGCGACCGTCGCCGACGTGGACGCCGCCGTGGCGCACGGTCCGGGGCTGCGATGGGCGGCGGTCGGGCCGCTGCTCGGCCAGCACCTGGGCGGCGGCCCCGGCGGGATGGCGCACACCCTGGAGCACCTCGGACCGCCCGCCCAGGAGTGGATGGACGACCTCCGGGACGCCCGCCTGAGCCCGGAGCTGGTGTCGCTGCTCGTGGACGGGGTGGACGAGGAGGTCGGAGAGCGCGAAGCCGACGAGCTGTCCGCCGCGCGCGACGCCCTGCTGGTGCGCCTGCTCCAGGACAAGCGCGACGTGGGCCGTTCACTGCCCTGAGCCCGCCCCGGACCGCCCTGCCCCCCGCCTTCTCTCTTGCTCTCTCTTGGAGGACCACGTGCCCACCCGCTACGAGCCCGCCATCGACCTGGACGCCGTCGAGGCCATCGACGTCCACACCCATGTGGAGGCCGACGCCTGCGGACACCACTCCCTCGACACGGAGCTGATGGACGCCTCGGCCTCCTACTTCAAATCGACGGACCTGCGCACGCCCACCGTCGACCAGATCGCCGAGCACTACCGGGCCCGGTCGATGGCGGCGGTGGTGTTCACCGTGGACGCCGCCACCGCCACCGGCCACCCGGCGCTGTCGAGCGAGGAGATCGCCGAGGCGGCGGCGCGCAACAACGACGTGCTGCTGCCGTTCGGGTCGGTGGACCCGCTGCAGGGCGCGACCGCCGTGGACCGCGCGCGGCGCCTCGTCGAGGACCACGGGGTGCTCGGCATCAAGCTGCACCCCAGCCTGCAGGGGTTCGCCCCGGACGACACCGCCCACTACCCGCTGTACGAGGCCCTGCAGGAGCTGGGCGCGGTGGTGCTGTTCCACACCGGCCAGACGGGCATCGGCGCGGGGCTGCCGGGCGGGCGCGGGATCCGGCTGCGGCTGTCGGACCCGATGCGCATCGACGACGTCGCGGCGGCCTTCCCGGAGCTGCGGATCATCATGGCCCACCCGTCGGTGCCGTGGGCGGACGAGGCGATCGCGATCGCGACGCACAAGGCGAACGTGTCCATCGACCTGTCCGGGTGGCTGCCCCGGTACTTCCCTCCGGCGCTGGTCCGCGCGGCGGGGCGGTACCTGAAGCGCAAGGTGCTGTTCGGGTCGGACTTCCCGCTCATCACGCCCGACCGGTGGCGGGACTCCTTCGCCGAACTCGGAATCGGGGACGAGGCGCGCCGCCTGATCATGAAGGACAACGCGGCGCGCCTTCTGGGCCTCGACGGCGGGGAGTGACGTTCCCGCCGGGGCCCAGATCGCATCTCTAGTCCCTGAGTGCGGTCAGGCTGACCACGGCGTTCCCCGCCTTCCACGGGCTCTTGAAGGTGTCGGTTCCGCTCTTGGAGCCGACGTAGTAGAAGTATCCCGCAGTGGACTTGGTGTATTCCACCGTGGCCCTCAGGTAGATGTCGTTGTCCTTGGTGTCGACGAGTCTGCCCTCGACCATTTGGAACTTGGTTCCGTGTGAGCTGGTCTTCGTGCAGACTCCGTACTTCAGATGACCCTCGCCCGGAATCCGCTTCGTGTAGCCGCCCCTGCAGACCGCATTGGCCGACACGTCGCCACCGGTGGCCGGCGCCTCGTCGGCGGCGGCACTCGTGGCGGGGGTGAGCAGGGTGAGGGCCGTGGCCGTTCCGATGAACACGGACGCGAATTTCCCCTTGAAGGACATCTCTTAATTCTCCTTTTTTCAGTTGGGGCAGCGGTGATGCTAGCGAAGGGGGTGCCGGGAGACAACTACTTCGACCTCGGTTTAAACGTGCAGCCTGCACGGTGTTCCGCATGGCGATGGTGAATCTCCGCTGCCCTTTCTCGTGATGCCCGGAGAACGCGCTTCCGCTTCTCGCGGGGCGGCGCGGGCGGCGCCCGGCGGCGCCCGGCGTGGGCCGCCGTGGTCCGCGGGCGTGCGGGTGCGGGGCACTGGGCCCGCGGGCCGGGCGCGAGCCGGTCAGGAATCGAGAAGCGCCGTCCGGGGGTGCGCTTCTAGCGTTGTGTGCATGGCGAACATCGACTTCATCACCCTTGGTGCAACGGACCCCGCGGCCGCCGAAGAGTTCTATTCCACCGCCTTCGGGCTCGACGGGCAGATCCGTGTCCGGGAGTCGCAGGAGCCCACGGACGGGTTCCGCGGGTACACGCTCTCGCTCACGGCCGCCCAGCCGGGCGACGTGGACCTCCTCGTCGCGGCGGCGCTCGACGCCGGAGCGGAGGAGGTCAAGCCCGCGACGAAGTCGTTCTGGGGCTACGGCGGCACCCTCCGGGCGCCGGACGGGGCCGTCTGGACGATCGCGACCTCCACGAAGAAGGACAAGGCGCCGGCCGCCCGGCGGTTCGACGACATCGTCCTCCTGCTGGGGCCGGACGACGTCGCGGCGAGCAAGCGGTTCTATGTCGAGCACGGCCTGACCGTGTCGAAGAGCTTCGGCAGCATGTACGTCGAATTCGACACGGGGGACGGCCCGGTCAAGTTCGGGCTGAACCGGCGGCGCGCCCTGGCCAAGAACGCGGGCGTGGCTCCGGGCGGGACCGGGGCGCACCGCCTGGCGGTCTGCGGGGACCTGGGCGCCTTCACCGACCCCGACGGCTTCGCGTGGGAGGCGGCGGCCCCGGCCTCCGCCGGGTGACCGCCGCGGGCGAGGCGAGCGGTGCCGGGGGTCCCGGCCGCCGCACTCCGGGTCCCGCGACACGCGCCGGACCCGGTCAGGAACAGAGAAGCGCCGATGACCGGCCGAACCTAGGGTGATCTGCATGGACATCACGATTCACACCACGCCGCTCCCGCACACCGACCCGGAGGAGTCGCTGGCCTTCTACCGCGACGTCCTCGGCTTCGAGGTCCGCACCGACGTCGGCCAGGGGACCATGCGCTGGATCACCGTCGGCCCCGCCGAGCAGCCCGGCACCAACATCCTGCTGGCGCCGCCGACGGTCGACCCCGGGCTCACCGAGGACGAGCGCCGCATGATCCACGAGATGATGGCCAAGGGCACCTACGGGTGGATCCTGCTGGCCTCCCACGACGTCGACGGCGTCTTCGAGAAGGTGGAGGCCCGGGGCGCCGAGGTCGTCCAGGAGCCGACCGACCAGCCGTACGGCATCCGCGACTGCGCCTTCCGCGACCCGGCCGGCAACCTGATCCGCATCCGGCAGGCCGACTGATGTGCCACCCCGCGTGGAGAGCCGCGCTCGCCGCCGACCATCGGTCGCGCGAGCGCGGCGGCCGAGAAGGCGCGCTGTGGCCGGATTCCGCGACAGCGGACCCGTCCCCGGCCGGGCCGGGGAGCCGTCCGTATTCTGATTCCTCCGACGACCGGCGCGACCCGCCCGCCACGAGTCCCTAGGAACCGCCAGGAGGCGCGCATGACCGTCCGCACACTCGACGAGCGGATCCGCGACACCCGGGCCGTGCTGGAGCGCGAGGTCGACCTGTGGGTCGCGAGCGCGGGCACCTCGAAGGGCGCCTACCTCGTCCCGCTCTCCTACATGTGGGACGGGAGCACCCTCCTCGTCTCGACGGCCGCCGCCTCGGTGACGGGCCGCAACCTGCTCGCCGACGGCCGGGTCAGGCTCGCGCTGGGCCCGACGCGGGACGTGGTCCTCATCGACGGCCGGGCCGAGCCGGTGGACCTCGCCGAACTCCCTGAGGGGACGGGCGACGCGTTCGCCGAGGCCACGGGCTTCGACCCGCGCGACAGCGCGGAGCCGTACCGGTACTTCCGCATCCGCCCGGACCGCATCCAGGCCTGGCGTGAGGTCGACGAGATGGAAGGCCGCCACCTGATGCGCGAGGGCGTCTGGCTCGGCTGACGCGGCGATGATCTCGACAAGAGTGCTGCCAAATCCGCCGGAATGGCAGCACTCTTGTCGAGATCATCGCGAGAGGGGTGTGCGCGCTTTTGTCCACAGGGTGTGGATAAGGTTTTTTACGGCAGCACACCCTCGTGCAGGGCGCGCAGGACCGCGTTCGTGCGGTCGCGGGCGCCCAGCTTCACCAGGATCGCGGAGACGTGGTTCTTCACCGTCCCCTCGGCCAGGTGCAGGACCCCGGCGATCTCCCGGTTGCTGTACCCCTCCGCGACCAGCCGCAGCACCTCCACCTCGCGCTCCGTCAGGTCCTCGATCCGGACCGGCCCCTCCGCCGCGGGCGGCGGGCCGTCCTGGATGGCCCGGAGCAGCCGGTCGGTGATCGACGGCGCGACCAGCGTCCCCCCGGCCGCCAGGGTGTGCACGGCCCGGGTGAGCTGGTCCAGCGTCACGTCCTTGAGCAGGTACCCGCGCGCCCCCGCCCGGAGCGCCTCCAGCACCAGCTCATCGTCGTTGAACGTGGTCAGCACCAGCACCGGGACCCGCGACTCCCCCTCGCGCAGCCGTCTCAGGGCCCAGATCCCGTCGTGGCGCGGCATCCGCAGGTCGAGGAGGACCACGTCGGGCTCGGCCTCGGCGATCACCTCCAGCGCCTCGGCCCCGTCGCCCGCCTCCCCCACCACGTCGATGCCCGCCAGGTCCAGCAGCCCGCGGATGCCCTGGCGTACCAGCGTCTGGTCGTCGACCACCACCACCCGCGTCATCGCACCGGCGTCCACGCCGACACCCGGAACCCGTCGTCCCCGTCGAAGGCGGCGCCGCCCCCGAGGGCCTCGAACCGCTCGCGCATCCCGGTCAGCCCGTTGCCGGGCCGCGGATCGGCGGCCCCGCGGCCGTCGTCGGCGGCCGTCAGCCGGATCGTGCCGCGGTCCAGGACGAGGTCGATCCACAGTTCGCGCGCGTCCGCGTGGCGCAGCGTGTTCGTCACGATCTCCTTCACCGCCCGCACCAGCGCCTCCGCCTGCTCCTCATCGGGCCGCACACCGTCGGCGACCTCCACCGCCACGTCCAGGCCGGGCGCGTCGGCGCCGATCCGGACCAGGGACGCGGCCAGCCCCTCCCGCGGGTCCGTGCGCAGGGCCTCCACCGTGGAGCGCACGTCGGCCAGCAGGTCCCGGGCGACCCGGCCGGCCTGCTCGACGTGCTCCCGTGCCCGGTCCCCCTCCCGGTGCCGGGCCGCCTCCAGCTCCAGGGTGAGCACGGTGAGCTGGTGCCCGATCAGGTCGTGCAGGTCGCGGGAGATCCGCAAGCGCTCCGCGGTGCGCGCGGACTCCTCCAGCAGCACCCCGGCCGCCTGAAGCTCGACGTGCGCCTCGGCCAGCTCGCGGCGCATGCGCTGCTCCTGGAGGATCGCGGTCACGCTCAGCACCGCGGAGACGTGGATCAGCAGGTACATCCCTACGACGAACGCCCAGGACGAGGGATCGTCCATCCGGTCGCTCCAAGCGGCCCCGATCACGGCGGTGTTGACGAGGGCGACGCCCAGGACCGCCCGGAGCGGCAGGACGCTGGAGCCGAAGGCGGCGATCACGACCAGGAGGATGGCCAGGGGCTCGGCCTCCGGCGCGGTCAGCAGGACGCACCAGCCGAGGACGACGGCGGCGGCGTAGGTCGCGCGCTGGAGGGAGGGCCGGGAGTCCTCGACCAGGGCCGTGGTCAGCACCGCCGCGATGGTCATGGTGAACAGCAGCACCCATGCGGCCGTCGGGACGCGGAGCCCGGCCGGACTGGACACCACGAAGACGCCGATGGCCACGCACACGGCGAGCATCGCGAAGCCCGACCAGGCCTCCAGAGGGACACGGCGCATGGTTCAACGGTACGTGGGGCGGGTGGGGCCCACGGGTGCCGAAAGTCATGGGCGCCGTCCCTGACGTCCGGCACAGGTGCTCTCCGCCGCGCCGGACCTAGCGTCGGCGCTATGAACCGACCTGCCATCCGCGTCGAGAACCTCCGCAAACGCTACGGCGACACCGTCGCCGTCGACGATCTGAGCCTGCGCGTCGAACAGGGCGAGGTCCTGGGCATCCTGGGCACCAACGGCGCGGGGAAGACGACCACCGTCGAGCTCATCGCCGGACTCCGCGCCCCGGACGGCGGCCGCGTCACCGTGATGGGGCTCGACCCGTGGCGGGACCGCGCGGCCGTCCGCCAGATCCTCGGGGTCCAGCTCCAGGAGGCCCAGCTCCACGACGCCCTCACCGTCGCCGAACTCGTCGACCTCTACCGGAGCTTCTACCCCGCGCCGCGCCCGCGCGACGAACTGCTGGAGCTGGTGGAGCTGACCAAGCAGCGGGACACCCGCTTCTCTCGGCTCTCCGGCGGCCAGGCGCAACGGCTGTCGATCGCGCTCGCGCTCGCCGGGCGGCCCCGGGTGGTGATCCTCGACGAGCTGACCACCGGCCTGGACCCGCGGGCGCGGCGGCGCATGTGGGCCACCGTCGAGCAGCTGACCGAGGAGACCGTGGTGCTGGTCAGCCACGCCATGGACGAGGTCGAGCGATTGTGCGACCGGGTCGCCCTGGTCCGCGCCGGGCGTGTGGCGGCCCTGGGCACCCCGGCGGAGCTGGTGCGCACGGCCGGGGCCGCCGATCTCGACGAGGCGTTCCTCGCGCTCACCGGCGAGCGGCTCGGCGAGTCCGAAGAAGAGGAGGAGGCCGCCTGATGCGCGCGCCGACCGCACCCGATCCCGCACGCACCCCCGCACCCGCCCCGACCGCGCGGCCCGGCCGCCGCGGACCCCTGGGGCGCCCCCGGACGACGGAAGAAAGGAAGGCGCCGTGACCTCGCAGACGGCGACGGCCGAACGGTCCCCCGCCCCCGCCCACCCCGGTGCACGGTCCTGGCTGCTCTTGGCGGTGTGCGAGGCCAAGATGGTCATCCGGGACACCGCGGGCCTCATCGTCCCCTTCGGCCTGCCGGTCCTCATCCTCGTCATGAGCGCCTCGTCGGCTTCGGAGACGGTGATCACCGGCGGCCGGACGGCCCTGGACATCCACGTCATCCCGCTCGTCTTCACGATGGTGGTCGGGCTGATCGGCGTGGTGAACACGCCCAGCTTCCTGTCCGCCTACCGCAGGACCGGGGTCCTGCGCAGGCTGGGCACCACCCCGGCCTCCCCGGCGATGGTCCTGGTGGCCCAGGTCGCGGTCGGGGTGGTGCAGGCCGTGCTGGGCATGGCGGTCGCGTTCGGGGCGGCCGTCCTGTTCTTCGGTGCCAAGCCGCCCATCGACACGGGCGCGGCGCTGGGCGCCCTCGCCCTGGGCATCGCCGTGATGTTCGCCCTGGGCATGGTGGTGGCGGCGGTGGCGCCCACCCCCAACTCCGCCCTCGCGATGGGGCTCGTCGCCTATCTGGGGCTCGGCGCGCTCGGCGGGATGTTCGGCGGCAAGGAGTCGCTGCCGGACGGGGTCGCGCGCGTGGGCGAGTGGCTCCCGTTCGGCGCGGCGGTCGACGTGCTCTCCTCCGCCTGGGCCGGGGAGGGGGTCCCGGGCCCGCAGATGGCGGTGCTCGCGGCCACGGCCGCGGCCTCCGCCGTGATCGCTGCGGTCTTCTTCCGCTGGGAGTGACCGGGCCCGCGGCGGAAGCGGCGGCCGGGCGGAACGGACGGAACGGCGAAGGGGCCGCGCGAGGCGCGGCCCCTTTCGGCGTCGGCACTGGTCGGCGCTCGACCCGGCCGGTGCGCGACCCGGTCGGCGCCGCCTCCTCAGGCGCGGCCCGGGGTGCGGAACAGGTGCTCGGAGCGCAGGGCGGCGTACCCCGGCTTGATCACGTCGTCGATCAGCGCGATCCGCTCGTCGAACGGCAGGAACGCCGACTTCATCGCGTTCAGCGTGAACCACTGCATGTCGTCCAGGGTGTACCCGAACGCCTCGGACAGCTTCTCGAACTCCTCCGACATCGACGTGCCGCTCATCAGCCGGTTGTCGGTGTTGACCGTCACCCGGAAGCGCAGCCGCCGCAGCAGGCTGATCGGGTGCGCCGCGATCGACTCGGCCGCCCCCGTCTGCACGTTCGAGCTCGGGCACATCTCCAGCGGCATCCGCCGGTCCCGCACGTACTGCGCCAGGCGGCCCAGCTCGGCCGAACCGTCGTCGTGCACCTTGATGTCGTCGACGATGCGCACCCCGTGGCCCAGCCGCTCGGCGCCGCAGTGCTGGATGGCCTCCCAGATCGACGGGAGCCCGAAGGCCTCCCCCGCGTGGATCGTGAAGTGGGCGTTCTGGCGGCGCAGGTACTCGAAGGCGTCCAGGTTGCGGGTGGGCGGGAACCCGGCCTCGGGCCCGGCGATGTCGAACCCGGCCACCCCGGCGTCGCGGTGGCGCACCGCCAGTTCGGCGATCTCGGTGGCGCGGGCGTTCTGGCGCATCGCGCACAGCAGCGTGCGCACGATGACGCGGTTCCCGTCCGCTGCGGCGCGGCGCTCGCCTTCGGCGAAGCCCTCCTGGACCGCCTCGACGATCTCGTCCAGGCCCAGCCCGCGCTCCTGGAACAGCTCGGGGGCGTAGCGCACCTCGGCGTAGACCACGCCGTCGGCGGCGAGGTCCTCGGCGGCCTCGGCGGCCACCCGCACCAGCGCCTCGCGGGTCTGCATCACGCCGACGGTGTGCGAGAACGTCTCGAGGTAGCGCTCCAGCGAGCCGGAGTCGGCCGCGTCGCGGAACCAGCGGCCCAGCTCGGCGGTGTCGGTCGTGGGCAGCCGGTCGTAGCCGGACTCCGCCGCCAGCTCGGCGACCGTCGACGGGCGCAGCCCGCCGTCGAGGTGGTCGTGCAGAAGCACCTTGGGCGCCCGGCGAATCTGGGCGGGGGTGGGCCGTTCGGACTGACCGAGCATCGGGTCTCCTCCGGGGTCGGGGACGTTGCGTGGTTCGGGTCTGTCGTATACGTGTGCGGCCCGTCCCGGCGGGGGACGGGCCGCACGGTCCGGCGGCTAGCCGATGAGGATGCCCGCGATGGCGGCGCTCATCAGGTTGGCCAGCGTGCCCGCGAGGATCGCGCGCACGCCCAGCTTGGCGATGCGCTTGCGCTGGTTGGGGGCCAGGTTGCCCAGGCCGCCCAGCAGCACGGCCAGCGAGCCGACGTTGGCGAAGCCGGTGATGGTGAAGGTGACGATGGCGACCGTCTTGTCGGACAGCGCGTCCATCTGCGGCGTGAAGTCCAGGAAGGCCACGAACTCGTTGAGGATGAGCTTCTGGCCGAGGAATCCGCCGGCGGTGACGGCCTCGCTCCACGGGACGCCGATGACGAACATCAGCGGGGAGAAGATCCAGCCGAGGATCTTCTGGAAGCTCAGGTCGTCCATGCCGAACAGGCCGCCGATGGCGCCCAGGCCCATGTTGAGCAGGGCCACCAGGGAGATGAAGGCGAGCAGCATGGCGCCGATGTTCAGCGCCAGCTTCAGGCCCTCGGTGGCGCCGCGGGCCGCGGCGTCGATGACGTTGTGCGGCTTGGAGTCCTCTTCGCTGTCCAGGGCGCCGGTGGCGCCGGGCTGGGAGTCGCCCGCGCCGCTGGAGGTGCCGGTGCCGTGGGCGTGGCTCTCGGCGACGGCCCCGTCGGCGGAGGGGGTGCCCTCGCCGCCTGCGGCGGCGCCGTCACCGGGGACCGCGGGGACGGGCTCCTTGCCCTCGACCGCGAGGTCGGAGACCTCCTTCTCGGTCTCGGGGATGATGATCTTGGCCATCATCAGGCCCGCCGGGGCGGCCATGAAGGCGGCGGCGATCAGGTACTCCATGCTCGCGCCGAGCAGGTAGTAGCCGACGAGCACGCTCCCGGCGACCGTGGCCAGGCCGCCCACCATGACGGCGAACAGCTCCGAGCGGGTGAGCCTGTTCAGGTAGGGCCGGATCACCAGGGGGGCCTCGGTCAGGCCGAGGAAGATGTTGGCGGTGGCGTTCATCGACTCGGCCTTGCCGGTGCCGAGCACCTTCTGCAGCCCGCCGCCGATGATGCGCACGACCCACTGCAGGATGTTCAGGTAGTAGAGCACCGCGGTCAGGGAGGACACGAAGATGACGACCGGCAGCACCTGGAAGGCGAAGACCGTGCCCTCCTCCGGCAGGATCGCCCCGAACAGGAAGTCGATGCCCTCGCCGGAGGCGTCGATGAGGGACTGGAAGCCGAGCGCGATGGCCTGCAGCGCCGACTTGCCCCAGGGCGTGTAGAGCACGAGCACGCCGAAGACGACCTGGACCGCGAGCGCGCCGAGCACGGTTCGCGGGCGGATCGCGCGGCGGTCGGTCGAGAAGGCGAACGCGATCGCCAGGATCACCAGCATCCCGCCGATGCCCCACAGCACGTTGAGCACGTCCATGCCCCCTCCCTTCTTGGTGGATCTGCGACCGGGCCGGGCCGCGGGGGTCCGCCGGGCCGTCGCGGCGGGGGAGCCCGCCGGGGATGTAAACGATTACCGTGATGTCGCACACTGCAAGTGTGTTACATCTTTTGTCAACCCTTCAGAGTTGTCACAGAACATCGTAAATGAGCTGGTGAGTCCTTGATCGCAGGCCGGGAGGCGTGTCCTGGCAGGGCCTTCGGCTCATGAGAAAACGATTTCTCGACACCCCGTCCCCGCCCGGTTCCGAGGAGTGAAGTGATGTCCGTCACCATCAAGGAGGTCGCCGAGCGGGCCGGGGTGTCCGTCGCCACCGCCTCGCGGGCGCTGTCCGGCGGCCGCGGCGTTCGCCCGGCCAACAGGGAGCGCGTGCTGCGCGCCGCCAAGGAGCTGGACTACGAGCCCAACGCGGTGGCCGCGGCGCTGCGCAGCCGCACGACCAACAGCGTCGGCATCGTCGTGCCGCGCATCTCCAACCCGTTCTTCGCCACCCTCGTCGAGGCCGTGGAGCGCGAGGCCGCGCGCGGCGGGCAGGGGCTGCTGCTGTCCACCTCGCAGTACGACCCGGAGGTGGAGGCGGGGCAGCTCAGGTCGCTGCTGGACCGGCGGGTGGACGCGCTGATCGCGGTGCCCTGCCACAGCGAGCGCAGCCGCGCCGCCATCGAGGCGGCGGGGCAGCGGGTGCCCACGGTCCAGCTCGACCTGTGCCTGGACGGGGGCGGCGGGAGCTGGGTCGGCGTGGACAGCGAGGCGGGCATCCTGGCGGCCGTCGAGCACCTCGTCGGCGCCGGGGCGCGCACGCTGGCCTACGTCGGGTCCGAGCCGACCGACTCCTCGGCGCAGGCGCGGCTCGACGGCTACCGGGGCGCGGCGCCGCTGTGCCCGGGCGCCACCGAGCGGGTGCTGCTGGGCGACTTCAGCCTGGAATGGGGGCACCGCGCGGCGCGGCGCCTGCTGGAGAACCGCCGCGAGATGCCCGAGGGGATCGTCTGCGGTAACGACACGATAGCCCTGGGGGTGCTGCGGGAGCTGGCCCGCAACGGGGTGGACGTGCCCCGCCGGGTGATGGTGACCGGGTTCGACGACATCCCGTTCGCGGAACTGGCCGAGCCCCCGCTGACCACGGTGCGCCAGCCGTTGGAACAACTGGCGGCCGAGGCGGTGCGCACATTGGCCGCCCGGCTGGGAGGAGGCGAAGAACCGCACCGCCGCGTGGCCATCGCCCCGGAGCTGGTGGTACGCGCCTCGACCCGGGCGGCGCCCCCTCCGCGTTGATCTCGGGAAAAACGCCCCTACAACAGCGGTTTTAGCGTCGGAATTCCCGAGATCAACGCGGGGGGGGGAGGGGCATGCGAGAGGGGGCGCCCGGAGGCGCCCCCTTGTGTCCGATCCCGATCCACCCGGTGAGCCGGCGGCCCCGGTTTACCGGGGCACGGGCGGTGTGTGGGCCTCGGGTCAGAGGCTCGCGCCGGGCTTGAGGGCGCGGGCCACGCGGACGACGCGCTCGGCCTGCACCTGGGCGGCCTTGCGGGAGGTGTCGTCGACCGGGTTGTTGCCCTGGGCGTCCACGTGGGAGGTGCCGTAGGGGTTGCCGTCGACGAACTTGGAGCCGTCGGTGTAGCCGGGCGGCACGATGATCCCGCCGAAGTGGTAGAAGGTGTTCGACAGCGCCAGCAGGGTGCTCTCCTGCCCGCCGTGCTGCGTGGCCGACGAGGCGAAGCCGCTGTAGACCTTGTCCGCGAGCTGCCCCTGCGCCCACTGCGGGCCCAGCGTGTCGATGAACTGCTTGAGCTGCGAGGCGATGTTGCCGTAGCGGGTCGGCGAGCCGAAGATCACGGCGTCGGCCCAGACGACGTCGTCGGCGGTCGCCTCGGCGACGTCCTTGGTCGCCTCGACGTTGGCCGCCCACGCCTCGTTGCTGTCGATGGCGGCCTGCGGCGCCAGCTCGGCGGCCTTGCGCAGCCGCACCTCGGCGCCGGCCTTCTCCGCCGCCTCGGCGATCTCCTTGGCCAGCGCGGAGATGGTGCCGGTCGAGGAGTAGTAGATGACGCTCAGCTTCACGTCGCTCATGGTCGTGCCCCCACGGGTTCGGGTCGCTTGCCGGATGACTGCTTGCTAGAAAGAGTATGCATACACATTTATTCCTTGGCAAGCGGTGCGCCGGGGGCTGTGAGTGGCCGCACACCATGGCCACGGGTGCCCAGGGGGACAGAGGAGGCCGGTGCGCCGGGGGCCCAGAGGTGCGCGAAGAGCGGAGAGGGGAGGGACAGGCGGTGACGCCCGGGGTACCCTTTGCGCCGTGTACACGGTGCTGAAGCGAGGATGGAGGGCGCGCCCCGGGTGGGTGCTCGCCCTCGCCGTCGTCCTCGCACTGCACTACGTGTGCATCGTCTGTATGGCCGCGGCCGCGTCCGCCGCCGAGGTCCACGAGGTGCGTACCGCCGCCGTCGCCGGAAAGGCGGTCGTCGCCGAGGCCGCCGCGGAGCCGGGTGGGGAGCCGGATGCGCCCGCCCCGGCCGGGGAGGCCGTCGAGGTGCCCCCGGAGGAGCTGGTGAAGGCGGGCGTCCTCCCGGCCCTCGCCGACGGGGACGGCGGGGTCGGCGGTGCCTCCGCCCTGGCCCCCGACAGCGCGCACGACTATGAGTGCGACGCCCCCATCATCAACACCTCCGCCTTCTTCGGCACGGACACCGACGACGGCGGAGTGAAATCGCCGGCCGACCACCGGACCGCCTCGACGGCCCTGCTGGTGATGCTGCTGCTCAGCGTCGCCCTGGCGGTCGCCCTGCGCCTGCCCCCGCTGTGGCGTGGGCCCGTTCGGCTCGCCGCGGTCCCGGCGGTCTGGCGCCCGAGCGGCATCCGGCTGCTCACCACCCTGTGCATCCAGCGCGTTTAGATGCCCGCGCGCCGTCCCACCCCCGGCGGCGCGCCTTCACCGGACCCCCCGACCTTTCCCGGCGTGCGCCCCACCAGGGGCGGCGCCCGAAACGATCCTGGTGAGGACATGTCCAGAAATCTCAGCATCACCTTCGGCCTCCTGCTCGTCCTGGCGCTCGCGTTCGGCATCTTCGCCATCGTGCGCTCGGTGAACGGCGGAGGCCCGGCCGAGGCCGAGCGGGTCTCGGCCGAGACGCTCGTCAACGACGACAGCCACTACCTCGACCAGCCGGAGGGCGCCGAGGTCACCGTGGTGGAGTTCCTCGACTTCGAATGCCCGGCGTGCGCGCAGCAGTACCCGGTCATGGAGGACATCCGGGAGAAGTACGAGGGCGACATCAACTTCGTGGTGCGGTACTTCCCGCTGCCGGGCCACGTGAACGCCGAGGCGTCCGCCGCCGCGGCCGAGGCCGCCGCCCGGCAGGACTCGTTCGAGGAGATGTACCAGAAGCTCTTCGAGACCCAGGACGAGTGGAGCGGGGCCGCCGAGCCCACTCCGGAGGTGTTCGTGGACTACGCCGAGGAGATCGGCCTGGACCGGGACCAGTTCGTCGAGGACATGCAGGACCCGGCGATCCTGGAGCGGGTCAACGCCGACCTCCCGGACGGCCAGGAGGCGGGCGTGCAGGGCACCCCGACGATCTTCGTGAACGGGCGGCTGATGTCGTCGATGCCGTCGGAGAAGCAGCTCAGCGACATCATCGACGAGGAGCTCGAGGCCGCGCAGGAGGAGGGCGGCGAGCAGTGAGCGCACAGAAGGCCGCCGCAGGGTCGGCGGCCCCGCCCCCGTCCCCGTCGGCCGCCTCTGAGCCTCCGGGCGCCGAGGTCCCGATCATGGGCCGGGCGCTGCCGTGGATCCTGGCGGTCGGCGGCGGGATCGGCCTGCTGGCGGCGTTCGCGCTGGCGATCGAGAAGGTCAACTCGCTGGCGAACCCGGACTACGTGCCGACGTGCAGCGTGAACCCGGTGATCAGCTGCGGCACGGTGATGGACACGCCGACGGCGGAGGCGTTCGGGTTCCCGAACCCGTTGCTGGGCATCGCGTGCTTCGCGATCGTGACGGCGATCGGGATGGCGATGCTGGCGGGGGCGTCGTTCCGGCCGTGGTTCTGGTGGGGGCTGCAGGGCGGCGTGGTCTTCGGGATCGGGTTCGTGCACTTCCTGATCTTCCAGAGCCTGTATAAGATCAGCGCGCTGTGCCCGTACTGCATGGTGGTGTGGGCGGTGATGATCCCGATCTTCACCTACGTGACCCTGGACAACGTGCGGACGGGAAGGATCCCGCTCCCAGCGGGCGCCCGCTCGGCGGCCGGGGTGCTGATCCGCAACCACACGGTCGTGGTGACGGTGTGGTTCCTCCTGATCATCGCCGCGATCGCCCAGGCCTTCTGGTCCTTCTGGACGGGTCAGATCTAGGGGTGGCCCAAGCACTCGGCCCCGACCACGCATTGCGTGGTCGGGGCCGAGTGCTGTCTGGAGGTCAGAGCCGGTCGGCGACGGCCCCGGCGAGGAAGGAGGACCACTCGGGGGCAGGGAAGGCGAGGTGCCCGGCATCGGGGTGCTTGGAGTCCCGAACGGCGGCACCGATGGAGAGGCTGGCGACTTCGACGCAGTTCTGCGCGCCTCCACCGCTGTAGCTGAGCGAGAGCACCCAGCGCCCGCTGCCCGCCTCTGTGGCCGGAGGGCAGCGGTGCAAAGCCGCAGGGACCAAAGGCCGACCCAAGGCCCCTTAGCGCCTCCCGAACGCCTTCTTATACTCCCGGCATGTTCGACACCCGCCATCTGCGGACCTTCCACGCCGTCGTGGAACACGGCTCCTTCTCCGCGGCGGCCCGGGAGTTGGGCTACACCCAGCCCGCCATCAGCCAGCAGATGCGGGCCCTCGAACGCTCCGCCGGGACGCCCCTCTTCACCCGTGTCGGCCGCCGCCTGCGCCCCACCGACGCCGGGCGCATGCTCTTCCGCCACGCCTCCGGCATCCTCCGCGACCTCTCCGCCGCCGAAGAGCAGATCGCCGCCGTCCGCCGCCTGCGCTCGGGCCGCGTGCGGCTCTGCACCTTCCCCAGCGCCGGCGCGACCCTCGTCCCCGCCGCCGTCACCCGCCTCGCCGAGGAGCACCCGGGCATCCGCGTCGAACTCGTGGAGACCGAGCCCCCGGGCTCCTTGTGCGCCCTCCAGGCCGGGGAGTGCGACGTGACCATCGCCTTCGGCTACGGCGGCACCGTCGCCCTCCCCGACGAGGTCGCCGAAGAGGACACCCTCGCGGTGCCGCTCCTGGACGACCCGGTCGTCATCGTCCTCCCCCGCGACCACCCGCTGACCCGCAAGCACGGCGTCCACCTGTCCGACCTGGCGGACGAGCGCTGGATCGCCGGGTGCTCCCGCTGCCGCGGCAACTTCGTCACGGCCTGCGCCGCCGCGGGCTTCGAGCCCGACATCGCCTTCACCACCGACGACAACCTCGCGGTGCAGAGCCTGGTCGCCGCCGGGGCCGGGATCGCCTGCATGCCCGGCCTGGTGCTGTCCTGCCTGCGCCACCCCGGCGTGGTCGGCCGCCGGGTGGAGCCGCCCGCCCACCGCACGGTCGCCGCCTACACCCTGCGCGAATACGCCCGCATCCCGGCGACCCGCCTCCTCTTGGAGGTGCTGGCGGACACCGCGCGACGCATCGGGCCGGGCACGGTCGGGGTCACCGGAGACGGACCGATGTCCGCGCTCCCCGCGAACGCCTCCTATAAGCGCCGCCTTGGGAGCGGCTGAACAAGTCGCCGTCGACACACGGCCCCCGCGGGACGAGGCTCGGGGCATCGCGATCACGGCACGGCGGCCTCCCGGCGATCTCGGGACGGCCGCCGCCGTGGACGCCTGCGCATCCGACCACCCCTTGGAGCAGCCGTGTCCACCGCTTCCAGAACCGCGACCACGCCCCGCCTCGACGCGCTCGTCGGCGCCGTCCGGACCGCTGTGAACCGGCGGGAGACCCCCGCCCGAACCGCCGAACTGGTCGCCGACGCCCTGCCCCCGTTCCTCACCGACCCCGGCCTCCTCCCCGCCTCCGCCATGGCGGCCGACCCGGACACCTACACCCAGCACGTCCTGCACGTGGAGGACGGCGGCGCCTTCTCCGTCGTGGCCCTGGTCTGGCTGCCCGGCCAGGCCACCCCCGTGCACGACCACGTCGCCTGGTGCGTCACCGGCGTGCACCTCGGCGCCGAGGACGAGACCCGCTACGCCCTCGCCGGGCCCGAGGACGACCGCCGCCTGGTCACGGTCGGCGGCGCCGTGAACCGCGCGGGGAGCACCTGCGGCTTCGCCCCTCCCGGCGACATCCACCGGGTGGCCAACGCGGGCGGCGGCCCCGCCGTGTCGCTCCACGTGTACGGGGCGGACATCGGCCGCCTCGGCTCCAGCGTCCGCCGCGTCTACGACCTGCCGGTCCGCGAGAGTTGAGCGCCCCATCCGCTCGTTGATCTCGGGAGATTCGACGCTGAAACCGCGTCTGTAGGGGCGTCTTTCCCGAGATCAACGGGGAGGGTGCCCGCGCGGCCGACGCGTCACACGATCGCTTCGAGCGCCTGCGGTAGAGCCGTCACGCCGTCCTCGGCCAGGAAGTGGCCCGCACCCGGAACGACGGTCGCCGTCGTCCCGAGGAGCCGCGCGAGACGGTCGGTGTGCCCGGTGGGGACGTACGGGTCGTCGTCGGACCGCAGAAGGGTGAGGGACCCGATCCTCTCCCGCACCCCAGCGGTATCCGCCCCGTCGTCCCCGATGAACCCGTCGAGGACGGGCAGCGCAGGCAGCTCGTCGACGAACCCCGACACGAGCACGAGCGTCCCCAGGCGCCAGGGGCCGGAGAGCGAGGCCAGGTACCGCAGGACCGCCAGGCACCCGAGACTGTGCGCCACGACCACCGACCCTTGGTCGGGCGTCCCGACCGCCTCCGCGACGGCGGCGCCCCAGCGGTCCGGATCCGGGGAGCCGGACTCCGGCAGTGCGGGGACGTCCGCCGGGATGCCCGCCCGCTCCAGCCGCTCGGCGAGCCACCCGAACCAGTGGTCCCCGGGCGTCGCCGCGTATCCGTGGAAGATCGATTCTCGTCGTTCGGTTGCCTTAGGTGCCATACCGCCGGACGGTAGGGGTTCACGTCAGCGTGAAGGTCAAGCCGAAGGAGTACGGGTGCTGATCAGCGAGCTCGCCGCACGGACCGGAGTCTCCGCGCGCGCGTTGCGCCACTATGAGGAGCGCGGGGTCCTCGTCCCCGGGCGCGACCCCAACGGCTACCGGGTCTACTCCGAATCCGACGTCGTCCGGGTCCTGCAGATCAAGACCATGATCGACGCCGGCCTTCCCACGAGCACCGTCCGCCGCTACTTCCACTGCGTGAGGGTCGGAGAGCACGGCATGACCCTGGAGATGTGCCCGGCCCTCCGCGCCGAGGTCGACGGCATCGCGGCCCGCCTCGACGAGCAGCGCGAGGCCCTGGAGGCGAGGCGCGAGCGCCTCGGCGCCCTCGCCTCCGACGGCTGACGGGCTCCCGACCGCGTCGGACGCCATTCCGGAATTCGAACACGGAAAGGCCGCCCACCGCCGTACAGCGGTGAGCGGCCCTCCTTTTATTCACGGCCCGCACCACAGGCCGAGAAGCATGTCCCCTTATCGGGGAAGGACTCAGCAGTCCAGGGTGATGGAAATGGTGATGCCGCAGGGGACGGTGGTCGGGGCGTCGACGCTCTCGTCCATGGCGACGGTCACGTCGGCGGCCTCGGCACCGGCGGCGGCGAGCAGGTCCAGGTCACCGAAAACGGACTGGTCCATGTCGGACTCCTTAAGTAGTGGGGCCGGGCACCGGGGGGTCATTCCCCTGTGCCGGGTTATCTCTTTTTGTCCGGACATGAACAGCATCACGGTCCGCGAGGACGATTCCAAGCGAACGCGGGAGATTGGCACGTTGGTGCCACGTGACGTGTCCCCGGCCCTCGCCGGCGGGTGTTCACCCTGGTCTCCGGCCCGCGGAAGGCGTCTCCAGGGTGTTCGGGAAATGGCGGAGAGTGACCGGTGCGGAGCGGTCGCCACGCGCGGGGATGACGGTGTGCGGGCCGGGCCGGATGACAGTCATGCGGCCCGGCGGTCGCCCGGCCCGGCGGCCCCCGGGGCGCGCCCCGGGAAGGGTGCTCCGGTCAGATCCAGTCCTGCTCGCGCGCCAGCTCCGCGGCCTCGTACCGGGAGCGCACGTTGAGCTTGTCGAGGATCGCCGACAGGTAGTTGCGCACCGTGCCGTTGGCCAGGTGCAGGTTGCGGGCGATGTCCGCCGTCGTGGAGGTCTGGCTGACCTGCGCGAGTATCGCCAGCTCCCGCTCGTTCAGCGGGCACGCCGGCTCCGCCAGGGCGTCGGCGGCCAGGTAGGGGTCGACGTACCGGTGGCCGTCCACCACCCGCCGCAGCACGTTCGACAGCAGCTTCGCCGAACTGTTCTTCGCGATGAAGCCGTCCGCGCCGGCCTTGAGCGAGCGGCGCAGCGCCCCCGGGCTGGCGTGCCGGGTGAGGATCACGCAGCGGGTGTCCGGGAGGTGCTTCTTGACCTTCTCCAGCAGGGCGAGCCCGCCCTCCGGCATCTCCACGTCGAGCATCACGATGTCCGGCGCGTGCTCCAGCGCGGCGGCCAGCGCCGCCGACCCGTCCTCCGTCTGGGCGACCACGGTGATGTCGGGCTCCAGGTCGAGGAGGGCGGCGATCGCCTCACGGGTCATGGCCTCGTCCTCGGCCAGCAGTACGCGAATCAGAGCCGTATCCTCCTCACTTGTTCGTTGCCGCCCCGCGCGGGGATCGCCCGCGCGACAATTCTTCCGGGGACGGAAAACCCGCTGATACGCCATGGTACTCCAGCCCCAGTTCACGGATCGGAGGTCGGGAGGGCGCACGGCTTCCGCACTGCGGATCGGCCAGAATGGAACGTCCCCGGGGCGTGGACAAGAGATGAATACCACTCGCATCCGGGCGGGAATTCCCGTTCCCGGACCGACTCCGCGCCCGCGCCGCCGCCCTACCATCGCCCTGTAAACACCCACTCGTGGAACGGGTCCCATGCGAGTTCACCAGCCCGCCACCGGTCCCCCCACACCGGACCGCGTCGTCCTGCGCTACATCAAGCGGCACCAGTACCTCAATTCGGCGTTCGCGCTGCTCCTCCCCGGAATCGCCCTGGTCACCGCCGACGCCGCGCCCGTCCCCATCGCCGTGCTCGTGGTCCTGCTCATGGGCTTCTCCATCCTGCGGTCCATGGTGATCGGCCTGGGCGGACCCCCGCCCGTCGGCATGTACCGCACCGTCCTGCTGTGGACCCTGGTCGTCATCGCCATCGCCGCCATGACGCTCGCCACCGCCCGGACCCAGGCGCCCTGGTTCTGGCTGCTGCTGCCCGGCATCGCCGCCGCCGACGTGGTCACCATGCGCCCCCGCCACTGGATCGCCGCGTACATCGTGCCCATCGCCCTGGCCACCGGCGTGTGCGTGTACGTGGTGGTCGCGCCCGGATCGAGCACCGAGGAGGCCCTCCGCTACTCGGTCACCAGCGTCCTCGCGGTCGGCTTCCTCGCCTACTGGGAGTCCACCGGCCCGGTGCTGTGGCAGCGCACCGTCGACGCCAACGAGTCGACGCTGCGGCTGGCCGTCACCGAAGAGCGCCTGCGCATCTCCGAGGACCTGCACGACATCCTCGGCCGGGCGCTGGAGGTCGTGGCGTTCAAGAGCGAACTCGCCTCCCGGCTGGTGCGGGACGCCCCCGAGCGTGCCGAACGGGAGCTGGGCGAGGTCCAAGAGGTGGCCCGCGGCGCCGTCCGGGACGTCCGCAACCTCGTGCGAGCCAACCAGACCACCGAGATCGCCCACGAAGTGGACACGGCCCGCCGCCTGCTGGAGTCGGCGTCGATCCGCTGCGAGACCGAGGGCGCCTTCGCCGACGTCCCCGAGGAGCTGTCCCACCCGCTCGGCAGGGTCGTCCGGGAGGCGGTCACCAACATCCTCCGGCACGCCCGCGCCACCGTCTGCGAGATCCGCCTGGACCGGTACGGCGACGACGTCGTGCTGGTCGTCCGCAACGACGGGGCGGCCGAGGGGCCCGCACGCCCCTACCCGCTGGACGAGCCCCCGACCGGCCTGGAGAGCCTGCGGCGCCACATCCGCGAGCACCGGGGCGAGATGACCGCCGAGGCACGCGGGTCCCACTTCACCCTCACGGCCCGCCTGCCCGCGCCGCCGAGCACGCCTTCGCCGTGACGGCCCCGACGGGCGCCGGTCGGCGGAGGCACCGCCGTCACGGCTCAGGGGGCGGCGGCTCCGGCAGGCCCAGCGCGCGGGTCAGGAAGGCGAACTCGTCGCCCGCCTGCGCCTTGCGGGCCGCCGCCGCGCCGGTGGTGTGGCCCAGGCTCGGGCGGAGCGCGTAGAGCGCCCCCGGGTCCTCTGGGGCGTCCGGCTCCCCCGGGCGCCCGGCACGGTTCCGGACGGCGGGCGCGGCCCCTTGGAGGGCGGCACAGAACTTCCGGGCGTGCGCCGGGTCGACGCGCAGATCCAGCTCGAAGGCGGTCAGCAGCATCCGCGGGTAGGCCACCCCCTCCCGGACGTTGTGCAGCGGCGAGTACCGCAGCAGCGCGGCCAGGTCCTCCGGGTCGTCCGGGTCCCCGTACTCCGGGATCCAGGCCCGCCCCGCCGCCCAGCGCGGGAACCGCGCCATGTCCAGCGGTGCCGCCGTGCACACCGCCGCCGCATAGCCCGACGGCCGGTCCACCGCGGCCGCCGCCGCCAGCATCCCGCCGTGCGAGGAGCCGATCAGCGCGACCCGCCCGCGCTCGGCGACGCCCTCCGCCACCAGGTGGTCGGCCGCGGCGTGCAGATCGCCCACGGAGCGGTGCTTGTCGCGGCCGCGCGCGGCCTCCCGCCACGCGCTCCCCTCCTCGCCGCCGCCGCGCACCGCCGCCATCGCCCAGCGCCCCCCGGCGGCCGCCCACGCCAGCGCGGTCGCCGAGAACGAGGGGGTGAGCGCCAGCCCGAATCCGCCGTAGACGGTGAGCAGGGTCGGCGCCGGTCCGGTGTCCTCCGGGGGGCCGATGACGAACAGGCCGATCCGGGCCCCGTCCGGGGCGGTGGCGTGGAGCCGCTCGCACCGGACCGACCCCGGGCGGGCCGCCCCCGGTGCGGTGAGGGCGGTGCGCACGGCGGCGCCGCCGTCCCAGGAGCCCCCGTCAGGCCGGAAGAGCAGGAGGGAGGGCGGTGTGGTGAAGCCGGTCCACTCGATCAGCGCCTCCCGGCCGTCCGGGCGGGGGGCGACGGCGGACACCGTGCCGATCCCGGGCAGGGGGACCTCCCCCTCCTCTCCGGGGCCGCCTTCGCGGGGGGTTCCGTCCTCCCCGTCCCCGCCATGCAGCCGGATCCGGGAGGAGCCGTCCTCGCGCCAGACCGTGAGCAGGGGCGCCTCCGGCCGCCCGCCCAGCGCCACCGCGTCCGCCAGGTGCGCGTCCGGGCGCTCGGGGACCGCCTCCCACCAGTGGTGCTCCTCGCCGAGGCGGGCGCTGAGCAGGCGCCCGCGCGGGGCCCCGTGCTCGGTGAGGACGTCGAGCACCCCCGCCCGCCGGAACCGGGCGGTGCACACCGGTGCGGCGTGGACCGCCGCCATCCCGGGCGCCCGGAGGGCGCCGTCCCCCAGCCGGCCGACCCACACGGCGGTGCCCTTGGCGCCGCGCGTCTGCACCAGCAGCCACCGCCCGGAGGGGTCGACCTGCGTCCGCTGCGCCGTCCAGTCCGCCGCCCCCGCTGCGACGTCCGCGTCCTGGCCCTGCGGCGTGCCCAGCCGGTGCAGGGCCGCCCAGCGGCGCAGCCGCCCGCCGTCGCGCGCCTCCCTGATGTAGGCGAAGCCGGACCCGTCCGGCAGCCAGGACGGCGCGGCCGGGTGGCAGCCGGTCAGCGGGGGGCCGAGCGGTTCTCCCCCGCCCGGGGGCAGCACGAGGACGCGGCCGTCCCCCCCGGCCGCCGACACGAGCGTCACCGCCACGGGCCCGCCGCCGGGCGGGGCCGACCAGCCCGTCAGGACGGTGTCCCCGGACGGGTCCCACACGGCGGGGTCGAAGACGGTGCGGGCATCCGCGTCCTGCTGCGGGCCCACCGCGTCAGCGCTGACGAGCACCGGCAGGTCGCGGTCGGGCGCGTGGCGGAGGTAGAGGGCCCGGCCGTCCTGCCAGCCCGCGGCCGTGTACCCGCCGACCTCCAGGTAGGGGGCGAGGGCGCGGCGCACCGAGTCCCGCAGGCCGTCGCGGCCCAGCGACCGGTCCAGCAGGGCGGCCTGCCCGGCCTCCCACGCGCCGACGGCGGGGTCGGCGCCGTCCTCCAGCCAGCGGTGCGGGTCGGGCGGCGGAACGGCGGGGGCGGCGGTCCGGGGCGCCCCGGTCATGCGGCCCTACCTTCTTGAGTGCGCCCCAGAGGTTCGCGACGATGGGGCCGTGCGAGCGGGGCAGGGATGGATTTCATGCCGGCTGCCACCGATGGCTCAGGAGGCTCATCCCCCTGCCCCGCACCTTCTATAACCGCAAGCGTGCCGAGGGCGAGCGGCACCACCAAGCGCTCATCGCCCTGGCCCGACGGCGGGTCAACGTGCTGTTCGCGATCCTGCGCGACCGCAGACCCTATGAGGACCGGCCCGCGCTCCGTCTCGTGGCTTGACAACAGCATTAGGCAGTCCCCTCGGCGACCCGGCCCGCCGGGCCCGGCTCCGCGCTCTCCGCGTCCGCACCGCCAGCCTCAGTGCCGCCCGCCCCCACGGCGCCGGAATCGGCGATCGTCCGCAGGACGGTGAAGATGGACGGCATCGCCCCGAGGTCGTCGGCGCCGGTGTGCGCGGAGGTCCCCGTCTCCGTGGGCAGGACGTGGTACCCGTCCTCCTCCAGCGCCGCCAGGTTGCGGCGGACGGCCTTGGAGCGGAGCCGCGGTCCGCCCAGGGACGGCACGATGAACACGGGGGCCCCGGTGAAGCCGACGGTCGCCAGGGCGAGGCTGTCGGTGATGCCCGCCGCGCACTTGGCGATGAAGGCACCGGTCGCCGGGATGACGACCACCAGGTCGGCCCACTCGGCCGCCTCCCGGTGCTCGACCGTGCCGCCGGCCGGGCGCCACTCCGGGCCGAGCACGGGGCGGCCGGAGATCGCGGCCAGGGCGTCGGACGCCACCAGGCCGGTCGCCGAACGGGTCAGGCACACCCGCACCTGCCACCCGTAGAGCTGGCGCAGGTACAGCACCCAGCCGGGGAGCAGGGCGACGGGAAGCGCCCCCGCGCCGACGAGCAGGACGTTTCCGCGGGGCAGGGTGATCTTCGGGGGATTCATGCGCAGGGCTTCCTTCTCATCGTCCTCGTCATCGGGGGCGCCGCGTCCGCCGCCGGGGGCGCGGGCTCAGGCGGGTGCGGCCGGGGACGCCGCCGAGGGGGCCGGGGCGGGCGCCGTCAGCAGGGCGACGACCACCGCCATCTCCAGCGCCGCCGTCCGCGCGTCCAGCCCCGCCTGGGCGGCGAGCCTGCGCGCGTGGTCCACCATCAGGACGGCCGTCCCCCGCCGCAGGAGTTCGGCCGGGAACGGGGCCTCCTCGGAGGCGAGCGCCTCGAACGCGCGGAGCAGGCGGGCCAGGGAGGGGGCGCTCGCCTTGCCCGCGGCGGTGAACAGCTGCGTGGTGAGGGCGAGCTCGCCGAGCACCCTGCAGGTGTCGAGGAGGAGCGGGGCGGGGGCCGAGGGCAGCAGCACGTCGACGCGGCCGTACCGGGGCCGCCCGTCCCGCTCGGCGACGGCGAGCCGCCCCAGCCCCAGCGTCCGGTGGACCCCGTGGGCCGAGAACACCGGGTCAGGGGGCGCGTCGCCGAGGTGGGCGCGGACCGAGGCCGACTGCCGGACGCCCGCCTCCTCGCACTCGTCCAGGAACTCCCGGACCGCCGTCCACAGGGTGGGGGCATTCCCGGGGTCGCCCCCGGAAGGGGGCGCGGGGCGGCGCGGCCGTTCCATGATGCCCTGGAGCACGGCACCGGGAAGGCCGGACAGGGCCTCGGGAGGGAGCGGGCCGGGCACGCGGATCGCGTCGGCGACCGAGGCGTGCCCGCGCACGCCGGTGAAGACCTCGGTGCCCCCGGAGGAGGAGACGGAGTCGGACACCGGTCCGCCCTCGGTGGGCCGCTCGCACGACGGGGAGAGGAAGCGCACCGGGACCTCGCCCCCCTCGCCCGCCGGGGCCGGGGCGGGCGGCGGGAACGGGGAGGCCGACCGGCCGGGAGGCGGCGGCGCGGGGATCCGCCACGTCCAGCCGCGCTCCGACGGCTCGACCGTGCGGACCGGCGGGCGGGCGACGCCCTGGGCGTCAGGGGACATGGACCTCGCTCCTCTCTTCGGGGCGCTCCGGCTCCGGACGCAGGGCCTCAGGGTGCTCCGCCCCGGCGGCCGCGGCCTCCGGTACGGCGGGGTGGAGCGCCGCGCCGATCCGCTCTTCGAGGCCGTCGGCGCCGCTCTCGACCAGCGTCCGGGCGAACAGGTCGGCCAGCCGGACGCCGAAGCTGCCTCCGGGAAGGCCCGGCGGGTGCACGGCCAGGCCCACCCCCTGCGCGACCCGGAGGGCGAAGCCCGGAACGGGGTCGGCAAGCACCTCGGGCAGGCCCGAAGCGGCCAGCTCCGCCGCCACGCCGTCGGCGTCGGCGGCGGCGAGGTAGACCACGAAGGAGTCGGGGCGGGGCGCTCCGGTGCCGCGCGTCGCCGCCTTGGCCTGCCAGGGCGCCTCCAACCGCTCCAGCGCCTCCAGCAGCGGCCCGACGACGCCCCGGTCGGCCAGCGACGGCGGGTGCAGGTACAGGCGGGCCCGGGGGCGCACGGGCGGGCCGTTCGGGCCGGTGTAGCCGAACCAGCCGAACAGCGCCCCCGGCCGGGCGCGGGGCAGCAGCACCTCGGCGGTTCCGCCGTCGACCCCTGTCCGCAGCTCTCCGGGAGCGGCGCGCAGGCGCACCCCGTTCTTGGACACCACCGCATCCGGCCCTTCGGGACCGTCGCCGTCGCCGTCCTCCGCGGGCGCCTCGCCCTCGACGGTCCAGCCGGGGTCGCACCAGGTGCCCGTGGCGAGTTCGGCGAACAGGGCCGTGGCGGCCGCGTCGGCGCCGGGCGTGGCGGCCTCGGAGTGCGGCCCCGCCAGGTGGACGTCGCGGTACAGCCAGCTGCGCAGGGCGGGCACCCCGCGCGGGTGGGCGGCCGGTTCGCTCCGTTCGCCGGTCGCGGCGCGGATCCACCGGCCCGCCGGGTCGGCCGCGGACTCGGGCGCGACCGCGGCCCGCACCCGGTCGCACCAGGTGCGCAGCGTGGCGGGGCCGGGAAAGGCGGGCTCGGGGAAGGCGGCGCCGGTGCGGGTCATCGCGCACCCCCCTCGTCCAGGGCCGTCCGGAGCCCGGCGACCGCGCGGGGCAGGTCGCCGAGCATCGCGGCGAGCGCGCGGAGCAGCACCGTGGGGACGGTGCCCACCTGGCTGCCGACGGTCGCCAGGGCCTGGGCCCGGCACAGCAGCCGCCCGCCCGTCAGCAGGAGCAGCCGCTCCAGGTCCGGCGACCAGGGCCGGACCGCGCGGTAGCCGTCCAGCATCGCCGCGAGAAGGGCGAAGGACTGGCCCGCCGCCCCCTCGACGGCCGCGCGGACGTCGGCCGCCCGGTCCTGGTGGATGCGGTGCACGCGGGCCTGGAGCGACGCCGACAGCGCCCCGGCCAGGAAGGCCGCCAGGTCCTCGTGCGGGTCGCCGCGGCCGGCCAGCTCCCAGTCGATGACCGTGATCGCGCCGGTGCCGGTGGTCTCCCGGTCCTGCCCGGAGGGGACCAGGATGTTGTCCGGCTTGAAGTCGCCATGGACGAACACCGGGTCCGCGTCCGCGGCGCCGCGCTCCTGGACCGACGCCAGCGCGTCCCGCGCCGACGGGTGCCGGTCGAGCTGCTTGAGCAGGGCGATGACCTGGTCCGACGTGGTCGCGTACTCGGCCGTCCGCAGCGGGAACAGCCGCGGCCGCTCCGGCACGGCCGGAGGCAGGCCGCGCCCGTCGTCGCCGTGCAGCGCGGCCGCGGCGGCACCGCACCGGCGCGCCTCCCCGGCCCCGCGCCCCTCGGCGACCAGGTCCTGCAGCGTGCCCCGCCCCTCGGGGGCCGCGAAGACCAGCCGCTCCGGGTCGTGCCAGACGGGCGGCGTGCACAGGGCGGCGCCGTCGGGCAGGCGCAGCGCCGCCGCCCGCTCCCCGGCCTCGCGCTCGTGCCGCAGGGCGTCCTGCCCGCCGCCCGCGCGGCGCGCATGTTTCACGATGAACGTCCGGCCCCGGTGGTCGGCCCGGGTGACCCGCGGGTGCAGGGGGACGGGTTCGGCGCGGTCGAGCACGGCCCGTACATCGGCGTCGGACAGCGGCCCGGGGCCGGGCGACGCGAGGGTGGTCGTCACAGCAGTCCTCTCTTGGTGAGGCGCACCGCGGTCTGGAACCGGTTCTTCGCGTTCACCATCTCCTTGATCTCCGCGACGTGCCTGCGCACGGTCCTCAGCGAGGTCCCCAGCTCCTTGGCGGCCGCCTCGTCGTTGAGGCCTTCGCTCAGGAGCAGGATGAGCTGGCGGGTCATCGCGTTGGAGAGCGCCTCCGGTTCGGGCCCGGGGGCGCAGGGGGCCTCGTCCACCGGCGCGGCCGACGCCCAGACGAGGTCGAACAGGGTGGACAGTCCGCTGAGCATGGTCCGCTCCCGGACGAGGGTGGCCCACTGCGGCTCGCCGGAGCCCTGCGAGGCGAGCACCGCCATGGTCCGGTCGAGCAGGACGAGGCAGTGCGGCACCGAATCCGCCGTGCGGATCCGGGCACCTGCGCGGTGCTGTGTCCGGAACGCCGGGGGCAGCCCCGGCTCGGCGCCGGCGCGGCGCTCGACCACCGTGCGGACCTGCGCGCCGGAGGACAGCGCCCGCCGGGTCACCGCGGAGAGCAGGGTGGCCGCCCCGGCCGAGGCGGGGTGGAAGATGCGGATCTCGCGGGGGCGGTTCTTCCGCAGCGAGTCGAGCAGCACGTCCATTCGGATGTGCAGAGCGGGGGCCTGCAGCTGTTCAGGCGGTCGGTCAATCGATATCCCTTGAGAAGTCATCGATACCCCCGACGGCAGAGCACTATCGTCACCAACCGATACCAAGTCGTTCACGGTGTGAAGGGAGATTCCGGCCGCGTCGGCGCCGACGCCTGGTGTGGGGAAGGGGGAAAACAGCGGCTCGATTCGACGTGGCGGCGACTCCGGCGGCGCCCAAGCTAACCCACCTGACGGCGGTGCTCAAGTGGGGTTTTCGGGTCCGGAGGAATTGTTCTTCCGCGGCCGTGCGGCCCGATTACCCTGTCAGGAATTGCGGGCGGGGGGTGCCGCGTCCCGGGCGTGTGCGCCCGGGCGCGGGGGCTGCGGAGGGGGCCGACGGTGCGGGCGGCGGTGGCGACCTGGCGGCATCACTCCAGGTGAACAGGGCATTGCAGGGGACTTCCTGGGGGGCGTGTGCCCGCGGAGGCGTGTCCGTGTGACCGGTTCGGGACCCGTGGCCGGGGGCGGGGAAAAGAAATGGAGAGACGGGGCCAGGGGGCGGGGAGAAGGGTGAGGATTCGCGGCCGGTAAAGCGTTCCCCCCGGTCGACGGGTGCGCGGTGGGGCGGGGGCGGCGCCCCGGAACTCGGGGTGACCGAGTAGTGTCATGGCAGGTCAGTGGGGTGTTCGCCACTCTTCTGGGGTGGGCGCTGAATTCTGCGGGCCGCTTCTGGTGCGCGTTCTGTGTCCGCCTCGGAGCGGGCGCCGCGGTGCGTCGGGATCCGGTTTCCCGATGACTGTAATAAGGGGCGTCACGGAATAAAGGCGACTGATTACCGTAAGTGGCGTGTTACACGGTAATTTGTTTCCGTGACACGGGGTCCCTGTTTCTCCGATGATCGCCTGTGCTACAACAGGGCTCCGAGCGTCGGCCGCTGATGGGCGGCGGGACGGTGCGGACCGATGCGAGGAGTCAATCATATACACTCGCGTTCCCCGGTCGTCCAATACGAAAGTACCCGGGCAGGCGCCGTCGGCCCAGCCCCCATCCGGGCGGATGGCGGAGCATTCCGGGGGCCGTCATTCCGGTGCGCGCCATTACGGGAGCGCCGAAGGGGGCGGAAAGCGGCGGTGGTCGGCGGAATCCGGCCGCTTCCGGCGGCGGAGGCGCCCCGCCGTCCGCGCGCTGCGGACCGCCCCGCCTCCACGGCCGGAATCGCGGAGGCGTGCGGGACCGGACCCGCCCGCGCCACGACGGCGGCCCCCGCCGGACATCCGGCAGGGGCCGTGTTCATCGCTGCGGCGGGCCGCGTTCCTCCCCGGAGGCCGCGCGTCCGGTGCGAGGGCGGCCCGGGCGCGGGGAGGGAGCGCCACGGGCCGCCGTCCGGAACCGCCCGAGGACGGGGCGGGGGCGGGCTCCGGACGGGACCGGGTCAGGGGCCCCGAGGAAGCCCCGCCGTGCGCGCAGGACGGGAGCGCGCCCGGCGGAGACGGTCAGGAGCCGGTGGTCTGGCGTCGGCCGCGCTGGACGTACGCGACCGCGGCCAGCCGCCCGACCGCATAGAGCGCCAGGGCCGCGTAGATCGCGATCTGCACCACGGGGCGGTCCGAGGCCAGCACGAACACGACGCCGCCGATGACGGCGATCGTGATGACCTGGACGAGGAGCTCCTGGCCGAGGGTGGAACCGAGCTTGACGCCGGAGAGGGCGTAGAAGAAGTCCATGCGCAATCACCTTTCGGTCCGGGCCGGACGCGTGTCCGGCCCACGGTCTGCGGGCGGGGCGGGGCGGGCGCCGGGCGCCGCGCGGGGGTCAGGAGCGCGGCTCCCAGCGCCAGGTCCGCCGCGTGACCAGCAGGGCCACCGCGGTCCAGGCCACGAGGAGGAGAAGGTCGGCGACCACCGGGTCCACCGGCACCGGCAGGTCCGCCGCCCCGACCCCGGTGCCGCCGAACCCCTTGGCGATCAGGTCGGCCGCCGGGACCATCGGGACGAGCATCGCCCCCCAGGCGACCGCCTGCACCGGGTAGTCGATGAGCTGGGCGCCGATCACGGCCAGGATGAGCAGCGGCATCATGGTGAACATGACGCGCTCGTGGCTGCCGGTCACCGCGACGATGAACGCGGCCAGCACCAGCGCGAGGACCAGCCCGAGCACCGCCCCCACCACCACCAGCAGCGGGTGCTGCGGCAGCGGCGCGCCGGTCGCGGTGAACACACCGAGCATCAGCGCCATCTGCACCGCGCTGAGCAGCGCGATCGCCAGCATGCTCCCCGCGATCAGCTCGGCGCCGTCGAGCTCGGTGGTGCGCAGCCGCTTGTAGACCAGGGTGTCGCGGCGGGCCGAGAGCTGGGTGGTCGTGCTCATGTACGGCGTCATCATCAGCGCGTACATGAAGTACACCCCGAGGGTCGCCCCCCATTGGGCGGGGCCCTCCGGGCGGGCGCCCAGGTAGGAGATGCCCACCAGCATCATGGGCAGGAACAGGGCGACGGCCAGCACGCCCTTGCGGCGCATCAGCAGTCTCAGCTCCGCCCGGGTGAGGGCGAGCATCAGCGTCACGCGGCCGGGGCCGCGGTCCCGGCCGGCGGCGGTCCCGGCCGCCACCGTGGCCTGTCGTGCGGTGGCCGTCATCGCGCGGACACCCCTTCCACGTCGTGCTCGGCGCCGTTCCCGGTGCCCTGTCCGCCGCCTCCGCCGTCTCCCCCGCCACCGCCGTGGGGGCCGCCGTCACCGCCGTCACCGCCGTCACCGCCGTCACCTCCGGCGCGGTCGGTGCCCTGGTCCGCCGCCTCCAGGGCTTCGGCCGTCAGCCGCTCGCTCCGCGTCCGGATGGTGTGGAACAGGCTCTCCAGGGTGGCGGGCTGGGCGTGCAGGCCCGAGAGCGTGGCGCCGCGCCGGTCGGCCCATTCCAAGAGCACCGTCAGGTCCGCCTGCAGGGCGGAGGTCTCGACCCGCAGCGTGCGCGTGTCGGAGGCGTCGGCGCCGCCCGGGGCGGCCACGGCGGTGCTCCCCGAGAGCGCGGGCAGCTCGTCCGCCAAGGAGGCGGTGAGCCGCGCGTTGATGGTGGCCGGGTGCGACTCGAGGACCTCCTGGAGCGTTCCGGCGACCGCGACCTTCCCCTCGTGCATGATGGCGAGGCGGTCCGCCAGGGCCTCGGCCTCCTCCAGGTAGTGGGTGGTGAGGATGATCGTGGTCCCGGCGGCGCGCAGGTCGTCGACCAGCGACCACAGGCGCCGGCGCGACTCGGGGTCGAGCCCGGTCGTGGGCTCGTCGAGGACCACCAGCTCGGGGCCGCCCCACACCGCCAGGGCGATGTCCAGGCGGCGCTTCTCGCCGCCGGACAGCTGGTCGAGGCGGACATCTGCACGGCTGACGAGGTCGACGCGGTCCATGACCCGGTCCACGCTGTCGCGGCGCCCCGAGATCGAGTCCCACAGCTCGATCGTCTCCCGCACCGTCATCTCCGTGAGGAACCCGGCCTCCTGGAGCATGAACCCGGTTCGGCGGCGGAGGCTCCGGCGCTGCCGGAAGGGGTCGAGCCCCAGGACGCGGATGTGGCCGGAGTCCGGGCGGCGGTACCCCTGGATGAGCTCCAGGGACGTGGTCTTGCCGGCCCCGTTCGTCCCGAGCAGCGCGAAGACCTCGCCACGAAGGGCCCTCAGGGAGACGTCCTTGACGGCCTGATATCGCCCGTAGGAGAAGTTCAGGCCGTCGACGTCGACGGCGGCGTCGCGGTTCGGCGGAATAGGCATGACCCCACTGTGGCGACGCCGCTCTCACGGACGTAAGTAACAAGCTGTCACCGAATCGGGGTGACAACGCGGACGGTCCTGTCACGCCCGCCGGGACCGCCCGTAGGCGAATCGGCGGAGGGCCCGCTCGGCGGGACCGGGCAGGCCGCGGCGCTCCATCAGCGCGGCGGCGGCGACCGTGGCCGACCAGACGCCGACCGCCGAAGCGAGCGCGGTGGCCGCCGGGTTCGGGGCGGAGCCCAGGTCGAGGGCGAACGGGGCGAACAGCGCCAGCCACGCGGCCGACTGGACCAGGTACCCGCTCAGGGAACGCCGCCCGAGCGCGGCGACCGCGCCGACGGCGGCGCGCACGGGTGCCGCCGGGCGCCGGTTCTCATAGGCGAGGCAGGCCAGGGCGAAGAGGCAGACGAAGCCGACGCCCGCGAACAGGCCGGACGACTCGTGCAGGATCTTGAGCCACATGGCCGCGGACGCGTCGGCGTTCAGCCACCCGGCGCTGAACAGGCCCATGGGCAGGCCCCCGGCGAACCCTGCGGTCAGCCCGCCCGCGGCGCCCGCCGTGAGCAGTCGGCGGTGGCGTGCGGGCTCCTCCAGGATCCGGCGCCGTGCGGCCCACGCGCCCAGCCATGCGGGCAAGAGCATGGTGGACAGCATGAGCGTGGTCATCGGCCACTCGCCGAGCCGCTCCAGCACGGCGGCGCCGTACGTGGCCGCCTGGCCGGAGGAGTACGCGCCCACGGGCACCTCCGCACGCTCGCCCGAGCCGTTCGCGAGGCTCCACGCGGCCATGGCGGCGGCCACGGCGACGTAGACGGCGGCCACCCCCGGGTACCAGAGCCCGACGCGGTGGACGCGCTCGCCGCGCCCGACGAGCACCAGAGTGAGCACGGCGCCGATGATCCCGTAGGCGCCGAGGATGTCGCCGGAGAAGAGCAGGACGCCGTGCGCCAGGCCGAGGGCGAACAGGAAGGCGCTGCGGCGCAGGAGGACGGCCCGGGCCGCACGCGGACCGGCGGCCTGGCGGCGGAGGGCGAGCTGCACGACCCCGTAGCCGAACATGATCGCGAACAGCGGCAGGGCGCGTGCGTGCACGACGGTGAACATGAAGACGTCGTAGGCGCGTTCGAGGCCCATCGGGTCGGGCGCGAATCCGGGCACCGTGGCGAAGAGCGCCATCCCGGTGTGGGCCAGGGCGATGACGAGCAGCATGCCGCCCCGGGCCAGGTCGGGGGCGAGGGAGCGCTCGGAGCGCCGGACGGGGCCGAGGCGGCCCGCGGCCTCGGCGGTCGGACCGGTGCCGGGTGCGGTGGTCATGGGTCCCCTCCTCGGGGCGTCGGCGGACGTCATTAATATACGAGATAAACTATATGAAGTAAACAAATGGGGGGCAGGCCGGGTGAGCTCCAGGCCGGGGCGAGCTCCCGTCGGACCGCGCCCGTCCCCCGGCCCCGGTCAGACGGGAGGTAGGTTCCAGGCATGGACGAGGTGCCCGCCCTGCTGGGGCGGCTGTGGAGGCTGCCGGCCGGCGGCAGGCTGGGGCGGCGGCCCGAGCTCGACGTGGAGCGCGTCGTGCGCACGGCGGTGGACCTGGCCGACCGGGACGGGCTGGCGGGGGCCACTCTGGCCAAGGTCGCCAAGGAGCTGGGCGTGACGGCGATGTCGCTCTACCGCCACGTGGGGTCCAAGGACGACCTGGTCGTCCTGATGGTGGACGCCGCCGACGGCCCCCCGCCCGAACTCGACGTGCCCGAAGGGGGCTGGCGCGAAGGCCTGCGCGCGTGGGCGCACGCGCTGCGGGAGGTGCACCGGCGCCACCCCTGGCTCGCCGACGTGCCCTTCACCGGGCCGCCGAGCGGGCCGAACGCGATCGCCTGGCTGGACGCGGGGCTGCGCGCCCTGCGCGGCACCAGGCTCGACGAAGGGGACAAGGTGGGCGTCCAGATGGTGCTCGCCGGATACGTGCAGCGGACGAGCGCGGCCGAGCGGCAGATGGTCGAGGCGATGCGCGGAGCGACGGACCAGGCGAGCGTCGAGCGCGACTACGGCAGGACGCTGGCGCGGTTCGTCGACCCCGACCGGTTCCCCGACGCGGCGCGGCTGTTCGCGTCCGAGGTGTTCGAGCACCCGCCCGAGGGGGCAGAAGACCCCGCCGAGCACGACTTCACGTTCGGCCTGGAGCTGATCCTCGACGGCACTGCGGCGGCGATCGAGACGGCGGCAGCTCGGCGCTGACGCGCCCCCCGCCGAACAGTGGTCGGCGGCGGCACGGCCGGTACCCCGCTGACGGGCTCCGGCCGTCGGCCAGGCCACCGGAATGCAAGGACAACAGCAGCAACGACGGGGCCAGCAGGTGCCCCGCTCCCGGGCCCTGGCCGTCCGGCGGGCTGCCGGGGTGTGGGGTGGGGGGCGGCGACGACGAGGGTCGGCGGCCCTACCTGGTGCGTTGTCGGCCGCCGGGTGTGTGGATGGTCACCGTGTTTGGCGGCGACGGCAAGAGCCGTCCGATTCCCCGGCCCTGCTTGCCGTCCGGCGGGCTTCTCGCGGTCCGGGCGGGCGGCTCGGCCGGTGCCCCGCT
>NZ_JAQFWP010000012.1 GCF_027706745.1 Nocardiopsis suaedae | reverse complement strand
CCGCCGGACGGCAGGCAGGCCCGGGGAAGCGCCCCGCTCATGCCGTCGCCGCCATCCACCGCGACCACGCACACGCCCGGCACCCGACAGCACCACCCCAAGGCCCGCTGACCTCCGTCGTCGCCGCCATCCACCCTGCACCCCGGCGGCCCACCACTCGGCCGGGGTCCGTCAGCGGGGCACCTCCCGTGCCGCCCGTCGGCCCGGGGCGCGAGGAGTCCGCTGCCCGGCCGAGGCCCGCGAGCGGGGTACCTGCCGTGCCGCCCCGCCGAGTGGTCACTCTGGTAGATGGGCCACCACGAGTGCCACCGACGTGGGCGCCGTCGGGATCTCCTTTGCTGTGAGGCCGACCCCCTCCAACCGGGTGACCACCTCCCCCGGAGGCCACGGGGTGACGCCGCGCAAGGACATCCTCCAGGCGATCACCCCGTCGCGGACGCCCTCGGGAGCTTCGCGCAGGGCCGTTGCCGCCAACAGGCGGCCCCCAGGGCGCAGGGCCCTCGCCGCGCGCGGGAGCGCCGCGGCCGCCGCCTCCGGTGACAACACCGACAGCGGCAGCCACACCAGGTCGTAGCAGGCCTCCTCGGCCAGGTCGGCGGCATCGGCCAAGCGGATCTCGACGCGGTCGGCCATGTCGGGCACGGCGGTTTCGGTGGTGTCGCCGACCTTGTCAGGCGTGTCGGCCGCGTTGGCTGGGCGGGCCTCGGCGGGGTCGGCGGTCCCGTGTCCGGCGGCCTCGTGCCCGGTCCGGTGTCCGGCCGCTCCGCGTGCCTCAAGGTGGCGTTCGGACAGGCGCACCATCCTCGGGTCGGTGTCCAGTCCCACCGCCTGTCCGTGCGGGAAACGCTCGGCCAGGGCCGCCGCCACGCCGCCCACGCCCGTGCCGATGTCCAAGAAGCGCGGCCCTGGGTGCTCCGCGAGCCCTCTGAGGCCGGGGTCGTGCCGGGCCGCCAGGTCGAGCAGGCGGACGACCCGTTCGCCCGACACCCTCCCTTCGGCGAGGAGCACCTCGTCGCCGTCCTCGACCTGTTCGGGCACCCCCTCGGCGGCGTCGGCGGCCAACCGCAGCATCCGCGCCAGACGGCCGGGAACGGCCCCGGCGCCGCTCCGCGCCCGCAGCGCCTCGCGGTGCTCGGGCAGCAGCCGCCACCCCCGGTCGGTCCGCTCGGCGAACCCGGCGGCGCCCAGCAGCGCACCGTGCTCCTCGCCCAATCCTTCGCCGGATAGCTCGGCGGAGACCGCGGCGGCCAGCGCCGCGAGCGTCCACGCGTCGCCCACCAGGGCTTCGATACGGGAGAACAGGCCGCCGCCGGAGGTCGTCATGGCGCGAGTCTGCCAGGGCGGGGTCCGGACCGAAGGGCGAAGGTCCGTCACGGAACGAATTTCCTGAAACGGGACCAGTGACACCCCCTCGCCCATGCGGTACAAAAGCACGCGTGTGGCGTACGCCATACGTCCATCGCCTCGAACCGAGGAGGTTCCCATGGCCTGTGCGGGATACGACCTGACGGTCTCGGTCGACCACGTGGAAGACGTCGAACTCCAGATCCAGGAGCTGGACGAGGCGGCCGACATGGAGACCGTTGAGGTCTGAGTGGGTCGCGGTGGCCGGGGACGGGGGCGCGTCCCCGGCCCCGGCCCCTTCCGGGCGCCCGCCCCTGTGGCCGGGCGCCTCCGAGCGTGAACTCGGCCTCGACGAGGCGCGCCGGCGCATCAGGGCCGACATCGCCGCCCAAGGCTGGCGGGCGCGGCACCGCGTGCTCACCGGCGGCGACCCCGACCTGCCCACCGCCGCCCAGTGCGAGCTGTGGGCCCCCGACGGCACCGAGGTGCCCTACGGCCTCGGCAGCGGCAAGGGGGCGCACGCCCCCGCCCTGGTCGGCGCCGAGTACGAGGCGGTCGAACACGCCTTGACCGGGCCCGGGATCCTCGACGCCCTGGGCCCCGGGACCGCCCCGGCCGCGGACCTCGCGCACGGTCCGTTCGCCCGCGACCGCGCGGTGGGCGACCTCGCCGCCCAGGACGGCGCCCGCGTCGCCGTGCTGCCCTACCAGGGGCTCGACGGCGGCCCCGGCGCCGACGTCCCCCTGTACCTGTGGGCGCCCTGGTACCCCGTCCCGACCGCGGGCATGGCGCGCTACCGGGCGGAGCTGGGCGACACCGCCGACTACGCGCACGCGATGGGCTACAGCGTCAACAGCGGGTGCGCCATCGGCGCGACCTTCGACGAGGCGGCCCTGCACGCGCTCAACGAGTGGGTGGAGCGCGACGCCTTCTCCCTCTTCCTGCTGCGCTCGGTCTACGACGGCGGGCCGATGCCCGGCACCGTGGACCCCGGGGCGCTCCCGGACCTTGCGCGCGCCCGGCTGCGGCACGCCGAGGAGGTCGTCGGCGCCCGTGTGGCCGTCCTCGACCTCACCACCGACCTGGGGGTGCCGGTCGCCCTCGCCTACGCCCCCGGCCTCGCGGGCGGCGCGGCCCGCTACTACGGGATGGGCGCGTCCCTGTCCGGCGCGACCGCGGTGGACCGCGCGCTGACCGAGTTCGTCCAGGGCGAGCTGCTGGCGCGGGTGGTCGATGACCAGGTCGCCGAGGGGCCCCGGGCCGACGACGACGGACGCCCCGCCGAGCACCCCACCTTCGACCGGCTGGTGGCCGACCACGACATCGCCGCGGGCGTGCGCCGCCGCCTGCGGGGGCACCCGCGCCTGCTCGCCTGCGCGCACCTGGACTTCGCCGACCGCCTGGCCGAGGCGCCGACCGTCGGCGCCCCGCCGGACGCGGTCCCGGAGGGGACCGGCGTGGCGGCGCAGCGCGCGGCCGTGGTCGAGCGGCTGGCGGACGCGGGCCACCGGGTGCTGGCGCGGGAGCTGGCCGTCCTGGAGCACGGCACCACCGTGGTCCAGATCCAGTGCCCCGGCCTGGAGCGCTTCCACCTGGTGACCAAGGGCCATCTGGCGCTTCCCGGCGCCCGTGGCCGGCGCCTGCGCGCCGCCGCACGGGCCTAGCGGCCGCTGTGCCCGTCGCACCCGCCCCACTGGCCTGATCCGGCCACGGGCGGCGGCCGCCGATCCGAGCCGCGCATGTGAATGATTCACGTTCCGACTCCGGTACCGGCGCTTTCCTGGGGTTTTCTATCGCGAATGGCGGCGCGCCCGGCCTCGCAATTCCCGTCTCACCTGCGCTTTTTAGGCCATATTTAATTAAAATCCACCGCCGGGGTGGGTTTCATGCCGCCCCATTGCCGCCTGCCTGCGGTTTTACCGGGTATCGGTCCGAGGGGTGCGTGTTCGGCCCCCTGTGGCTTTCGGGTCCAATGGTCTGATTGGCCGTATGAAAGGTGTTGCCATTCGGAAGGGGCGTGGTAGTGTCCATTATGTAATCGCGAAGGGGGGTGATCCGAATGAGCGAGACCAACGCCGCTGAGATCGACCTGAGTGCTGTCGAGATCTCCGACCTGCTCAACGAGACCGAGCAGTCCGACGAGGCGCTCTCGCAGGTGATGGCCGCGTCGTGCACCACGACCGGCTGCGCTTGCAGCTCCTCCTCCTCCTCGACCTGATAGGCGGGGCGGTTTCGGCCGCCGCCGGTCGTGCGCCCCTTTTCGGGCGTGCGGTGAAACCGGCGGCGGCCTTTTTCGTGTCCGCGCGCCGGGGGGGCGGCCTCTGGGCCGGGGGAGGGCGCGAAAAATGACCGGAACCGGTTTTCCGGGTCCGGGGCGGCGTGGCGGACGGATTTCCGCGCCCGCCTCAGGGAATTAATTCAGGGAATCGGTCAGAGCTCCTCGATGCAGCGCCGCATCAGGCGCGCGGCCAGCGCCTCACCCGCCGGAAAAAGCCCCAGGCGGTTGTTGGTCGTGTGCAGATAATGGGAGAGGCAGTCCCGGAAGGCGGCGCCGGGGAGCGCGATCCCGGCCGCCGGGGCGCCGGGCGGGAGGCCGGCGACCGTGCGGGCGCGGGCGGCCGCCTCCGCGTAGGCGTCGTGGAAGGCGTCGGCCGCGGCACCGTCCAGGATCGGCCCGCACATGTCCCGCAGGCCGTCCCGCGCCTTGGTGTACATCCCGTCCCAGCCGCGGTCGGCCCCCTCCGGGACGAACGGCCGCCACCAGTGCTCGTACTCGTGCAGGAACGCGACCATGGCGTCGGAGTCCAGGCCCGCACCGCGCAGGGACATGGCCATGATCCGGACCGACTCGCCGACCGGTGGGCCGCCCGTCGACCGGGCCCCGCGCACCGCCAGCACGTCGAGGACCGCGGCCGAGGTGGCGCAGAACAGGTCCTCGGCGATCCGGATCCCCTCCGGGCCGCCGTACTTGCCGTACTCGGGCCGGTAGACGGCGGGCTCCACGGTCCCCAGAGGGCGGACCCCGGCGGCCTCCTCCCCCTCCAGCCGGGCCAGTTCGGCCTGGTACCCGGCCTGGCCGTCGTACTCGTCCCGCAGGTCCTGACCGAAGTCGGGGACGGCCCGGGCCAAGCGCCCTGCGCGCTCCGGGTCGGGCGCCTCCCGGTCGTCGAACCGCAGCCGGATGTGCGGCCCGCCCTTCCAATAGCGCAGGAAGAAGAAGCGGCCCCGGAGCCCGTGCTCCTCGACGTAGGGGGCCACGGCCTCACTGAGGAAACGGGACTGCGCCGTCGGGGGGAGGTGGGCGTGCAGGACGGACCACGTGCGCCCGCCGTCCTCCCGCGCCGCCGCCGCGTCAGGACCGGTCTCGGTAGAGCTCAACGAAGTACTCCTCGGCGGCGCTCGCGCGCCGGTCGGCGGCGTAGTCCTCGACGGAGGGCAGGCACTCGCGGACGGACACGAAGACGTCCGGCCGGGACAGGGCGGACCGGGCGAGGCTGCGCACCAGGAACGGGTTCCTGAAGTCGACGTACATGGGCTTGTGCACGCTCGCCCTGTTGAGCCTCGACAGGTCGGACCAGTCCGGTGAGAAGTCGGAGTCCCGCCCGGTCAGCGTGTTGAACTCGGACAGGGTCTGGCACAGGACGAAGGCGTGCCGCGGCAGCCCCTGGGAGCGCCGCCACGCGTCGAACCGGACCAGGTCGTCGAAGGAGTCCTTGGCCAGGCCGCCGAGGCCGGGGACCTCCTCCGCGGCGTAGTTCCAGGTCCGTCGGTCGGCGACGACGCCGCCGACCTCCAAGCGGTCGAACCCTTCGGGGAAGGAGGGGAACCGGCCGGGCTCGCGCAGGTCGGCCACCGGCTGCCAGGAGTACAGCGTCGTCGGGCTGAGGGCCTCCAGGAGCTGGTACACCAGCGGGGCGCCGACCGGCAGCAGGAAGTTCATCGGGAGCAGGTCCAGAGGTGCGCCGTGCTCGTCGTCCCAGGCCTCCAGGGAGCGGGACGCGTGGTCGATGCGCAGCCGGATCCGGGCCGGGGGCACGAGCCGCCGCCCGCCGTCCCCCGCCGGGTCGGCCATGCTCCCCGGATAGAGCACCGCCCGCTCGGTCAGCGGCGGGTGGAGGTTGAAGTTGAACCCCAGGACCGCGTGCAGGTCCACCTGGTCGGGGAACGCCCGGGCGAGGTGGTCGCGCAGCGCCGGGCGCAGGGCCCAGCCGTCGGCCCCCGAGCCGGTGACGAATCCGCCGAAGCGCGAGTAGAAGGCGCCGTACCCGGTGAACACGCCGTTGACCACCGGCCGCGGCCGGCCGCCGCCGGGGTCGGCGGCGAACTGCAGGCGGAAGGTGACCGACCGCGGATCGGCGGCGTCCTCCACCCGGTCGCAGGCGGCCCGCACATCGGCGGGGTCCAGGTGGGCCACCCCGTCCTCGGAGGCCATCCGTGCGCGCAGGTCCCGGAGGGCGCCGTCGCGCTGCCCGGCGTAGCGGTCCGCGGCTTCGGAGCCGCGTCCGGTGAGCACGCCCCACTGCTCCCGCTCGGAGAGCTGGGCGAAGGCGGCGCAGAAGTCCAGGAAGGGGACGTCTTCGCGGTCGCCGAAGCGGCGCACCGCGAACGAATAGAGCCCGAGCCGCTTCGTCTGGCCGACGTCGAGCAGCGAGGAGAACCGCCACAGGCTGTCAAGGGCGTCGAGGTTCCGGGATACGGAGTCCGGGTCCCAGACCTGTGGCAGCGCGCGCGTCGGGACGTCCTCGTACACCGGCGCACGCATGAGGGCGTCCGGGGGTGTCGGTGCCCCGCACAGCTCCGAGATGCGGGCGATCGCGTCGTACGCCGACCGCAGGAGCCCGTCGCGTTCGCCGGCGGAGGCGCCGGGGAACCGGGACTCGGCTTCCGTGAGCGCGGCGTACGCCTGCGCCACCGCCTTGGTCTGGTCGGTGGTCCCCTGGTCGAGGAGGTCGCTGAGCAGGCGGGAGTAGTCCGGGTCCTGGTCGTCGATGGGGACCCGGAAGAACAGCATGCCGGTGCGCATCAGGGCCGCGGTGATCCGCCGCGCCATGGCCTCGGAACCGGCGACCGCGGCGAGCTCCCGCAGCACGTCGCCGCCGGGGACCGGCCCGTCGCCCAGGAGTTCCATCAGGCGTGCCACGACGCGGTCGCGCTTGATCCGCACCACCTGGTCGCCCGCGCGGGCGACCCCCGAGGCGTCCGCGGCCGTCCCGATGAACCTGACCGCGCCCTCGTCCTCCTGCACGGTGGAGTTGAGCAGGAACACGCCCAGCTCCAGCCCTCCCGGCACCTGCGCCAAGGCGCTGACGACCCAGTTCAGCAGGAACCGGCTCAGCGTGGCCACCGATGGCTCCGACGGCTCCGGGGGCTCCTGTGGCCCCGGCCCGGCGCGCGCGGGCAGGTCGGCGGGGAAGGCGCCCACCTCGGTGAAGCGCCCGAACGGCGAGGGCTTGACGCTCGCCCGGTAGGCGAAGTTGACCAGCGTCGACTCGAGCTTCCGGGCCTTGCTCGGCTTGTAGGCCCCGGCCCCCTGAGCGGCGAATCCGCACAGCTCTTGGTAGAGCCGGCGCCCCGAGAGCTGGATGCTCTTGGCGATGGAGTCGTGTTCGAACAGGGCGGCGAGGACCTTGGCGGCGGTGTCCTTCTCGGCGTCGAACGCTTCGAGCGCCTCCCGGTCGCGCCTTCGCGCGCGCTCGCCGAGCTCCGACCACTCCCGGAGGGTCCGCAGGACGGACCCGTCCAGGAGGCCGTCGAGCCGCTCGTCGAGGTACCGCAGGCGGTCGGCCGCTCCGTCGAGCCGCCCGTTGTGCACGTCGCGCCTCAGCTTGACCAGTTCGGTGCGCACCCGGCCCTCGGCCAGGGGGACCGCCGCGCCCAACCGCTCCGACAGCCCTTCGGCGAGCCGGGCGGCCTCGGCGCGCAGCGCGTCCGCCTCGTCGACGCCCGCCCAGGTGCCGGGAATGCCGACGCCGGCCAGTTCGGAGAATGGCAGCCGGTTCCTCCGGTAGAGGACGTACGGGCTGACATTCACATTCATCGAAAGCCCCCCATCGATGCGCGGCCCTCCACGGTCCCCCCGGTAATGGTTCCTCGGGCCGCCGCTGGCGCGAGTGTAGCCACGGATGTGCGGGCCCGGCAATGTTCACGTGTTTCTCGTGGCCATTTCCGGCCCCGCCTCGCGCGCGCGGAGAGCTCGCGTAGAGTTCGCGGGAACAGGGGCGGACGGTGTGAATGCCCCGAGTCGCGCCTTCATATTTTGATTGTGAATTGAACGAACGCGGCGACCGTCTAGGGAGGACGCGCATGTACGACAGGGTCCACTGGATGTCCGGGACGCGCCTGCGCGGCGGGGAGGACTTCCCCCGGCAGCTCAAGGAGGAGCTGGTCACGCTGCCGCGGCCGGTGCTCTTCGTGTTCGACCCGGTCCCGGTGGCGGCCGAGGAGCCGCTGCGGGCGGTGTACGCGCAGGTCCCCGAGCGGATGCGGTGGGACCGCCCGGCCCGGACGCCCACGGTCGGGGAGGTCCGGGGCGCCGCCCGGGAGTGGAGCGCGGCGGGGGCGGCCGCGGTCGTCGCGGTCGGCGGCGGGTCCACCCTCGACTTCGCCAAGGCGGCCGCGCACTGCATGCGCTATCCGGACGCCTGGGAGCGCGACCCCTCCGGCGGCCTGGTCTTCCCCACCGCCTGGGAGCCGCCGCACGTGCCCGTCGTCGCGGTCCCGACCACCGTGGGCACCGGCAGCGAGCTGAACGGCAAGGCCGTGGTCGACTACGGCGGCCGGCGCCGGCTCGTCTTCCACTGGGGGATGTATCCGCAGGCCGCGATCGTCCACCCCGACCTCTTCCGCGCGGTGCCGTGGGACGTGCTGATGGGCGGCGCGCTGGAGACGCTCGCCCGCCTGGTGGTCCCCGCGGCCTCGGAGCGCAGCCCCTTCGCCGTCGCCGACGCCCTGGCCGCGGCGCAGGCGGCGGCGGTGCTGGAGGCCGTCGGGCGGCTGCGCGCGGACCCCGGCGGCCCGCGGGCCCGGCACGACCTGGCCATGACCACCGCGACCAGCGTGCTCACCCTGCACCAGCTCGGCCGGAGCCCGTACTCGTACTGGCTGTGGTACCTGGTCACCGAGCTGAACAACCACGGGTTCACCAAGCGGCAGGCGCTCGGGCTGCTGCTGCCGCTGTGGGTGCGGCTGGTGCGCGAGGGCGGGCTGCCGGGCGCCGAGGCGCTGGCCGGGCTCGACGCGCGGGCCGCCGCCCTCGGCGCCCCCGGGCTCACGGAGGCCCTGACGGCCTGGGGGGACGCCGCCGTCGGCGACGCCCCGGCGGCGGGCGGCCCCGCGCTCCCGGACGCCGACGGGCTGACCGCGGCCGTGCTCGGCGACTGGGGGGAGGGCCTGGCGGAGGCGGGCATCGGCGGGCAGGAGGTCCGCCGGGTGTTCACCGGGCTCGACAGGGCCGGATCCGGCGGCGCCGGAGCGGCCGTGCGGAAATGAGGCCGGTTCCGGCCAGTGCCGGGCGCCATTCAGGACTGAAGGCTCGAAAGGGTGGGCCCGAAATCGCAGGCCGGGAGGGGGACCTGAAAGCGCGGTAGGGCTCCCTCGTATTTATCCGTCCTTTAATCCAGATCGGTGACCAGCCGTTTCCCGGTTAATGGGAGGGCGTTTCGGAATTTCTGGCCGCGCCATTGGGGGAGTGGTAGCGTCCGTTGCGCCCGAGGCCGGGAAAGGGTCGGCGGAAGGGGAATCCGCCGACCGGCGGTTCCGGCGCCCGGCCGCCCTGCCCGCCCCCGATCAGAGGAGCCGCCCGTGCCTGTGCTGGTGACCGTCCCCCTCCCCGCCTACGACGCGTCCGTCGCGGACCGGTACCGGGCCGTGGTCGCGGACGTGTTCGGCGGTGAGCCGCCGCTCGCGGGCGGCCGCTCCCACGTCGTGCGGACATGGGAGCGGGCGGACGGCGGCGAGTGCGCGCGGCTGGTCCTGGACCCCGCGCGCGCCGACCCCGGCGCGGTCCGCGAGGCGGCCGAGCGGCACGGCTTCGAGCCGGAGGTCCGGGAGATCCCGGCGGACGGGGCGCCGTCGCCGCTGTGGAACGCCGGGTTCGACGGCTCCTCGTTCGGCGCGGTCTCCGCAGGGCTCTTCGAGGAGGCGGCACCGCTGCTGGGCCGCCTCGCGGCCTCCGCGCGCGAAGGCGTCGAGCACTCCTACCGCCTCGCCCTGCGGCTGATGGCCGAGCACCAGAGGGCCGCCCTGCTCCGCTCCGAACAGACAGGGCTGGAGGGCTTCGCCTTCGGCGACCTCGTCTCCGCCCGGCTGCTGAGCTTCCGTTCGCACTACGAGGGCATCGCCGCGCGCGCCAAGGACCGCGACGCCCTGGAGCGCCGGTACGCGGCGTACTACGCGGCCTTCGGCGGCTACGCGCGCGAGTGCGCACGTGCGGCCGCTCGTGCGCCCTCCGCGGCGGAGGCCGGGCCGCCCGTCCCCGGCGCCGAGGACGCGGTCGGGGCGTGGGCCGCCGCCGTCGCGGAGACCACGCCCCGGCTCCGGGGCGAGTTCCGAGCCGGCCGGATCGTCAGCACCGCGCAGACCCTTGAGGACGTCAACCGGGACCGCGACGTCCCGCTCGCCCCGACGGGCTTCCACGCCTTCGGCCAGGACTCGGCGTCCTTCCAGGACCTCATGCACCGCAACCCCGACTTCCTCGCCTTCCGCCTCCAGGCGAGCATGCTCTACAGCGCCCTGCACACACTGGGCTTCGGCCTGATCGAGCGCTACCTGTTCTGCTACCTGCTCGCGCGGGCCAACGAGGAGGTGGCGGGAAGGTCGGCCCGTGATCTGCAAGAGGTCCTCGGTTCCGTGGCGGACGCGTTCGCCGCCCGGAGGGGCGTACCCCTTGAGGGCGCTGAGGGCTCCGAGGGCGCAGCGCACGGCGGATACACCGAGCACACCCCCGAGGGGCTCCGGCGGATCAAGGCGCTGCTGTCCCCGTACGGCCTGGTCTCCAGAACCGCCCCGCTCCCCGTGGCCGATGGCGAACCGCGCTTCGAGCTGCACGCCGCGTCCCTCGGCGACCCGTCCAAGGCACTGCGGAACCTCCGCGGGTGGAGCCACGGGGCCGACATGGGGAACATGAACGGCGTCGGCGGCGCACTCACGGCGGAGCGCGCGCGGGCGGTGGCGATCGCCGAGTCCCTTGAGCGCTACTCCACCTGCGCCTGGGATGAGGACGCCCTGGTCGTCGCCTCCGAGAAGGAGCTGGAACGGCAGGGGGAGGAGTTCGCCTCGCCCTCCCGCTGGCCCCGGTGCTCGGAGCGGGAGGCGGCCCGGCCGGAGTGCGGTGTGGTGCCCTATGATCCCGCCCTGCCCATCCGCTGGGTCCGCGGCTGGTCCCTCACCCGCAGGTGCGAGGTCCTCGTCCCGGCCGCGGCCGTCTACATGCACATGCCCGAGCGGTCGCGCTCGGAGCGGTTCATGAAGAGCGTGACCACCGGGGCGGCCGTGCACTCCGACCCCCGGTCGGCCGTGCTCAACGGGCTCTTGGAGGTCGTCGAGCGGGACGCGATCGCCCTGGTGTGGCTGCAGCGCCTGAGCCTGCCCGAGCTGTCGGTCGACCCCGCCCGGCTGGACCCCGCCGCGCGCGCCTACCACGACCGCGGCTCCTCCACAGGGCTGACGGTGCGGCTCTTCGACGCCACCACCGATTTCGGCATCCCCGTCGTCTACGGCGTGCAGCTCTCCGACAGCGACCCCGTCCTCGGCCAGATCGTGTGCGCCACCTGCGACATGGATCCCCGCAACGCGCTCGCCAAGCTCCACCGGGAACTGGCCGCGCTCCGGGTCGCCCTTCGCGGGTTCGCCGCCGAGAACCCGGTGGAGCGGCCCGACCCCGGCAAGGTCAGCGTCGTCGGCTCCGCCCTGTACAACGCCGCGCCGTCCCGCCGCGGGGCCTTCGGGTTCCTCCTGGAGTCCGGGCGCGGCACCCGCCCGCTGGAGGCGCTGCCCCGGCCCGCCCCCGAGGACGATCCGCTGGCCGCGGCCGTCGACCGGGTGGCGGCCGCCGGCGCGGAGGCCCTGGCCGTGGACATCACCACCGACGAGGCCCGCCAGGTCGGGATGCACGCGGTCAAGGTCGTCGTACCGGAGGCGGTGCCGCTGTCGTTCGTGCACGCGGAGCGCTACCTGGCCACCGAGCGCCTGTACACGGCGCCGACGGCGATGGGGTTCGCGGCGGGGGGCGAGGACTCGCTCAACCCCGATCCGCAGCCGTTCGCATGAGCACGAGACGGGGGAGCAGATGGACTGCCTGTACATGATCCGCGGCCGGTTCGCCGAGCAGTACGCCGATGCGCACCGGATCCCGCCCGGACGCCGGACAGCGGTGCACGGGCCGCCGCGGGAGGAGGACCTGCCGGAGGCGGAGGCCCTGGTGGTGATCGTCGCGGGCCACGATCCGGAGCTGCGCGAGGCGGTCGACCGGATCGGCTTCGCCCGCGGGGTCCCCTCGGTCGGCGTCGAACTGCTGCCGCGCCGCATCGTCTGCGGCCCGGTCGTCGTCCCGGGGGAGACCGCCTGCTACGCCTGCCACCTGCGGCGCATCGAGCAGCACACCGAACAGCGCGCCGAGGGGGCCGGGGCCGACGAGGCGGCCGCCGCGGCGTACGGCCTGGAGGAGGGCTTCGCCCCCGCGCACCTGTTCCTCGCCCGGGGGCTGCTGGCCCAGGCGTTCGCGGAGATGCGCGGGGCGCCGCAGGACGACGGGCCCGGGGGAACGGTGCGCTCGTTCGACCTGGTGACCGGAGGTCTGTCGAGCGCCCGGACGGTGGCCGTGCACGGCTGTACCCGGTGCGGGGCCCGGTTCCGTGAAGAGCGGTCGCCGGTTCCGGCACTGCCGTAGGGAGGAGTGGCATGGTTTCCGAGTTCAGGGCCGAGACCGTCGGCCGCGCCGCACGCGGCGGCGACCTGCAGCTCACCGTTCCGCGGCGGCCCGTGATGCGCCGCGGCGTGCGGCTGCGCCGGACCGGGGCGGAGGTCGTGCTGGACGGCGCGGACCGGTCCCAGCGGTTCCGGGGGGCGTTCGCCGCCGACCACCTGCTGCCGCTGGCGGAGGCCTGCGACGGCGGCCGGGGGCACGGTGAGATCGCCGAGCGGCTCGGCCTCTCCGAGCCCGCCGTCTACAAGGCCCTGGCGCTGCTGTGGGCGGCGGGCGCGGTGGAGGAGGCCCCCGACCGCGAGCCGCCCGAGACGGCCCCCGAGTTCGCGTGCCTCCTGTCCCGCCTGGGCAACTCCACCGGCGCCAACCGCTCGTGGACCGAGGGGGCAGAGCGCCTCGCCCGCGGCGTCGTCCTGCTCGCGGGGGACGACGCGTTCGTCGGCGCCGCCGCACGCGCCTTCGGCGGCACGTGCACCGTGCGCACCGGCGGGGCCGCTCCGCGGGCGCGGGACGGCGTCCGCATGGTCGTCTTCTTCGAGACCGCCGCCTCGCACGGCGAACGGGCCGCGGAGGCGGAGCGGTGCTGGGAGGAGGGCGTCCCGTTCCTCCGGGTCCGGGCCGACGGGGAGTCGGTCACCGTGGGGCCGTACACCGACCCCGCCCTCACCCCGTGCGCGGAGTGCGCGACGGCCCACGAGCGCGGCGCCGGCGGCGCGCCCCCCGGCCACGCGGTGGACTTGGCGGCGGGCCTGGCCGCGCACCACGTCCTCGCCCTCCTCTCCCGCGCCACCGTCACCCATCTGCCGATGGACACGGTCGAGATCGGGCTCGAAGGGCTGTCGACGCGGTACGCGCCGGGGGCCACCCGTCCGGGCTGCCCGGTGTGCTCGCACAGCCGGGGCCCGATGGCGGCGGGGGCGCCGTCGAGCGCGCTGTACGAGGCCTCGGTCGCGATGCCTCCGAGGTCCTACCTCGACCCGAAGGGGCACCTGGGCCACTTCCAGTCCCAGAACATGAGCCTGCCTTCGGAGTTCCGCACGTGGCCGAGCAACCCGAAGACGGAACTGCCGCCTCCCCGCCTCGAACGGCTGCGCGGAGGGGGCGGCCCGCCGCCCGCGCGCGCGGGGGCGCCGACCCTGGACGACCTGAGCCTGCTCCTCAAAGCCGCCTTCGGGGTGCAGGAGCGCCCTGAAGGCGAGGGGAGCGCCGCCGGAACGCAGGTGCGCCGCTGGACCGCCGCGGCGGGCAACATCGGATGCACCACCGGCTACGTGCTCTGCCGCGACCCCGACCTGCTTCCGGTGGGGGTGTACGCCTACGTCGAGCGCGACCACCGGCTGGCCAGGATCGGGACCCGCGTCCCACCCGGCCCGGCCCCGGCCGACCTGGTCGTCACCGGCGACCTGGCCAAGGTGATGCGCAAGTACGGGACCTTCGGCTTCCGGCTGACCATGCTCGACGCGGGCTGCAACCTGGCCTCCGCGCGCGAGGCCGCGGAGCGGATCGGCGTCGCGCTGCGCCCGCTGCCCGACTGGGACGACGCGCTCCTGTGCGACCACCTCGGCACCTCCCTCACCGGGGAACCGGTCGTGGCCGCCGTGGAACTGGGGGGAACCCGTGAGGACTGACCACACGACCATGCTCGCGGTCCTGGAAGGGCTCGCGTCCCGGACACCGACCGGCGACGGGAAGGCGGCCGCCCGGGAGCCCGCACCGTTCCCCTCCGCCGAGGAGGTGGACATCGACCTCTCCGTGAGCGGGGGCGAACCGGAGCGCGACCTCTACGAAACGCTCAGCGCGCGGCGGTCGACGCTGCGCTACTCCCCGGCCCCGGTGCGGACCGGGCCGGTGCTCCGCCTGGCCCAGGAGGCCCTCGCGCGGGACGAGGAGGACTGGGGGGAGGCCGTCGAGGCGGGCCCGCTCGAGGCGTTCGTCTTCGCCCTGCGCAGTGAAGGCCTGCCCGAGGGCGTCTACCGCGTCACCGCGGAGGGGTGCGCGCGCGTCGCCCCGCCGGACTCCATCGGGGACCCGGAGGACTTGGGCGTCCAGCGGGAGTTCGCCACCGGCGCCGGCATCGTCACCCTCTTCGCCGGGCTCGACCGGGCCGACGCGTGGGCCGGACCGCACGGCTACCGGTCGGTCGTGGTGCGCGCCGCGATGGCCACCTACGACATCCACCTCAAGCTCCAGGCCCACGGGCTCGTCGGGACGGTCTTCGGGGGGTTCATCGCCGCGGCCGTGCGGGCGGCGGCGAAGAGCGACGGCGTGACGCGGCACCCGCTCCTGTCGACCACCTACGCCCACCGGCCGGACTCCTAGGACGCCGATGACGATCAGGAACACCGCCCCGGCCCCGGAGGGCCGCATCCTGGCCCGCCCCGACGTGTCGGTCGCCGCCACCCGGGACGGCGCGTGGATCGGCGGCTCCGGCTCCTCGTTCACCGTCAGGGGGAGGGGGACCCACCTCCTCGTCTCCCGCCTGCTCCAGGAGCTCGACGGCACGGCCACGGCGCGCGAGCTCGAGGCCGGGTACGACGAGGCCGCACGCCCGGTCGTCGGCGCCCTGCTGAAGGCGCTCCTACAGCGCGGCTACGCGGTCCTCCTCGACCGCGCCCCCGGTTCCGGGCCGGAGCCCGCGTGGCTGGTCCGCCACCTCGCCCGGTTCACCGACGACCCGTTCGCGGCGGCACGGCGGCTGGCGGGCCGGCGCATCGCCTTCGCCGGACGCCCGTCATGGCTGCGGCGCATGCGTACGGGGGCGGAGGAATGGGGGCTGGACGGGGCCCACACGGAGTTCCTGGAGGGCCGGGACGGGGGAGAGCGCCTGGGCGGCCGTGACCTGGTGGTCCTCCAGGCCGACGCCTGGTCGCCGGAGGCGCTCGCCGGTGTGCAGGGGGCGCTGCGCGGCACGGGGACGCCCCACTGCGTGACAGGCCGGATCGGTGCGGGGTTCTGGGCGGTCTACTCGGACGGGGACGCCGGCTGCTGGGAGTGCCTGAAAGGCCTCCGCGCCGTTGTCGGGGAGGCGGTGAACAGCGCGGAGGAGAACGGGGAAGGAGGCGCCCACGGGGCGGCGGAGAGCATCGCCGCTTCGGCGCTCCTCCGCAGCGTGGTCGTACGCGCGGCCGGAGCGGGCGAAGGGGCGCCGGATCCCTGGAACGCCCTCGCCTTCGACCCGGAGACGCTGTCCGTGACCACCCACCTGGTCGGCCAGAGCGCCGGGTGCGCCTGCCGCCGTGCGGCGCCCGCCCCCCGCGCGGAAGCGGGCGGCGGGGCCTCAAGGGTGGTGCGCCGGAACGTGTACGCCCCGGACGACACCGAGCGCTCGGACGACCACCATGCGGCCATCGTGGCGTCGTTGAGCGCGTGGACGGACGAGGCGGTCGGCCCCTTCCTGGAGGTCGACGGGGCGGCGCTGGCGCAGGTGCCGTTCGGTGCCGCACGCGCGGCGGCCGTCGACCCCGCGCTGGGGCGGTTCGACGCGACCGTCCGGACACTGTCCTCCCGGGAGGCGTACTACCAGGCGGCCCTGAACGTGCTGGAAGCCGCGGCGGAGGCGGGCGCGGGGAGCGGCCGCGCGGTGGCGGGGGCGGGGTGGACCCGGGACGAGGCCCTCTACCGCGCACTACTGCGTACCGCCCCGCTCAGGGAACCGCCCGACAGGGGCGCCATGGAGCCGCTCGGCGAGGAGGAGACCGTCGGCGAGTGCGCCCGCCTGTACCGCTACATCCTGCGAAGGGCCCAGGCACTCGGCATCGCCGCGGGCGACGGCGGCCTGTCGGTCCGGACGCTCCCGAACGGCCTGTTCCAGGCCGTCGCCGACGGCGGCGCCCGGAGCGCGGTCGGCCACGGGGCCTGCCCTGCCGAAGCCGCGGCGTCCGCCCTGCTCGGCACGGTGAACGGCGAGGGCGTCCTCGTCCATGTGAACCCGCACCACACCGAGTGGGAGGAGGTGTGGAAGCAGGTGGCGCCGCCCGGAGGGGCGGAGGACCTCGCGCCCCCCTTCCCCCTCCCCGGCGGCGGGGACGCGGTGTGGATCGTCGGCCTGGCGGAGTGAGGGGAAATGGCGTTCATCGACGGTCTGCTGGACCTCCTGTTCAAGGACGGGCACCGCCCGGCCGAGGTGGTGTACGGCGAACCGGCGGGCCCGGTCCGCGTGCACGCCGAAGAGCATCCCGGCGGGGCGGCCCTGGCCGTCCTGCTGTGGCGGGGCCGGGTCCACCTCGTGAAGTACGACCCGCCCGAGCACGGCGGCCCCCGGAAGGGCGGGTGCCCGGGGTGCCTGGCGGGCTTCGTCGGGCTCCAACAGGTGCCCGGCCACACGCCGGAACCGGTGCCCGGCGGCGGGGCCGCCGCCCGCGGCCTCGGGCCGGGGGACGAACGGGCCGCGGCCGAACTGGCGGGCGCCCTGCTGGGCGGCGGCTCCCCGCCGGGCACGGCGGCCGTTCTGGACCCCGGGACCGGCGGGGTCCGGCTGTGCCGGGTCCCCCCGCGCACCGGCTGCGCGCGGTGCGCCCCCGAGGCGCCCGCCACCGCGGCGCGCTTCTCCTCGCCCGCCGAGGACCTGGCCAAACAGGGGCGGGCGCCGCGCGGGCCGAGGAACCCGCCGCCGACGCTCACCGCCGACTATGTGGGCGCGCACACGCTGTTCAAGGAGCCGCTCGTCGACCTCGACTCGCCCATCGCCAGCGCCCAGGTGAGCCTTCCCCTGGCCGACGGGACCCGGGAGCCCGCCGCCGGCCGGTCGCGCTCGTTCGCCCAGAGCAGGCTGACGGCCGTCCTCGAAGGCCTGGAGCGCTACGCGGGGTTCCACCACCGCGCCGGTGAGGGCCGCATCGAGGCGTCCCTGCGGGAGCTCGGCGACGCGGCGATCGACCCGCGGACCCTGGGCCACCACTCGGAGGAGCAGTACCGCGGCGAGGGATTCCCGTTCACCCCTCTGGACGAGGACGAGACGGTGCCCTGGGTGGAGGTCTCCCCGGTCCGCGAGGGCGGAGCGCCGCGCCGCCTCCCGGAGGCGGCGCTCTACTGGGCGCACAGGGGCGGAGGCCGCAAGGCGTTCTTCCACGACACCTCGAACGGGTTCGCGCTGGGGCAGACCCCCGAGGAGGCCGCCCTGCACGGGATCCTCGAGGTCGTGGAACGGGACGCGTTCATGCTCACCTGGTACCGCAGGCTCCGGCTCCCGGAGATCGGGGCGGACGGGGCGCTCACCGACCTCGTCGACCGGGTGGAGGTGTTCACCGGCTTCCGGGTGCGGCTGTTCTGGGCCGCCCTCGACACGGGGATCCCCGTCGTCATCGCCCTCGCCGAACGCGCGTCGCCGACCGGCCCGTGCAGGTTCGTGTCCGCGGGGGCGGGCCTGCACCCGGAGCCGGCGGCCGAGTCCGCCGTCATGGAACTGGCGGGACTGGTCACCGCCGTGTGCGCCGACTTCCGCGGCAACGCCGACCGCGCGCGCGAGCTGGCCCGCGACTTCGGCGCCGTGCGCACCTTGGACGACCACTCCCTGCTGGGCGCGCTGCCCTCGTCGGCGCACTGGTTCGACTTCCTGACCGGATCCGAGGGGCCCTCCGTCGGCCTTTCCGAGCTCGCGGCCGGGGCGCCGGAGAACGCGACCGTCCGGGACGACCTGCGCCACGTGGCCGACCGGCTCGCCGGAGCCGGGGCCGAGGCCTACGTCGCGGACATGACCACCGCCGAATTGCGGTGGCGCGGACTGGTGTGCGTCCGCGCCTTTGTCCCGGGGTTCCTGCCGATGACGTTCGGGCACCGGTACCGAAGAATGGAAGGGCTTCCCCGGCTCCACCGGGAACAGTCGCCCTTTCCCTCTCTCCTCGGCTCCGAGGAAAGGCCTGAGGACATTCCTCCGCACCCGTTCTCCTAGGACGTTCCCGCCCGTGCCGCGCCGGTGTGCCCTCCCTCACCGGATGGCCGTGCCGTCTGTGCAGGTCGGGATGGTGTGCGGGCAGTCCGTCCGCATTCGTGGTGCTGTTAGGATCGGTGCATGGCCGACCTGGAAACGATCACGAGTAAATCCGACCCCGCGGTGCAGCGGATCGTCGACGTCACCAAGAGCTCGCGGTCGAATATCAAGACCACGCTCATCGAAGACGTGGAACCCCTCATGCAGAGCATCCGCGCCGGGGTCGAATTCATCGAGATCTACAGCAGCGACGCCGCGCCCTTCCCGCCGGAGCTGCTGGAGCTGTGCGGGCGCGAGGGCATTCCCGTGCGCCTCATGGAGAGCGGCGTCGTCAACCAGCTCTTCAAGGGCGAGCGCAAGGCCAAGACCTTCGGCATCGCGCGCGTGCCGCGCCCGGCCAAGTTCGGCGACATCGCCCAGCGGCGCGGGGACGTGGTGATCCTCGACGGTGTGAAGATCGTCGGCAACATCGGCGCCATCGTGCGCACCTCCCTGGCGCTCGGCGCGTCCGGGATCGTCCTGGTCGACAGCGACCTGGCCACCATCGCCGACCGCCGCCTGCTGCGCGCCAGCCGCGGGTACGTCTTCTCGCTGCCGGTCGTCCTGGCCGAGCGGGAGCAGGCGGTCGACTTCGTGCGCGGCGCCGACATGGCGCTCGCGGTGATGGACGCCCACGGCGACCTGCCGGTGCGCGGCCTGGGCGACCAGCGGGACCGGCTGGCGATGCTGTTCGGGAGCGAGAAGGGCGGCCCGTCCGACCCGTTCCGGGAGATCGCCGCGGCGACGGTGACCATCCCGATGTTCAGCTCGACCGAGTCGCTCAACGTGTCGGTGTCGGTCGGCATCGCCCTGCACGAGCGCACCCAGCGGAATTTCACGGTCGGAGGCTGAAGCGGCCCCGGCGCCGGTGCCCAGGGGGGATCCGCCGCCCGGGGCGGGCGCCGGGCACGGCGGAACGGCGCGGGGCGGGTCCGGGATGATTGACTGGAATCGTGGAATTCGCCGCGTCTGACTCAGAGCACCGCGAACCGCGGCGCCGGACCGCGCGGGAGGCGTTCGCCCCTCCCGAGGGGACCGAATGGACCCGCGTCGGCGGGCGGCTCGACGCCTACCGCCGGGCCGTCGCCGCCGCCGTCGCCCTGCCCTGCGCGGTCGCCGGTGCGGTGCTCGCCTGGCTGTGGCTCGGCCCGGAGGCGGCCGCGGTGCCCGTGGCCGCGGCGGCCGCCGCCTTCGCCGCGGCCTGGTTCGCCGCCGGGCCGGCCCGCCGCTCATGGGGCTACGCCGAGGGCCCCACCGACCTGTACCTGACCTACGGCACGGTGGTCCGCCAGCTCGTCGTCGTCCCCTACGGGCGCATGCAGGTGGTGGACGTGACCGCCGACCTGCTGGAGCAGGCCCTGGGCATCGCCACGGTGCGCGTGCGCACGGCCGCCACCACCGCCGACACCCGCATTCCCGGCCTGCCCCTGGACGACGCGGTGGTACTGCGCGACCGCCTGGCCGCGCGGAGCGAGACCTTCTCGACGGGACTGTGACGCGTGAGCGACGCCGAAGCCGAAGAGGACGCCCGGACCCCGCCGCGCCCGGAGCCGCCGGAGCCGCCGCCGCTGCGTGAGGTCACCGGCCCCACCGACACCAACGCGGTCGAGCAGGTGGCGCCGCCGCCGGTCGACCCCGAGCGGCTGCGCGGCGCCGGTGCGCCGCCGCGGGCCCCGGCGGCTGGGCCCGCCCCGCTGTGGGCGCCCCACCCGTCGGCTCCGCACGCCTCCGCCCCGCCGCCGCACGGCCCCCCGCCGCCGGGACCCCCGCCCGGACCCCCGCCGTACGGCCCCGGCCAGGCGCCGTTCGGCGGCGGCAACGTCCGCTTCCTGCCGCCGGGCGCCCCCGGCGGTCCGGGTGGGCCCGCGGGGCCGCCCCCGCCGCCCGGACCGCCGCCCCGGCCCGGCGACGACGTCGTACGCGGCCCGCAGCGCCCGCACTGGGGGACCGCCGCCTTCCGCACCGCCGTGGCGACCCTGGTCTTCCTCGCCGTGCTGGGCCCGGCGCTGGCCCCGTTCGGGATGGCCTGGACCGCGCTGATGGCCCTGGCCGTGGCCTGCGGGTCGGCCGCCCACGCGATGATGTCCTGGTGGAACAGCGGCTTCGAGCTGCGCGGCGACCACCTCGTCGTGCACGAGGGCCTGCTGCGGCGGATGTCCCGCGAGGTGCCGCTGAGCCGCCTGCAGGCGGTGGACGTGGTCCGGCCGATCCTGGCCCAGGTGTTCGGCCTGGCCGAGCTGCGGGTCGAGCTGGCCGGGGGCGACACCGGCGAGGTGCGGCTGCGCTACCTGACCCGCCCGCGCGCGGAGCGGCTGCGCGCCGCCCTGCTCGCGCACGCCGCGGGCCTGGCCGGGAACGCCCCCGAGGCGCCGGAGCGGCCTCTGTACAAGCTCCCGTTCCCGCTGCTGCTGGGGGCGCTGGCCTTCCGGCTGCCGGTGCTGCTGGCCTTCATGGCGTTCATGCTGCTCATGGTCGCCGGTTTCGCCTTCGCCGAGCCGGGGGTGCTGGGCGGGGCGGTGCCGCTGATGCTCGGGCTGATGCGGGGCTTCCTGGGCCCGCTCATCCGGTACACGGACTTCTACTCCTCGCTGTCCCCGGACGGGCTGCGGCTGCGGTACGGGGCGTTCCAGGCGCGGATGCAGACGGTCCCGCCCGGCCGGGTGCAGGCGGTGCGCGTGGTCGAACCGGTGCTGTGGCGGTCGCTGGGCGTGGCCCGGGTCGAGGCGAACGTGGCCGGGTACGTGGGCGAGCGCCAGATGGACTCCTCGACGCTGCTCCCGGTGGCGCCGCGGAACCTGGCGTTCGCGCTGATCGACGAGGTGTTCCCGGGTGCGCGGTCGGCCGGGGTGCCGCTCGACCCGGTGCGGGAGGGCCGCCCCGACGGCCCCGCGGCCGGTGTGGACGACCGCTTGTTCGTGTCCCGTCGCGGCGTGCTGTGCAAGGTCACCGAGTTCGTCCCGCACGCGCGCATGCAGAGCGTGCGGATGGCGGTCGGCCCCCTGGCCCGGCGCCGGGGGCGGGCCACGGTCGCCGTGGACACCCCTCCGGGGCCGGTGCGGGCGTGGGCGGCGGTGCGCGGCGCCGCCGAGGCCCGCCGCACGGTGGACTCCCTGGCCCGGCTGGGCCACGAGGCGCGGGCCCGCACGGGCGGCCCTGAGCGGTGGGCGACCCGCAGCGACCCGTCCTGACCCGGGGCCCACCCCCGGTCGCGATCCGTGCGCCGTCCTGTGCAGGAATAGCCCGACGGGGCGACCCCGCGGCGGCCGCTCCACGGGATCGGAGCGCCGTCCTTCCGATCCGTTCGTACCGGTGCGTTCGGGCCCGCTGACTGCGGACGGAAAGCACCGGAAACGTCCGGGCCGGAACCGGGTCGGAACTCTTCGCGCCGAAACGCCCCGGTCGGTGGGCGTGAAACCACCCCGAATCGGTGTGCCCTGGATCACATGCGGCCGCGCCGGCGCCGGGGAAAGTCCGGACAAGTCGTCTCACAATGTGTCCGCACCTCGGTGCGTACGGTGATTCCTGCAGGTCGGCAGGTATGAACCCCGGCCGTGGTGTGGGTAGATGGTGCTCGAGCCTGCGCGGGACTCAATGGAAGTACCAACCCTCTCGCCGGCCGGAGAGCCCCCGTCCGGTACGCAAAGGAGACAGCCAGTGCTGAAGAAGACCATCGCCGCCGGTGCCGTCGCCGCCGCCTCCGCCGCCGTCCTGGCCGCCGGCGCGCCCGCCTTCGCCGACGTGAACAGCGGCTCGTCCGGCAACGGCTCGGTCGTCAGCGGCAACGTCGCCCACATCGACGCCAACGTGGGAGCCAACGGCTGCGGCAACGCCACCGCCATCCTCGGCCAGGCCAACGGCAACTGCTGGAACTCCGGGGTCATGGTCATCGACGGGTGACCCCGCGCCCGCCCCTGAGGCGGGCCCCAGACCCCCCTCCCCGCGGCGGCGCCCCGCGGGGCGGAACCGGCGCCGGTCCGCAGCGGACCGGCGCCGGCGCCGTGTGCTGGGCCTGCCCGCCCGGCCCGCCCGCACGGCGAAGTAAGCTTGGCCGACAGCGTCCGGTACCCGCCAGGGACCGGAACCGAGCAGGCCAGCGTTGTGAGGACCGACATGGGCGCAAGCGACGACACGCGGGACCGCCCGGCCCGGCTCGCCGTCGGCGTCATCGGCCCCGGGCGGGTCGGATCGGCGGTGGGCACGGCCCTGGAGCGGGCCGGGCACCGGGTCGTGGCGGCCACCGCCGTCTCCGAGGCCTCCCGGCGGCGGGTGGCCGAGCGGCTCCCCGGCGCCGAGGTGATGGAGCCCGCCGAGGTGGTCGCCGCCAGCGAGCTGGTGCTGCTGACCGTCCCCGACGACGCGCTCGGCCCGCTGGCGGGCGGCCTGGCCGAGACCGGCGCCCCGCTGGAGGGGCGGCTGCTGGCGCACACCAGCGGCAGCCACGGCCACGGCGTGCTGGCCCCCGCCACCGCCGCGGGCGCCCTGCCCCTGGCGCTGCACCCGGTGATGACCTTCACCGGCCGCCCCGAGGACCTGGAGCGGCTGGCCAGCTGCAGCTTCGGCGTCACCGCCCCCGAGCCGCTGCGCCCCATCGCCGAGGCCCTGGTCGTGGAGATGGGCGCGGAACCGGTCTGGATCGAGGAGGACCGCCGCGCCCTCTACCACGCCGCGCTCGCCGGAGGAGCGAACCACCTGGTCACCCTGGTCGCCGAGAGCCGCGAGCAGCTCCGCGCCGCCGGGGTGCCCGACCCGGGCCGGATGCTCGGCCCGCTGCTGGGCGCCGCCCTGGACAACGCCCTGAGGCTGGGCATCGACGGCCTCAGCGGCCCGGTGCTGCGCGGCGACGCCCGCACCGTCCAGGGCCACCTGGCCGAGCTGCGCGCGCACGCCCCCGAGAGCGTCCCCGCCTACGTCGCCCTCGCCCGGCTCACCGCCGACCGCGCCCTGGAGGCGGGCCTGCTCAAGCCGCACGACGCCGAACGCCTGCTGGACGTCCTCCAGGCGTGAGGACCGCCCCCCGCCACCGCACCCCGCTCCGACCGTGAGGACTCCGGACATGACCGCACCCGACCGCGCCGCCCCGGCGGTCGCCCGCACCCCCGAGGAGCTCGCCCGGATCCGCGCCGGGCTGGGCCGCACCGCCCTGGTGCCCACCATGGGCGCCCTGCACACCGGGCACCGCGGTCTGATCGCCGCCGCCCGCGGGCGCGCCGACGCGGTCGTGGTCAGCGTCTTCGTCAACCCGCTGCAGTTCGGACCCGGCGAGGACTTCGAGCGCTACCCCCGGGCGTTCGAAGACGACCTGCGCGCCTGCGCCGAGGAGGGCGTCGACGTCGTCTACGCCCCCGGCGTGGAGGCGATGTACCCGGGGGAGCAGATCGTCACCGTCGACCCCGGGCCGCTCGGCGACGTGCTGGAAGGCGCCTTCCGCCCCGGCCACTTCCGCGGCGTGCTCACCGTCGTCGCCAAGCTCTTCCACATGGTCCGCCCGGACGTGGCGGTCTTCGGCCAGAAGGACGCCCAGCAGCTCGCGGCCATCCGGAGGATGGTGCGCGACCTGGCGTTCGGGGTCACCGTGGTCGGCGTGCCCACCGTGCGCGACTCCGACGGCCTGGCCACCTCCAGCCGGAACGTGTACCTGTCCGGGGCCGAGCGCACCAGCGCCCTGGCGCTCTCCCGCGCGCTGCTGGCCGGGGCGGACGCCTCGGTCACCGGCCCCGTCGGCATCCTGGGCGCCGCCCGCGAGGTGCTGGACGCCGCGGCGGCCGGCCCCGTGCCGGTGGAGCCGGACTACCTGGCGCTGGTCGACGCGCACACCTTCGCCGAGGTGCCGCCGGACCACCGGGGCGAGGCCGTGCTGCTGGTCGCCGCCCGCGTCGGGAGCACCCGGCTGATCGACAACGTGCCGCTCACCCTGTGAGCACCGCCGTCCAGGAGGAGGCCCGCCCGTGACCACCGCACCGCCCCCCGGCAGACTCGCCGCCCCGGACCCGGGGTGGACCGCCGAGGCCGACGCCGTCATCATCGGCTCCGGCGTCGCCGGGCTCAGCACCGCCCTGGGGTACGTCCGCCGCGACCCCGGCGCCCGCGCGGTGCTGGTCACCAAGGACGTGCTCGACTCGGGCTCCACCCGCTGGGCGCAGGGCGGCATCGCCGCCGCCGTGGGCCCCGGCGACGACCCGGTGGCGCACATGGCCGACACCCTGGAGGCCGGGGCGGGCATGTGCGACCCCCTGGCCGTGCACGTCCTCGCCGCGGAGGGCCCGGCCGCGCTGGAGCGGCTGGTGGCCGCGGGCACCGGGTTCGACCGGGACGCCGACGGCGGCCTGCAGCTCACCCGCGAGGGCGGCCACCGCGCCGACCGCATCGCGCACGCCGGGGGCGACGCCACCGGCGCCGAGATCGTCCGCGCCCTGGTCGCCGCGGTCCGCGCCGAGCCCCGCATCGAGGTGGTCGAGCACGCCCTGGCCCTGGACGCGCTGCCCGGCACCGCCCCCGGCGGCGGCCCCGCGGTGCGCGGGGTCACCCTGCACGTGATGGGGGAGGGCGAGCGCGACGGCGTCGGCGCGGTGCTGGCGCCCGCCGTGGTACTCGCCGCCGGGGGGCTGGGCCAGGTCTTCGCCTCCACCACCAACCCGGCCGTGTCCACCGGCGACGGCGCGGCGCTGGCCGCCCGCGCCGGGGCGCCCCTGGCCGACCTGGAGTTCGTCCAGTTCCACCCCACCGTCCTGTGGACCGGCGCGGGCGCGCGCGGGCGCCGCCCGCTGGTTTCGGAGGCCGTGCGCGGCGAGGGCGCCTCCCTGACCGACGTGAACGGCCGCCGCATCATGGAGGGCGTCCACGAGCTGGGCGACCTGGCCCCGCGCGACGTCGTGGCCGACACCGCGGCCCGCGCCATGGCCGCCACCGGCGCCGACCACGTCCTGCTGGACGCGCGCGCCTTCGGCGCCGCCATGTGGGAGCGCCGCTTCCCCACCATCCTGGCCGCCTGCCGGGAGCACGGCATCGACCCGGTCACCGAGCCGATCCCGGTCGCCCCGGCCGCCCACTACGCCTCCGGCGGGGTGGAGACCGGAACCGACGGCCGCACCGCGGTGCACGGGCTCTACGCGGTCGGCGAGAACGCCCGCACCGGCGTGCACGGCGCCAACCGCCTGGCCTCCAACTCGCTGCTGGAGGGCGCCGTCTTCGCCGAGCGCATCGCCGCCGGACTGGCCGAGGACCCGCCCGCGCCCGCCGCACCGGCCGCGCCCCCCATCGGCGCCCCCGCCGCGCTGGCCGACCCGGCGGGCCTGGAGGAGCTGCGCACCCTGATGTCCCGGCACGCCGGGGTGCTCCGCGACGCCGAAGGCCTGGAGCGCATCGCCGCGCACGCCGCCTCCATGTTCGCCTCCGGCGCCGCCGCACCGCCCCCGCCGGGCGTGGAGGCCTGGGAGGCCACCAACCTGGCGACCGTCGCCGCCCTGGTGGTGCGGGCCGCCCGGGAGCGCGAGGAGAGCCGCGGCGCCCACCGCCGTTCCGACCGCCCCGCCCCCGACCCCCGGCTGCGCGGGCGCCCCGTCCGCCTGTCCCTGGCCGCCGACGGGGTGTGGGCCCGCCTGGAGGCGCGCCCCGCCGACGCCGCGCTGCCGCCGGGGCTGCGCGCCGAACTGGAGGCGATCGGCGCGCCCGTCGCCGGGGACGCCGGCCCCGCCGCGCCCGGGCACCGTCCGGAACTGGTGCTGCCGGGGCGCACGAGCGCCGAGGCGCACGTGCGCACGGTGCTCACCGCTCTGGCCGAGGACCTGACCCACGGCGCCCGGATCGACGTGACCACCGCCGCCACCGTCCCCGCCGGCCAGGTGAGCACCGCCGACGTGGTGGCGCGCGCGGACGGCACGGTGGCCGGGCTGCCGCTGGCCGAGCTGGCCTTCTGGCTCGCCGCCGAGGGCGCGGTCCGGGTGGAGCGCCGCGCCGCCGACGGGGGCCGCGCCGCCCGCGGCGACGTGCTGATGACCGTCACCGGCCGCACCCGCGACCTGCTCACCGCCGAGCGCACCGCGCTGAACCTGCTCACCCACCTGTCCGGGATCGCCACCGCCACCCGCGCCTGGACCGACGCCGTGGCCGGGACCGGTGCCCGGGTGCGGGACAGCCGCAAGACCCTGCCGGGCCTGCGGGCGCTGGAGAAGTACGCGGTGCGCTGCGGCGGCGGCGAGAACCACCGGATGGCGCTGTCGGACGCCGCGCTCATCAAGGACAACCACGTGGTGGCCGCGGGCGGCGTCGAGGAGGCGGTGCGCGCCGTGCGGTCGGCCTTCCCCGGGGTGCCGCTGGAGGTCGAGGTGGACCGGATGGACCAGGTCGAACCCGCGCTCAAGGCCGGGGCCGAGGAGATCCTGCTGGACAACTTCGCGCCCGAGCGGCTGCGCGCCGCGGTGGCCCTGGTCGCCGGGCGGGCCCGGCTGGAGGCCAGCGGCGGCCTGACCCTGGACGCGGCCGCCGAGGTGGCCGCCACCGGGGTCGACTACCTGGCGGTGGGGGCGCTGACGCACTCCTCCCCGGCCCTGGACATCGCCCTGGACCTGCGCCCGGTGTGACCCGGCCCCCGCACCCGCATCCCGCGAACGAGTGAAGGAACCCCCCGAATGCTCCTGGCGATCGACGTCGGCAACTCCCACACCGTCTTCGGCCTGTTCCGCGGCGAGGAGCTGGTGGACCACTGGCGGGTGGCCACCGACGCCCACCGCACCGCCGACGAGTGGGCGGTGCTCATGTCCGGGCTGATCGGCGCCTCGGACGCGGCCGGCGCGATCGAGGGCATCGCGATGTGCTGCTCGGTGCCCAGCGTGCTGCACGAGATGCGCGAGATGTTCCAGCGCCGCCACCCCGGCGTCTCGGCCGTGGTGGTGGAGCCGGGCGTGCGCACCGGCATCCCGGTGCGCATGGACAACCCCAAGGAGGTCGGCGGCGACCGGATCATCAACGCGCTGGCGGCGGTCAAGCTCTACGGCGGCCCCGCCGTCGTGGTGGACTTCGGCACCGCCACCACCTTCGACGCGGTCAGCGCCCGCGGCGAGTACATCGGCGGCGCCATCGCCCCGGGCATCGACATCTCGGTGGAGGCCCTGTCCCGGCGCGGCGCCCAGCTGCACATGGTGGAGATCGCCACGCCCCGCTCGGTCATCGCCAAGAACACCGCCGAGGCGCTGCGCTCGGGCGTCGTCTACGGGTTCGCCGGGCAGGTCGACGGGGTGGTGGACCGGATGGCCGCCGAGCTGGCCGACCCGGCGGCGGGGGTGGGCGCCGACGACGTGACGGTGGTCGCCACCGGCGGCCTGGCCCCGCTCGTGGTCTCCGAGTGCGAGACGGTCGACGCGCACGAGCCCTGGCTCACCCTGGTCGGCCTGCGCCTGGTCTTCGAGCGCAACACGGGGTGACCTTCCGGGGCCGTCGGGGAGCGGGGCCGCCGCGGGGCGCCGGGGCAGTGCGCGTGCGCCGTTAGGATCGGGTGCGTGAGTGACGTGCTGGACGATGGCTATGACGACCTGCCCGAGCAGATGCGTGTCCGCCGCGAGAAGCTGGACCGCCTGCGCTCCGAGGGCGTCGACCCCTACCCGGTCGGCTACCCCCGCACCGACGCGATCGGCGCCGTCCGCCGCAAACACGGCGGCCTGGAGCCGGACACGGCCACCGGGGACCGGGTCGCGATCACCGGCCGCGTCATGCTCTATCGGACCGGCGGCAAGCTGTGCTTCGCCACGCTGCGCGACGACTCCGGGGACGTCCAGGTGATGATGTCGCTGGACAAGCTCGGCGCCGAGTCGCTGGACGCCTGGAAGCGCGACGTCGACCTGGGCGACCACGTCGGCATCGAGGGCGAGGTCATCACCTCGCGGCGCGGCGAGCTGTCGGTGATGGCCGACTCCTGGGCGCTGACCTCCAAGTGCCTGCGCCCGCTGCCGGAGAAGCACAAGGGCCTGACCGACCCCGAGGCGCGGGTGCGGCAGCGCTACGTCGACCTGATCGTCAACCCCGAGGCGCGCGAGATGGTGCGGCAGCGCTCGGCGGCGATCCGCTCGGTGCGCGACACCCTCGGCGAGCGCGGCTTCATCGAGGTCGAGACGCCGATGCTGCAGCAGGTGCACGGCGGCGCGACGGCCCGCCCGTTCACCACCCGCATCAACGCCTACAGCATGGACCTGTTCCTGCGCATCGCGCCGGAGCTGTACCTCAAGCGGCTGGTCGTCGGGGGCATCGAGAAGGTCTTCGAGATCAACCGGAACTTCCGCAACGAGGGCGCGGACTCCACGCACAACCCCGAGTTCACGATGCTGGAGTTCTACCAGGCCTACGCCGACTACGACACCATGGCCGAAGTCACCCGGGAGCTCATCCAGGGGGCGGCGCGCGCCGCGTTCGGCTCCACCGTGGTGCCGCGCGGCGAGCAGGGGTTCGACCTGGCCGGGGAGTGGCCGCACGTCACCCTGTACGGCGTGGTCTCCGAGGCGCTCGGGGAGGAGGTCACCCCGCGCACCCCGCTGGAGCACGTCCGCAAGCTGGCCGACGCCAAGGGCGTGGAGCACAGCCCGGACTGGGGCCAGGGCAAGCTGGTCGAGCACCTCTTCGAAGAGCTGGTCGAGCACACCATCGAGCAGCCGACGTTCGTGCGCGACTTCCCGGTGGAGACCAGCCCGCTCACCCGGCAGCACCGCGAGGACCCGCTGCTCACCGAGAAGTGGGACCTGATCGGCTTCGGGATGGAGCTGGGCACCGGCTACTCCGAGCTGGTCGACCCGGTGGAGGAGCGGCGCCGCCTCACCGAGCAGTCGCTGCTGGCCGCCGGCGGCGACCCCGAGGCGATGCAGCTGGACGAGGACTTCCTGCGGGCGCTGGAGTACGGAATGCCGCCCACGGGCGGCGTCGGCGTCGGCATCGACCGGCTGCTGATGGCCTTCACGGGGCGCAACATCCGCGACACCATCCTGTTCCCGCTGGTCAAGCCGGAGGGATAGACGCAGCGGCCCGGGTGGGCCGCCCCGGGCGGGGCGGTCCGCCCGGGCACCTACTGTTACCCCATCGTGATGTAACGACGGGGTGGCACCTTGCTGACCTGCGACGGCGGCGCCGCGTGGGCACCGAGCGGCGCTCTGTCGCCCCTCTCTAGAGGACCCCCAGGTCACGAAGGTTATTTGCGCAGGTCACCGTTGGCGGGGAAATGATCTGCGCGCCCGCGTGCTCACGATGCGCCGCCGTGGTGTCGCTTAGGGTGATTTGATAGACCTTGACGCCCTCTCTCCCGCCGCTTAGCGTTTTCCAGGCGAGCGGAGTTGTCCGCGCGCCCGACGCAGCAGAAGAGTTCGACGGCGAGTGGGGAAGGCCGGGAACGGGCCGTTGGTCCCCGTCCCTCCCTAGGCGTACGCGCCCGGCGCGGTCTGTCCGTCCCAGACCGTGCACCACGGGCCGTATGCCGCTGAGCCTGCGCTCCGTGTGCCAGGAGAGCGCAGGTGCACCTTCCTCGCCCGGGCTTGAGCTGCGGCGGCTTGATGTTCCGCGCTCACCACGGATGAGGGAGGACGGAGTGGAACAGGCAACACTCGAACGGCGTGCCGTGAAGGCCCCCGCGGCCCACTTGCGCGACGGGGGGATGGTGCCCGCCCCCGCGATGCCGCCGCGCGACGCCGGGCAGCACCTGCCCGCGGCGCAGGGCCTCACCGAGGACGAGATCCAGCTCCTCGCCGAGATCGCCACCGGGGTCACCACCGACGTCGCCGCCCGCCGGCTCGAACTCAGCGCCCGGACGCTGCGCCGCCGGCTGCGCGCCATCTGCGACCAGCTCGGTGTCAACACCCCGATCGAGGCGGTCGTGTGGGCCGCCCGCAAGCAGCTGATCTGAGCCGACCGATCTGAGCCGACCCGGCCACGGCCCCGTGCCCGGCCCCCCGCCCCGCCCCCCGGCGCGGGCGGGGCGCCGGGCACCGCCGTGCGGCAGGCGTTAGGGTTGCCGACCATGGACCCCGCCCAGGACCCGGAGCGGGTGCGGGAGGACCTGGTCACCGTCCGCCGTGCCCGGACCCGCGACGTCGCCCGCATCCGCGCGCTCGTCGACACCTACAGCCCCGAGCGCCGGGTGCTCTCCAAGAGCACCGTCACCCTCTACGAGGACGTCCAGGAGTTCTGCGTCGCCGAGCTGGCCGAGACCCCCGCGGTGGGCGAGGCGCCGCTGGGCCCCCGCCGGGTGGTGGGCTGCGGGGCCCTGCACGTGCTCTGGGAGGACCTGGCCGAGGTGCGCACCGTGGCCGTGGACCCGCGGGCGCGGGGGCGCGGCATCGGCCACCGCATCGTCGGCGAGCTCCTGGTCCGCGCCCGCGAGCTGGGCGTGCGCCGGGTGTTCTGCCTCACCTTCGAGACCGCCTTCTTCGCCCGCCACGGCTTCGACCCGATCCAGGGCACGCCGGTCTCCCCGCGCGTCTACGACGAGCTGCTGCGCTCCTACGACGAGGGCGTCGCCGAGTTCCTGGACCTGGAGCGGGTCAAGCCGAACACCCTGGGCAACACCCGGATGCTGCTCCACCTGGACGCCCCGGGCACGCCCCGCCACTGATCCCCCCCCGGAGACGACCGTTCCCCCCACTGGACGGCCGACCCGGCGTGCTCGCACCCGGTACGCCCGACGATCTCGGAGGCGGGGGTCACATCAGCCGCAGCTGGCGGTCCTTCGGGCGGCGCCGGGCGGCCGACTCCTCGTCGACCGGCATCGTCAGTTCCTCCGGAACCGCCGCCAGGAACGGCGAGGGCGCGCTGTCGGCGGCCGACCCGCGCCGGGTGCGGCGGCGGGCCCGGGACAGGTACAGGCGCCGCTGAGCCCGCGTCAGGCCCACGAAGAACAGCCGCCGCTCCTCCGCCTCGGCCTCCGGGTCGCGCCCGGAGCCGGGGAAGCGGAACGGCAGCACCCCGTCCTCGCACCCCGCCAGGAACACCACCGGGAACTCCAGCCCCTTCGCGGCGTGCAGGGTGAGCAGCGAGACCCGGTCGGCCCGCGGGTCCAGGGCGTCCACCTCGGCGCCCAGCGCCAGCTCGGCCAGGAACCGCTCCAGGTCCCCTCCGCAGCGCCGGGCAAGGGGGAGCAGCAGCTCGCCCGCCGTGCGCACGGCGGTGGCCGCCTCCTCGTCGGCGGAGTGCCGCCCGGCCAGCGCACCGGCGGCGGCGCGGACCCGGTCGGCCACCGCGTCGCCGGGCGTCAGCGGCAGTTCGGCGGCCAGGGCCCGCACCCCGGGCCGCGCGGACAACCGGTCGTGCGTGCGCTTCTGGAACGGCACCCCGGCGGCGTCGAAGGCGGCCATCACCGCCTCGGCCTGCGCCGATGTGCGGTAAAGCACGCACAGGTCGGCGAAGGACAGCTCCTCGCCCTCCCCGTCGGAGCGCCCGCTGTCCAGCGAGTGCAGCGACGTGCCGCCCAGCAGCCGGTCGATCGCCCGCGCGATGAACGACGCCTCGGCGCGCTCGTCGGCGGCCGTGTGCAGCCCGATGCGCGGCGGGTCGGAGAAGTCGCCCACGGCGCGCAGCTCCCGCCCCGGCACCAGCGACCCAGGGGCGATGGCCGCCACCGCGGCGTCCACGATGGTGGCGTTGGACCGGTAGTTGCGGGACAGCCGCACCGCCGGGGCGCCCGGGTGGTCCTGCTCGAAGCGGAGGAAGTGGGCCACGTCCGCGCCGCGGAACCGGTAGATGGCCTGGTCGGGGTCGCCGATCGCGGTGATGTCCCCCTGCGGGCCGCTGAGCAGCCGCAGCAGCGCGTACTGGGCGCCGTCCACGTCCTGGTACTCGTCGACGCTCACCGACGTCCAGCGGCGGCGGTAGGCCTCGGCCAGGAGGGGGTCCTCCGACAGCAGCCGTACCGGCAGCGCGACCAGGTCGGCGAAGTCCACCAGGTCCCGCTCCCGCAGGCGCTTGCGGTAGGCCTCCACCTCCTCGTCGGCCTCCCCGGCCCGGGCGGGGGCGTCCCGGCGGGCCAGCAGCTCCCGCCCGGCCTTCTCCGAACCGGCAACACCCGCGGCGACCTCCAGCGCCCGGTCGGCGTCGGCCACGCCGAAGCGCTCGGTGAGTCCGGCGCGCTCGTGCTGTTCGCGCAGCACCGCCAGGCCGAGCCCGTGGAAGGTGGTGACGGTGACCTGCTCGGCGTGCGCGCCGAGCAGGTCCTCCAGGCGCTCGCGCAGCTCGGCGGCGGCGCGGCGGGTGAAGGTGATGGCCAGGCAGCGCTCGGGGGCGAGGCCGCGCTCGGCGACCTTGTGCGCGATGCGGCGGGTCAGGGTGCGCGTCTTGCCGGTGCCCGGACCCGCGACGATCAGCAGGGGGCCGTCGGGGTGCTCGGCCGCGGCGCGCTGCTCGGGGTCGAGCCCGTCGAGAAGGCCCCGGGAGGAGGGGCCCCCGGAGGCGGGGCCGTCGGGGAAGAGCGCGGGGGCGGAGGCCTGCGGGGCCCCGGGGGGAGGCCCTTCGCCGCCTTCCGGTGCCGCCGGCTCCTCGGCGGACGCCTCGGCCCCGGTGTCCTTCCGGCCCTCCGAGGGCTCCGGGGCGCCCTTCGCGCCGCCCTTGGCGCCGCCCCCGCCGCTGCGCCGGGGGCCGCCCTCGGGGGCCGCGGGGGCGGCGGGAAGGTCGAACAGGGCGGCCTCGCCCGGGGAGGCCAGCTCCTCGGGGCGGAACATGCGGATCACACCGTATTCGCCGTCGTATCCGGCGTCGCGCACCACCTCGTCGCGGCGGAGCCGGGCCACCGCCTCGGCCAGCAGTTCGCCGCCGTGCCGCCGTACCTCGTCGAGCGGGCTGCGGGTGAGGATCTCCAGCTCGGGCCCGAGCGCGGCGGCCAGCCGGTCCACCTCGCCGCGGACCCGCTTGCTCTTGGGACCCACCCCGACGATCTCGCTCACCATCTCCGGCAGCGGCACCAGGTTGGTGAAGGCCGCCGCGCCCTCCGGGCGGTACCCGGTGGGCCGCTCGGCCAGGTCGCTCACCCGGTGGGCGGTGCCGACGGTCAGCGGGCGCCCGCACTCGGGGCACCGGCCCCCGTGGCCGCGCGTGTCCTCCGGGTCCAGCCGCACCCCGCACTTGCGGTGCCCGTCCAGGTGGTACTTGCCGTGCTCGGGGAAGAACTCCACCGTCCCCCGGTAGCCGTCCCCGGTCTCCAGCGCGCGCCGCACCGCGTAGTAGTCCAGGTCGGTGTCGAAGCGGGTGGCCTCGCGCGCGAGCATCGGCGGGGAGTGCGCGTCGGAGTGGCTGACCAGGGTGTAGCGGTCCAGCGAGGGCACGGTCCAGTTCATCGCCGGGTCGCTGGACAGCCCCGTCTCGATCGCGAACACGTGGTCGGCCAGGTCGGCGTAGCAGTCCTCGACCCGGTCGAACCCGGACTTGGAGCCGAGCACCGCGAACCAGGGCGTCCACACGTGCGCCGGGACCAGGTAGGAGCCCGGGTCGCTGGACAGGGTGATCTCCAGCAGGTCGCGCGAGTCCAGGCCGAGGATGGGACGGCCGTCCGAGGCGAGATTGCCGATGCGGTCCAAATCCGCGGTGATCGCCTCGGCCGCCGCCATGGACGGGGCGTAGAGCAAATGGTGCACCTTTCGGGTGCGTTCGCCCCTTTTATAGATCGTGGAGATCTCCACCGAGAGCATGAAGCGCGGCGCTTTGCGGCACGCCGGGGGCAGGGTGCGCAGCACCCGGCGCTCGATTTCGGGTGCCAGGCGGAACAGCCCCGGCTCGGCCGGGACCAGGCCGGAGCGCAACTCCTCGCGCCAGGTCGGGTGAGTGAAATCACCGGTTCCGACCACGTCGACGCCCTTGCGCGCCGCCCACCAGGCGAGGTGTTCCAGGTCGCAATCCCTGCTGCACGCCCGCGAGTACTTGGAGTGAATATGCAGATCGGCGTGGAACTCCACGACAGGTCCTTCCCACCAATGCCCGCAGTGGCTGGGCGCGGGCGATCCCGAAGCGGCCGGCGAGGGGCGGGCGCGGCCGCCGGGTGCCACCATCCCACAACCCCGGGCCGCCGGAGCACCATATGCGAACCCGCGTTCGGGGGGCGTAAAGGGACGGGTAATCTTGCCGGTGCCATGGAGAACCCGCGCCCCCGGTTCCCGGTCCGGGCCGAGGGGGAGGAGGGCTCTGATATACCGGCGGTGACGGCTTCGGGGCCAAAGGCTACGAAGAGTCGTCAATTCGGCCTCGAATCGGCCGCGATGCCCGTGGTTAAGGGAGATCGGGAACGCATCGCCCCCGCGGCGCGTTATCCGCCCGCCGCCGTCCCGGTGCCGTAATGGGTCCGCTCGGGGCCGTGTGCGGCGCGCGGCGGTCGGCCGGGGTGTCTATGATGTCGGGGTCCCCACCCGTCAATCCCGGGGGGCGTGCGCGCCGCGCACGGCCGAGGCCGAGGGCCGCCGACCCTCTCCGTGGGGTAATTGCTGCATAAAGTAACAACAAGGAAGGGTGTGCGTCCGATGGGCGACGTTTTGTCGGCGCTGATCCCCCCTGCTGTTGTCGCGACGGTCTTCTGTGCGTTCGTCGTCAAGCTGCTCCGCAAGGAGATGGCGCCCCGGACGTCGGACGGCAGACCGGTCGGCGAGGCCCGGGCCGAGGCGCCGGCGCCGTCCCCGCAGGACGCGGGGGGCACGGCCGGAACCGGTGGGAACGACGGCGCGCCTGTGCGCCCGGGGGAGGACGATTCCCCCTCGGAGCAGGGATCGGAGCACTAGCGCCGGGGCCGGGGGGAGCGATATGGGGCACCGCGTGGGCCGGGATATGGCGGCCCGCGGGAGGCGTGCCGCCCGCCCGAATCGGCCCCGGCGGCGATCTTGTCCGCCCCCGGCGGCCGGGGCGGCGATTTCCGCCGCGTGGAGAATTGTCTTCCGTCCCGGGGGCGGATAGCTTTATATTCAGGTGCCGACGCACCGCACTGCTGAAAGGTCTACATCCATGGCACAAAAGGTTCAGGTGCTTCTCGTCGACGATCTGGACGGCGGAGAGGCCGACGAGACGGTCGCGTTCGGGGTCGACGGAACGAGTTATGAAATCGACCTGAGTACCGACAACGCCACCACGCTCCGCGAGCTCCTGGCCCCCTACGTGTCGGCGGCGCGCAAGGCCCCGGCCAAGGCCGGGCGCGGCGGCCGGCGGCAGCAGCGCAGCGCCCCCAGCCGTGAGCGCAGCGCCGAGATCCGGGCGTGGGCCAAGGCCCAGGGCAAGCAGGTGAACGAGCGGGGCCGCATCCCGGCCGCGATCGTCGCCGAGTACGAGGCGGCGCAGGGCCGCTAGTCCCCGGACGCGGACCCTCCCCGGTCGGGTCCGACCCGGCCCGGGGAGCGCCGGCGTGCGGCCGTGCGCCGACCGGGCCAGGCCCGGCCGGCGTTCCGGGTGCCCGGTGTCCCGCGCACCCGGCGGCCGGGTCCGGCGCCGCCCGGGGCGGCCCTGTTCGCTCAGAGCAAATCCCCGAGGAATGCACAGGCGGTCCGCGTGCCCCGCGAAAGCGGAGGGCACGCGGACCGTTCGCTTGCGGCGTAGTCGGAACACCGAAGGCCCGATTGGTAGTTGGATGAGGGTGAACGCCCTATCGTCGGGGAAAGTCTCTGGCAACGATGGTCGGAGGCAACCGGACGATGCGGGTGCGTCTCCGGTCGGCGGGCGTCCGGCGGCCGGGGACGGGTGCGGCAGCGCCCTCCGAGGGCTTTCACCCCCCGAAGGGCCGAAAAGCGGAAAAGCGTGAGGGTCGGAGCTTCCGCCCCTGCCTGACCGCTCTGTGAGGAGCGACGAGACATGTTCGAGAGGTTTACCGACCGCGCACGGCGCGTGGTGGTCCTGGCCCAGGAAGAGGCCAGGATGCTCAACCACAACTACATCGGTACGGAGCACATCCTGCTCGGCCTCATCCACGAGGGTGAGGGCGTGGCTGCGAAGGCTCTGGAGAGCCTGGGGATCAGCCTCGAAGCGGTCCGGCAGCAGGTCGAGGAGATCATCGGCCAGGGCCAGCAGGCCCCCTCCGGCCACATCCCGTTCACCCCGCGCGCCAAGAAGGTCCTGGAGCTGTCCCTGCGCGAGGCGCTCCAGCTGGGCCACAACTACATCGGCACCGAGCACATCCTGCTCGGGCTGATCCGCGAGGGCGAGGGCGTGGCGGCGCAGGTCCTGGTCAAGCTCGGCGCCGACCTGAACCGGGTGCGCCAGCAGGTGATCCAGCTGCTCCACGGCTACCAGGGCAAGGAGCCGCAGGCCACCGGGGCCTCCTCGGAGTCGGCCCCCTCCACCTCCCTGGTGCTGGACCAGTTCGGCCGGAACCTGACCCAGGCCGCGCGGGAGAGCAAGCTCGACCCGGTGATCGGCCGGGACAACGAGATCGAGCGGGTCATGCAGGTCCTGTCCCGCAGGACCAAGAACAACCCGGTGCTCATCGGCGAGCCCGGCGTCGGCAAGACCGCGGTGGTCGAGGGGCTGGCCCAGAAGATCGTCAAGGGCGAGATCCCCGAGACGCTCAAGGACAAGCAGCTCTACACGCTCGACCTGGGCGCGCTGGTGGCCGGCAGCCGGTACCGCGGCGACTTCGAGGAGCGCCTGAAGAAGGTGCTCAAGGAGATCAAGACCCGCGGCGACATCATCCTGTTCATCGACGAGCTGCACACGCTCGTCGGCGCGGGCGCGGCGGAGGGCGCGATAGACGCCGCCTCCATCCTCAAGCCGATGCTGGCCCGCGGCGAGCTGCAGACCATCGGCGCGACCACGCTGGACGAGTACCGCAAGCACCTGGAGAAGGACGCCGCCCTGGAGCGGCGCTTCCAGCCCATCCAGGTCGACGAGCCCACCATCGCGCACACCATCGAGATCCTGAAGGGGCTGCGCGACCGCTACGAGGCGCACCACCGGGTCTCCATCACCGACAGCGCGCTGGTGGCCTCGGCCCAGCTGGCCGACCGCTACATCAGCGACCGGTTCCTGCCGGACAAGGCGATCGACCTGATCGACGAGGCCGGGTCGCGGATGCGCATCCGCCGCATGACCGCCCCGCCGGACCTGCGCGAGTTCGACGACAAGATCGCCGACGTCCGCAAGGACAAGGAGTCGGCCATCGACGCGCAGGACTTCGAGAAGGCCGCCTCGCTGCGCGACGACGAGAAGAAGCTGCTCAACTCCAAGGCCCAGCGGGAGAAGGAGTGGAAGGCCGGCGACATGGACGTCGTCGCCGAGGTGGGCGAGGAGCTCATCGCCGAGGTCCTGGCCGCCTCCACCGGCATCCCGGTCTTCAAGCTCACCGAGGAGGAGAGCTCCCGGCTGCTGCGCATGGAGGACGAGCTGCACAAGCGCGTCATCGGTCAGGAGGACGCCATCAAGGCGCTCTCCCAGGCGATCCGGCGCACGCGTGCGGGCCTGAAGGACCCCAAGCGCCCCGGCGGCTCGTTCATCTTCGCCGGCCCCTCGGGCGTCGGCAAGACCGAGCTGTCCAAGACGCTGGCGGAGTTCCTGTTCGGCGACGAGGACGCGCTGATCCAGCTCGACATGAGCGAGTTCATGGAGAAGCACACCGTCTCCCGGCTGTTCGGCTCGCCGCCCGGGTACGTCGGCTACGAGGAGGGCGGCCAGCTCACCGAGAAGGTGCGCCGCAAGCCGTTCTCCGTGGTCCTGTTCGACGAGATCGAGAAGGCGCACGGCGACATCTTCAACTCGCTGCTGCAGGTCCTCGAAGAGGGGCGGCTCACCGACGCCCAGGGCCGCAACGTCGACTTCAAGAACACGGTCATCATCATGACCACCAACCTGGGCACCCGGGACATCTCCAAGGGCGCGGCGATGGGCTTCGCCAAGGAGGACGACGAGAAGACCAACTACGACCGGATGAAGGCCAAGGTCCAGGAAGAGCTCAAGCAGAACTTCCGGCCCGAGTTCCTCAACCGCGTCGATGACGTCATCGTCTTCCACCAGCTGTCCGAGCAGGAGATCATCGACATCGTCGACCTGATGGTCGCCAACCTCGACAGCCGCCTGAAGGACCGGGACATGGGCCTGGAGCTGCGGTCGAACGCCAAGAAGGTGCTCGCCTCCCGCGGCTACGACCCGGTGCTGGGCGCCCGGCCGCTGCGCCGGACCATCCAGCGCGAGATCGAGGACCAGCTCTCGGAGAAGATCCTCTACAACGAGCTGCGCCCCGGCCAGATCGTGGTGATCGACGCCGAGGGCGAGGGCGCCGACGCCCGGTTCACCTTCTCCGGCGTGCCCAAGCCGGACTCGGTCCCCGACGCCCCCCGGGTGGAGGAGACCGCCGCGGGCTCGGCCGAGTAGCCGGACCGCAGAGCGGCCGGGCACGCACCGCCGCACCCGCCCGACCGGACCGCGTGGGCCCCGCCTCGACACGAGGCGGGGCCCACGTCGCTGTGCGGCCCCCGGCCGGGTGAAATCCGGCCGTGTGCCCTGAAGCCGGTGCGGTGTCCGATTCGGCGAAGGGGTGGCGTGCCCCGTGGTGCTGGCCGACGATGATCATGACGCACCAGGGCCAGGGAGGGCACATGAAGCTCAGGTTCATCGGCACCACGTCGCAGGGAAGCGGCTGCCCCAGCCTCTACGAGACCGACGGCGGCGATTTCGTCGTGCAGGGCCGCCGGCTCACCGACCCCGAGGCCCTGGCCCAGGTGAGGAATGTCCTGGAAGGGGAAGAATTCGTCGTCGTACCCCGTGAGCTCCTGACCCGATACACCCCGAAGGAGTGACGTGGCGGACCTGATCCCTCCGGGCCCGGGCCTCGACAGGCTCTTCCGGGACTTCCGCTTCACGGCCTGGCGCCTGGAGACGCGCCGCGCCTACGGCGTGGCCGAGGAGGACCGGCCCTACCGGGAGTGGCTCTCCGGGCGCGATCCGGGGATCGGGTGGTTCAGGCCGTGGCTGGAGCTGGTGCGGGCCGAGACGGCGAAGGGCAAGCGCATGGAGCGGGTCAGGCTGGTCGACGATCCCCCTTCGGACTACCTGAGGTGGGAGCTGTGGGGGACCCCCTACAACCTGGCCGCGGGGGAGGACATCCGGTACCTGCCCCGCGGCCACCCGGTCGTGCGCGAGCTGCCGGCCGAGGACTTCTGGCTGTTCGACAGCGCGGCCGTGGCCCGGCTGCGCTTCGACGGCGACCGGTTCGCCGGGGCCGAGCTCCTCCGCGGGCCCGAGGAGGTCGTCCAGGCCGCCCGGGCGCGCGACGCCGCGTGGCACCACGCGCTCCCCTACACGCGGTACCTGTCCACGCTGATCCGATGAACGACTACCAGACGGCGCGGCACGCCCTCGGGGCGCGCCTGCGCGAGCTGCGCTCGGACGCCGGGATGTCCGGCCGCTCCCTGGCGGACCGGCTGGGCTGGCCGCCGTCCAAGGTGAGCAAGCTGGAGAACGGGCGGCAGACCGCCTCCGGCGACGACCTGCGCGCCTGGGCCGCGGCGTGCGCCGCCCCCGGCGCGGCCGGGGAGCTGATCGCCCAGCGGCGGGCGATGGAGACGCACTACGCGAGCTGGCGGCGCCAGCTCGCCGCGGGCACGCGCGCCCGGCAGCGGGCGTTCGGCCAGGACGAGACCGCCTCCGCGCGCATCCGGGTGTTCGAGTCGGCGTGCGTGCCGGGCCTGCTGCAGACCCCCGAGTACGCCCGGCACATGCTGCGGCGCACGGTCGAGCTGCACCGCGCCCCCGGCGGCGACGTGGAGGAGGGCGTGCGCGCCCGGATCCGCCGCCAGGAGGTGCTCTCCGAGCCGCACCGCCGCGTGGAGGTGCTGATGTGGGAGCCCGCGCTGCGGATGCTGATCTGCCCGGAGGAGGTGATGGCCGGGCAGCTCGACCGGATCGCCGGGATGGTGGGCATGCGGTCGGTGGACATCGCGGTGGTGCCCGCCCGGGCGCGGCTGCGGGTCGTGCCCTCGCACGGGTTCTGGATCTTCGACGACCGGATGGTGGTCGTCGAGACGATCGGCGCCGAGCTGCGGCTGGACGACCCGGAAGCGGTGGTGCCCTACCGGGCGGTGTTCGAGGCGCTGTCCGCGGCGGCCGTGCGCGAGGCCGCCGCGCACCGGCTGCTCGCCCGCATCCGGGGGGACCTGCTCCGCCCGGACCGTCCCTGACCTGCTCGCGGACCCGGCAGGAGAAATTTCAAGAAACCTCGGGGACGCCGGGAATGGCCGCGCCCTAGCGTCGTGCCCCGGATGGACCGGACCGCGGCGGCCCCGCCGCGCGGCCGGGCACCGTCCGGTCGGCGGGTTCGGGGAGGGGGCGCGGTGGACGCGGGGTGGTCCGGGTGGCGGTTCGGCACGCGGCGCGGGTTCTACAGCGGGGCGGAGGTGCACACCGCGACCCGGCCGCACCCCGAGGTGCCGGGGCGCACCGAGGAGGTGGAGGCGGCCGACCGGGACGAGCTGGCGGCGGCGCTGCAGGTGCACGCCCTGCTGGACGCGCTGCGCGCACGGTACGGCCGGGACTGGGCCATCGGCGCGGAGTCGGCCACCGCGGGGCGCCCGCGGTGGGTCTGGGCGGCCCCGCGCGAGCCGGGCCGCGCGGCGCCCCGGCCGATGCAGCCGGCGGAGCTGGCGGCGTGGCTGGACGCGCACGGCGGCCCCGGGCGCGGCGCGGGCGGCGGATCGACGGAGGCCCTGGACGGCGACGGCCGACTTCCCCATCCAGGGCCTCCGCCGAGCCCCCGTCCGCACACGTAGCCGGGCGGGCGCCCCGGGGGCCGCTCAGCCGGGCAGGGCGTACCGGCCGTCGTCCAAGGGGTCGACCAGGCCGTCGGCGATCAGCGCGTCCAGGGCGCGCTCACGCTGGACCGGCTCGTCCCAGACCGCGTCGAGGGCGGGCTTGTCCACCGGGTCCGGGGAGGCGCGCAGGACCGCCAGCAGGCGGCCGCGCACCTGCCGGTCGGTCCCGGCGTAGCGCTGTCCGCGGCGGGGCGGGCCGTCGTAGGCGGGGTACCCGGCGGCGCGCCAAGCGCACCGGTCGGCGACGGGGCAGTCGGCGCACGCGGGGGAGCGGGCGGTGCACACCAGCGCCCCCAGCTCCATCACGGCCACACTCCATCGGACCGCGGTGGGGGCGTTTTCGGGCAGCAGTTCCTCGGCGAGCGCGGTCTCGCCCCGGGTGGCGGCCTTCGGCGGGTACTGCACACCGGTGACCGCTCTGGCCAGAACCCGGCGCACATTGGTGTCCAGAACCGCGTGCCGCTGCCCGTAGGCGAAACTCGCCACCGCCGCCGCCGTGTAGGCCCCGATGCCGGGCAGCGCGAGCAGCTCGGCGTGGTCCGAGGGCACCTCGCCCCCGTGGCGCCCGGTGATCTCCCGAGCGCACGCGTGCAGGTTGAGGGCGCGGCGCGGGTAGCCCAGGCGGTTCCACATCCGCACCGCCTCCCCGGAGGGCTCGGCGGCCAGGTCGGCCGGGGACGGCCAGCGGCGCATCCACGCCTCCCAGGCGGGCAGCACCCGCACGACCGGCGTCTGCTGCAGCATGACCTCGCTCACCAGCACCGACCAGGGCGAGGCCCGGTCGGCGCGCCAGGGCAGGTCGCGCGCGTTCCGCTCGTACCAGGCGAGGACCGCGGTGGAATAAGGGTTGTCGATCATGCCCATTCGTGGTCGGAATACGGCGGGTTGAGTAGGTGACACGCCGGGGGAACCGGAATACTACGCGCATGGCGTCAAGTGCTGGACACCCGGGACCGGTCAGCCCCGGGACGTATTGGAAGCGGCGTGTCTTCGTACTGGTGGGCCTGCTGGCGGTGGTGACGCTGATCGCCTACGCCTGCCGCCCGTCCGCCTCGGACACCGAGAACGCCGCCGGGGCGTCCCCGGAGGCCTCCTCCTCGCCGTCGGCGGAGCCGGAGTCCAGTGTCCCACCGTCGCCCACCCCCAGCACATCGCCGAGCGAGGACGACGAGGGCGGGGACGGCGACGACGAGGGCGACTCCTCCGGCGGCTCCGGCGGAGAGGACTCCGGGTCCTCCGGCGGGTCGGGCTCCAAGGACGAGGGCGGCGACGAGGGCGGCGAGGACTCCGAGGAGGAGTTCCCCGCGCCGGAGAAGGCGGGCGACCCGTGCCGCCCCTCCGACGTCGTGGTGACGGTGGAGACCGACAAGAGCGACTACGCCTGGGACGCCGAGCCGAAGATCGAGGTCACCGCCGTCAACACCGCCGACCAGACCTGCACGGTGGACCTGGGCCCGGAGAACATGGAGGTGCGCGTCACCTCCGGCGACGACCGGGTGTTCTCCACCGCCGACTGCGCGGCGCGCGAGGACGGGAACGAGGTCGAGCTGGAGCGCGGCGTCCCGGAGAAGACCTCCTTCACCTGGGACCGCAAGCGGTCCTGGAAGGACTGCCGGGACACGCGGGCCACCGCCAAGCGGCCCGGGACCTACGTGGCCACCCTCGAGGGCGACTACGCCTCCGGCAAGGACCGGGAGCGGCAGGTCTTCCGGCTGAACTGACCCCTCCGGGGCGGGCGCGGCCCGCCCCGGACCCCGCTCGGGGAAGCGCCGGGGCGTCAGTGTGAACGGCGGCGCCGGGCGGGCAGGGCCGAGGCCAGGGCCTCGGAGACGTCGTCGACGCCCACCACCTCGATGCCCTCCACCGGGACCTCGCTGTGCCGGGGCACGATCGCCCGGGTGAAACCCAGCCGCTGCGCCTCGATCAGGCGGCGCTCCACGCCGTCCACCGCGCGCACCTCGCCCGCCAGGCCCACCTCGCCCAAGGCGGCCAGCCCGCGCGGCAGCGCCTCGTCCCGGGCCGACCCGGCCACCGCCAGCGCCAGCGCCAGGTCGACCGAGGGCTCGCCCAGCCGCACCCCGCCCACGGTGGACAGGTACACGTCCGCGTTGGCCAGCCGCACCCCGGCCCGCCGCTCCAGCACCGCCAGCGCCATGTTCACCCGCGCCTGGTCCAGCCCGGAGGTGGCCCGGCGCGGCTGCGGCAGGTTGGTCGGCGCGACCAGGGCCTGGACCTCCGCGATCAGCGGGCGGCGCCCCTCCAGGGTGACCGTGACGCAGGTGCCCGGCACCGGCTCGTTGCGGCGGGTCAGGAACAGCCCGCTCGGGTCGGGCAGGCCGATGATCCCGGCCTCGCCCAGGTCGAAGCAGCCGATCTCGTCGGTGGGCCCGTACCGGTTCTTCACCGCGCGCAGCATGCGCAGCCGGGAGTGGCGGTCGCCCTCGAACTGCAGCACCACGTCCACCAGGTGCTCCAGCATGCGGGGGCCGGCGATCGAGCCGTCCTTGGTGACGTGCCCGACCAGCACGGTGGCGATGCCGCGCTCCTTGGCGATGCGGATGAGCGCCCCGGCGACCTCCCGCACCTGGGTGACGCCGCCGGGCACCCCGGACACCTCCGGGGCGCTCATGGTCTGCACCGAGTCGACGATGAGCAGCGCAGGGGCGACCGCGTCCACGTGCGAGGCGACCGCGCCGACCGTGGTCTCGGCGGCGAGGAAGAGCTTGGGGGAGAGCGCGCCCAACCGCTCGGCGCGCAGCCGCACCTGGCCGGTGGACTCCTCGCCGGTGACGTAGAGCACCGGACCCGCGTCCGCCGACAGCGCGGCGACCTCCAGCAGCAGCGTCGACTTGCCCACACCGGGCTCGCCCGCCAGCAGCATCACGCCGCCGGGGACCACCCCGCCGCCGAGCACCCGGTCCAGCTCGTCCAGCCCGGTGGGGGCGGCGTGCGCGGTCTCCACGTCGATCTCGGTGATGGGGCGGGCGGAGGTGGCCACCCGGGTGGGGGCCACGGCGGTCGGCGCGGGCGCGCCCGCCTCCTCGACCGTGCCCCAGGCCTGGCACTCCCCGCACCGGCCCACCCACTTCAGCGTGGTCCAGCCGCACTCGGCGCACCGGAAGGAACTCTTCGCGCTCTTCGCCATGGTTGCACGCTAGCCCCTCGGGGGGACAGGACACGCCCGGACGCACGGCCTGTGGACGGCGGGCCGGAGCGGGGGCGGACGGATCCGGAACCAGGCGGCGCACCGGTGAGTCACACCGGGCGAAGGGCCGGGCGCGGGCAGGGCGCCCGGCGCGCGCCATGGCCCGCGGGCGCGCACGAGGCACCTGGGAGAGGACGGCCGTGGAACCCCCGATCAGCACCCTGGTCCGAAGGGCGGCGCTGGCGCTGGCCTGTGCGGGCGCCCTGGCCGCCTCGTCCGCGTGCGGCGCGGTCGCCTACCTCCGGGACGGTGAGCTGCCGCCCGACCGGGACGGCGCGGCGCCCACCGCGCCGAGCCCGTCGCCGTCCGGCTCCCCGGGCGCGCCGGACGGGGCGGGCCCCTCCGCCTCCCCGCCCGGGGACGGGTACTCCGACGGCGCCTCCCCCGGGGGGTCCCCGCCCGGGGGCGGCTTCCGCACCGGCCCGGTGCCGGCCGATGAGCCCGTCTTCGACGAGCGCAGCCTGGGGCCCACACCGCCGCCCGGCGACTTCACGGCGTCGGTGGAGTACGAGATCAAGCGGTTCGTCAACGCCTTCGGGATGGAGTACGACCCGGAGTCGGCGGTCGTCTGCGGGGAGCTGGCCCCCGAGGACGGCGCGACCGGGTCCTGCGAGGCGACCTACATGGGGTACGCGGCCGTCTTCGACGTCACCGTCACCGGCGCCGAGACCTTCGAGTACGAGACCGGGCGGCTGCCGGTGTCGCGGGCGGCCGTCGAGGAGCGGTACCGGTACCACACCGGCCAGGAGGAGGTGCGGTGCGAGATGGACGAGTACTCGATGGTGACCTCGGCCTCCAGCGGCATCGAGTGCGTGTCGGCGGCCGGGGACCGGGCCCTGGTCGAGGTCTCCTCGGACGGGTCGGGAGTGGGCTTCGATGAGCGGTGAGGCGCCGGGCGCGGCCCGGGCGGCGGCCCGGTCAGTACTCGCGCCACCACAGGTTGACCGCGTAGTCCACTTCGAGGCCGGGGTGGGCCGCGATGATCTCGTCGGCCAGGCGCTGCGGGAACTCGATGCGCACCACGGCCTCGAAGTCGGCGCGGCGCCCGAAGCGCCACCGGATGTCCAGCGGCTCCCGGGAGAACCCCTGGGCGGCCCAGAACCGCTCCACGTCGTCCGGGTCGTAGCGGGGCAGGAACCGGCGGAACCAGCCGCCGAAGGTGCTGCGGGAGGCGTCGTTGTCGACGATGAACGCCGCGCCGCCGCGGCGCATCACCCGGGACAGCTCGCGCAGCCCCGGCTCGCAGCCGCGACCGAAGAAGTAGGCCCACCGGGCGTGCGCCACCTCCACCGAGGCGTCGGGCACCGGGAGGCGCTGCGCCACCCCTGTGCGCACCTCGGCGTTGCCCAGCCCGGCGGTCCGGGCGCGGGCGGCCGCCGCCAGCTCCCCGTGCGGCTCCACCCCGGTCACGTGCGCGGCGACCGAGGCGAAGGCGGGCAGGTGGTAGCCGGTGCCGCAGCCGATGTCGAGCACCCGCGCCCCGGTCATGGGGCGGATGCGCTCCATGGCGGCGGCGATGCGCCCGTCCGGGTCCACGGCGGCGTTCTCCAGCTCGTAGACGCCGGGGCTGTGCCAGATGTTGGGGCTGGGGATCGCCCCCTGAAGTGCGGCTCTCACCCCGGGCAGGCTAGCCGCGCCGACGGCCCCCGGGCCAATCCGGCCCCCCACCGCATAGGGTTGATCGGGTGAGCGCTATCGAGGTCCCCGACGCGCCGGTGGTCCTGTCGACCGCCTCGGTCTTCCCGGAGAAGACGCCCGCCGCCTTCGAGATCGCCGCCGAGCTCGGCTACGACGGCATCGAGGTGCTGGTCTCCTCCGACCCGGTCAGCCAGGACACCGACATGCTGCGCCGGCTCTCCGACTACCACGGCGTGCCCGTCACCGCGGTGCACTCCCCCTGCCTGATCTTCACCCAGCGGGTGTGGGGGCGCGACCCGTGGGAGAAACTGGTCCGCTCCAAGGCGATGGCCGAGGCGCTGGGCGCCACCGCGATCGTGGTGCACCCGGCGTTCCGGTGGCAGCGCGAGTACGCCAAGGCCTTCGAGGAGGGCATCGCCCGCATGCAGGAGGAGACCGACGTGGTCTTCGCCGTGGAGAACATGTACCCCGTGCACATGGGCGACCGGGAAGTGGTCCCCTACGCGCCGAGCTGGAACCCGCTCGACCGGGACTACCCGGACGTCACCCTGGACCTGTCGCACACCGCGATGTCCCGGTCGGACGCCATGGACATGGCCAAGCGGCTGGGCGGGCGGCTGTCCCACGTGCACCTGGCCGACGGGTTCGGCGGGCAGAACCTGGACGAGCACCTCATCCCGGGGCGCGGCGCGCAACCGTGCGCGGAGCTGCTGGAGCACCTGGCGACCACGGGGTACGAGGGGCAGATCGTCCTGGAGGTGAACACCCGTAAGGCGGTCGACCGGGAGGCGCGCAAGCTGGAGCTGGCCGAGGCGCTGGCGTTCAGCAGGCTGCACTTCGCGGGCGTCGCGGACGGCTCCCCGGATGGCGCCCCGGAGCAGGGCCGTCCCGATCGGCGCGAGCGTGTCGCCATGCGGCGGCGGTCGCCCGCCGCGCCGGAGCGCACGTTCATCGTGGGGCCCGGCGGCACCGCCGAGGAGGAGCACCGGGGCGGCGGGGACGGCTGAGTACGCTCCGCCGTCCCCGCCGCCCGCTGGGCCCCGGTCAGTCCCCCAGACGCGGATAGTCGGTGTACCCGCGGTGGTCGCCCCCGTAGAAGGTGGCGGCGTCGGGCTCGTTGAACGGGCCGCCCGCGCGCACCCGCGCGTCCAGGTCGGGGTTGGCCAGCCAGTCGCTGCCCACGGCGATCGCGTCGGCCGCGCCCTCCCGCAGGGCGTCGGCGCCCGCATGCACCGTGCGGCCCCCCTCGGATGGGGCCGCCGTGGGGTTGAGCACCAGCGCGCCGGGCCAGGCGTCGCGGACCGCCTTGGTGACCGCCCGGTCGCCGACCTCCATGACGTGCAGGTAGGCCAGGCCGAGCGGGGCGAGCTCGCGGGCGAGCGCCGGATAGAACTCCGCGGTGTCGCTCTCGGTGATGCCGTTGAAGGTGTTGCCGGGGGAGACGCGGAACCCGACCCGCTCGGGGCCGACGGCCTCGGTGACGGCGGCCGCGGTCTCCAGGGCGAACCGCATCCGCCGCGCGGGGGAGCCGCCGTAGCCGTCGGTGCGCCGGTTGCTGCCGTCGGCCAGGAACTGGTGGATGAGGTAGCCGTTGGCGCCGTGCAGCTCCACGCCGTCGAACCCGGCGTCCACGGCGTTGCGGGCGGCGTCGGCGAAGTCCTGGACGGTGTCGGCGATCTCCTCGGCGGAGAGTTCGCGCGGGACCGGGTGCTCCAGCATGCCCTCGGGGGTGAAGAGGGACTCGCCGGAGGCGATGGGCGAGGGCGCCACGGGCCGGGCCCCGTCGGGGTAGAGGTGGGGGTGGCCGATCCGGCCGCCGTGCATGATCTGGAGGAAGATGCGCCCGCCGCGGGCGTGGACGGCCCCGGTCGTCGCGCGCCAGGCCGCGACCTGGTCGGCGGTGTGCACGCCGGGGGTGTCGATGTAGCCCTGGCCGATGGTGCTGGGCTGGGCGGCCTCGGTGATGATGAGCCCGGCCGAGGCGCGCTGGGCGTAGTACTCGGCGGTGAGCTCGGTGGCCAGCCCGCCCTTGGCCCGCGACCGGGTCATGGGGGCCATGAACAGGCGGTTGGGGAGTTCGAGCGGGCCGATGGAGACGGGGTCGAAGTAGCCGGGCACGGGGCGTCCTCTCGTGGTGGGCCGGACCGGGGCGGAGTACGGGACCGCCCCGGCGCACCACCAAGGTGCGGGCAGGCGCTCGCCGGGTCCTTGCCGACCGCTTGCCGAACGACGACCGCCCACCGCCGGGCCGGGTGGTGCTCGCGTCCGCTGGAGTCTGGAGCGGTGTCGCTTCCTTCGGACCGGATCAGCGCAGCCGGGACGCCGCTTGAGGTCGGCCTGGCCCGCCGTGAGCGTCGGGCGATGCGCAGCAGGCCGTGATCCGCACGACACGCCCTAGCCTTGGAGCCATGCGATTCGGAGTGCTGGGTCCGGTCGAAGTGCGCACGGAGGACGGGGACCAGGTCGCCGTCCCCGGGGCGAAGGTCCGCTCCCTGCTCGCGGCCCTGCTGGTGGCCGAGGGGGAGCCGGTGTCGGCCGACCGGCTCCTGGAGGACCTCTGGGGGGTGGGCCCCCGCGGCGGCGCCGCGCCGGTGCAGACCGCCGTCTCCCGCCTCCGCCGCGCCCTGGAGGCGGCCGAGCCCGGGGCCCGGGACCGGGTGGAGTCCGGCCCGTCGGGCTACCGCCTCCGCGTGGGCCGCGGCGAGCTCGACGTCCACCGGTTCGCCGAGCTGCTGGAGCGCGCCCGCGCCGCCCCGGCCCCCGCCGACACGGCCGCCGCGCTCGACCGGGCGCTGGCCCTCTGGCGCGGCCCGGCCCTGGCCGACCACGCCGACGCCCCGTTCGCCGCGGCCGCCGTCGCCCGCTGGGAGGAGCGGCGCGCGGCCGCCCGTGAGGAGCTGGCCGAGGCCCGGCTGGCCCTGGGCGAGCACGCCGCCCTCGTCGGCGACCTGGACCCGCTGCTGCGCGCCCACCCGCTGCGCGAGCGCCTGCGCGCCGCCCACATGCGCGCCCTGTACCTCTCCGGCCGCCAGGCCGAGGCCCTGGAGAGCTACCGCGGCTTCCGGACCCTGCTCGCCGAGGAGGTCGGCGTCGACCCCGGCCCCGAGCTGGAGCGGCTGCACGCCGAGATCCTCGACCGCGCGGTGGAGGGCGCCGGGCAGGGCGGCCCACCGCCCCGCAAGGGCAACCTGCCCGCGCCGATCATCGACCCGGTCGGGCGCGGGGAGGACACCGAACGGGTCCTCGCCCTTGTGGACGGCGTCCGGCTGACCACGCTCACCGGCCCCGGCGGGGTCGGCAAGACCACGCTCGCCCTGCAGGCCGCCGACCGCGCCCGGGACCGCTTCCCCGACGGGGTGTGGCTGGTGGAGCTGCTGGAGCGGGACCACGCCGGGACCGACGGCGAACGGCTGGCCGAGCACGTGGCGGCCGCCCTGGAGCTGCGCGACGAGCGCGCCGAGTCGGGTGTGCGGTCGGCCGCCGACCGGCTCACCACGGCGCTGCGCGACCGCCGTGCCCTGCTGGTGCTGGACAACTGCGAGCAGGTGAGCGCCGCCGCCGGGCGGCTCGTCGAGCGCCTGTTGGGCGCCGCCCCGGCCCTGCGCGTCCTGGCCACCAGCCGGGAGCCGCTGGGCGTCCCGGGGGAGTCGCTGTACACGGTGCCCGTGCTCGCCCCCGACGACGCGGTGCGGCTGTTCGAGGAGCGGGCGTCGGCCGCCGCCCCCGGGTTCGCGCTGGACTGGCGCAACGCCGATGCGGTCGCGGCGATCTGCCGCCGCCTCGACGGCCTGCCCAAGGCCGTGGAGCTGGCCGCGACCCGGATCCGCGCCATGGGCGTGTCCGAGCTGGCCGAGCGCCTCGACGACCGGTTCCGCGTGCTGGCCGACCCGGCGCCGGGCCGCCGCCGGCGCACGCTGCGCGAGGTGGTCGACTGGAGCTGGGACCTGCTCGGGGAGGGGGAGCGCACGGTGCTCCGGCGGGTCAGCGTGCATGTGGGCCCCTTCCCGCCCGAGGCGGCCGATGCGGTGGCCGCCCCGTCGGCCTACGGGGCGCGGGAGGACGCGGGGGAGGACGGCGAGCGCGTGTGGGAGGTGCTGGCGCGCCTGGTGGACCGCTCCCTGGTCGAGGTGGAGCACCGGCCCGACGGCACCGCCCGCTACCGGCTCCTGCAGACCATCGGCGCCTACGGGCGCGAGCGCCTCGCCGAGGCGGGCGAGGACGGGCGGGCCCGGGGCCTGCACGTCGCCCACTGGACGGCGGTGGCCGAGGACGCGGCCGCGTGCCTGCGCGGCCCCGGACAGCGGCGCGCCCTGGAGGCCCTGGACACGGGCGGGCCGAACCTCGGGGCGGCGATCGAGCGCGCCGCGGGGGACGGTGACGCCGAGTCGGCGCTGCGCCTGGCCGTGGCCCTGGGGTGGCACCGCTACCTGAGGGGGCGCAACGGCGAGGCGGTGCACGAGCTGACCCTGGCCCTGGACGCGGACGGGGCGGCCCCGGACGGGCTGCGGGGCCGCGCCCTGGCGTGGCGCTCGGTGCTCGGCCGGATGTGCGGGTGCGGGGACGAGGCGGACTCCGACGCCCGCGAGGCCCTGAGGGCACTGGAGGGCTCGGGCCTGCGCGCCGAACTGGCCGAGGCGCGCGCCCTGATGGCCCTGGTGCCGGCGTTCGCGGACGGCGGGGAGGGCGTGCCCGCCGCGGGGGAGCTGGCCCAGGCGGCGCTGGACGCGTTCACCGCCCTCGGCGACACGTGGGGGACGGCGTTAGCGCTGTACGGCCGGGGCTGGAATCTGCTCCGGCGCGGGGACCTCGACGGGGCGCGCCGCGACGCCGAGGAGTGCCACCGGCTGTTCCTGCACACCGGCGACCCGTGGGGCGAGTCGCGCGGGGCGGGGCTGCTCGGGGCGCTCGCGACGATCGCGGGCGACTACGCGCAGGCCCGGCGCCGCCATGAGCGGGCGCAGCGGTCGGCCGAGGAGGCGGGGCTGTGGGCGGCGGCCGCCGAAGGGCTGGTGCGGCTGGGGCGGCTGGCGCTGGCCACCCGCGACCTGGACGCCGCCGACCGCTACAACCGGCAGGCGCTCGGCCGCCTGGGCGCCGACCGCTGCACCGGACCGGCGACGCTCGCCATGGGCGGCCTGGGGATGGCCGCCCGGCGCCGGGGCGACCCCGACGAGGCGGAGGCGCACCTGCGCCCGGTGCTGGAGGTGCACGAGGAGGAGGGCTACCAGGCGGGGCGGGCGTCGACCCTGGCGGAGCTGGGGTTCGCGGCGGAGATGCGCGGCGACGCGGTCCGGGCCCGGCGGCTGCACCTGGAAGGGCTGGAGGCGTCCCGGACGACCGGCGACCCCCGCGCGGTGGCCCAGGCGCTGGAGGGCCTGGCCGGGACCGACGTCCTGGAGGGGATGGCGGAGAACGCGGCCCGCCTGCTGGGCACGGCCCAGGCGGCCCGAGAGGCCACGGGGGCGCCCCAGCCGGCCACGGAGAGGTTCGACGTCGACCGCATCGCGGAAGCGGCCCGGGCGGCCTTGGGCGAGGAGAGGTTCACCGCCCTGTACGGGGAGGGCATGGCCCGCTCGTTGGAGGAGGCGTCCCCGGTCCCGCGATAGCGGCGAACGGATCAGCGGGTCCCCCGCCCACCACCCCGCTCTGGGACGGGGGCCCACATCCCGGATTCCGATGGACGCGTCACACTGCGCTCCGTGACCGCCATAGAGTGGAATGCGTCCGAAAGGGTGAGTGGATGATCGCGATCATTGGCGCGGGCAAGATGGGCGAGGCGCTGCTCGCCGGCCTGCTGGGCACCGGGCACGGCCCGGGCGACGTACTGGTCACCGAACCCCGTGAGGAGCACGCCGCCGAGCTCCGCGGGCGCTACGGGGTGCGCACCGTCCCGGCCGCCGAGGCCGCGGGCGCCGACGCGCTGATCCTGGCGGTCAAGCCGCAGGACATGGTCGACCTGCTGGACGAGCTCAACCCGAACCTGGGCACCGGGACCCTGGTCATCTCCGTCGCGGCGGGAATCACCACCGCCGTCCTGGAGAAGCACCTGGGCGACGGCGTCCCCGTGGTGCGGGCCATGCCCAACACCCCCGCCCTGGTCGGCAAGGGCATGACCGCCGTCACCGGCGGCCGCGCCGCCGACCCGGCCCACCTGGAGCGCGCCGAGGAGCTGCTGCGGGCCGTCGGCGAGGTGGAGGTCGTCGCCGAGCGGCACATGGACACCGTCACCGCCATCTCCGGCAGCGGGCCCGCCTACTTCTACTTCATCGCCGAGACCATGGTCGAGGCCGGCGTGGCCATGGGCATGCCGCGCGCCACCGCCCAGCGGCTGGTGCGCCAGACCATCTCCGGGGCCTCGGCGATGCTCGGCGAGTCCGGCGAGCACCCGGTCGAACTGCGCGAGGCCGTCACCTCCCCGGGCGGCACCACCGCCGCCGCCGTGCGCGAGCTGGAGCGGCACGGGGTGCGCACCGCGTTCACCGACGCCATCGAGGCCGCCCGGGACCGCAGCCGCGCCCTCTCCGAGGGGTGAATCCGCGGGGTGACACCGCCCGGGACGTGCCCGGATCGCACCGCCGCGTCCGGATGTGCTTGAGTATGTGTGTCACCGGACACACGCGTGGACCGCACCAACGCCAGGGGGAGGGCGCATGGCCTGCTCGCTGCACATCGCCTGGGACGACGGGCTGACGTCCTACAACTTCGGCCCCGAGCACCCGCTCAACCCCGTGCGGGTGGAGCTCACCATGGCCCTGTCCCGCGAGCTCGGCGTGTTCGACGCCCCCGGCCTGTCCTTCGTCCCCGCCGAACCGGCCTCGGACGAGATGCTCAAGCTCATCCACGACCCCTCCTACATCGAGGCGGTGAAACGGGCCGGGCGCACCCTGGAGCCCGACGAGGCGTTCTCCCTGGGCACCCCCGACAACCCCGTCTTCCCCGACATGCACGACGCGGCGTCCCTGGTGGCGGGCGCCTCGGTGGCCGCCGCCCGCGCCGTGTGGCAGGGCGAGACCGAGCACGCCGCCAACATCGCCGGCGGCCTGCACCACGCCATGCCCGGCAACGCCTGGGGCTTCTGCGTCTACAACGACGCCTCCCTGGCCATCGCCTGGCTGCTGGAGCAGGGCGCCAAGCGGGTCGCCTACGTCGACGTGGACGTGCACCACGGCGACGGCGTGCAGGCCATGTTCTACGACGACCCCCGGGTCATGACGATCAGCCTGCACGAGTCCCCGCTCACCCTCTTCCCCGGCACCGGCCGCCCCTCCGAGAGCGGCGGCCCCGGCGCCGAGGGCTACTCCGTCAACGTCGCCCTGCCCGCCGGCACCGACGACGCCCGCTGGCTGCGCGCCTTCGACGCCGTCGTGCCGCCGCTGCTGCGCGAGTTCCAGCCCGAGGTGCTGGTCACCCAGCACGGCGCGGACGCGCACGCCCTCGACCCGCTCGCCAACCTGATGCTCAGCCTGGACGGCCAGCGCCGCATCTACCGCGAGCTGCACGAGCTGGCCAAGACCACCGCCGGGGGCCGCTGGGTCGTGCTCGGCGGCGGCGGGTACGAGCTGGTGCAGGTGGTCCCCCGGGCCTGGACCCACCTGCTGGCCGAGGCCGCGGGCACCCGCGCCGACCCGGACGCGGCCACCCCCGAGGAGTGGCGCCGCTTCGTGCGCGAGCGCACCGGCGACGTGCCGCCGCTGTACATGACCGACGGCCGCACCCCCGAGTTCACCCCCTTCGAGGCGGGCTTCGACCCGGCGGACCCGGTCGACCAGGCGATCCAGGCCACCCGCAGGGCGGTCTTCCCCAGCCAGGGCATCGACCCGACCCTGTAGCCGGGGCCGACAGGACAGCCACACAGCCGAACGGCCGGGAGGCCCACAGGAGAAGGGGGAGACGGGTGACGCCGCCTTCGCGCAGCGAGCTCATCGCGCACATGGTCAGGACGGGCATCGCCGGGCACGTGGACACCCCGCGCCAGGGCAACCTGCGGCACTACCGCAGGCTCGCCGAGCGCGACCCGTACCACATGTTCGGCCTCACCTTCGCCCGCGCCTGGTCCTACCCGGACATCCTGGCGCTGATGGCCAAGCGCTGCGGCGTGGTGGCCGACCCCGCCCACGAGTCCGGGGTGGACACCATCGACCCCGACCGGACCGCCGACGCCCTCGAGGCGCTCGCCGACCGGATGGCGCGCGCCGCCCGCGACCGCGAGCGGGTCATGGTCGCCACCGGCCACCCCGTCAACCTGCACGCCACCTACCGGGGCTTCGCCCGCGCGCTGGAGCGCAGCGGATGCCCGGTGGTCACCGCGGGGGAGGGCTTCTCCTACGCCACCGACACCGGCCACCTGCCCGGCGAGCGGGTCCTGGTGTGGCGGGACGGGGTGGGCATGGTCACCGACGCCGAGGGCGAGCCCCGGCACAGCCACCACCCCTTCGCCATGGAGGCGGCCCTGGAGGACCTGCGCCGCCGCGGCGGAGCGTGGCCGCAGTTGGTCATCGCCGACCACGGGTTCGCCGGCGCCGCGGGCGAGGCGGGCATCTCCGCCGTGGGGTTCGCCGACTGTAACGATCCCGCACTGTTCCTCGCCGAGGACGAGGGAAAACTGCACGCCACCGTCCCGCTGGACGACGGATACTCGACCGAGGACTACCGGCCGCTGTCGGCGTACGTGCTGCACAGGGCGGGCCTGGCGGGGTGAGCGCGGCCCCCTGTGCGGGCCCGGCGGCTTTTATACCCACCCCCTAAACCTCACGGGACCCGCCGCCCCCGTATAGCTGCAGGGACAGCAAACCCGGCCTTTCAATGCCGTGAACGCGGATCTACCCTGAAAACGGACGTGTCAGCAGTTACTTCAACGACACCCCGGCGCGGTGGCGGGGTCGGCGGCGCACCCAGGGCGCGCCGCTCCTGACGGGCCTCCGCGGCGGGGAGAGGCAGGGACTCCGACGCGCACGTCCGGAAGTGAGGGCGTTCCGAACATGAACAGGGGTAAGGCTCCGCTGGAAGAGGTCAGGTTCCTGACCGTGGCCGAGGTGGCCACGATCATGCGAGTGTCCAAGATGACCGTCTACCGGATGGTCCACTCCGGCGCGCTGCCCGCGATCCGGGTGGGCCGGTCCTACCGGGTCCCCGAGCGTGCCGTGCACGACTACCTCCGAGAGGCCTTCGTCGAGGCCGGCTGACCGGTCGCGGTGCCGGACCCGCCCCCGATGAAGGCGCACCCGAAGGGGGCGGTGCAGCCCCGCCCATCGCCCTCCGGGTGAGCCCCTCCGCGCGGGCGCGGCCGCCGCAGGGCCGGAGCAGGGTGGGCCCAGGCGCCGCGCGGCGGGCGCGCCCCCGACCGCGGGCACACCTGGTGTCCGCGCACGTCACAGCCATCATGTGCCCCGGGGGTGCGGGGCCGGGAGCCTCTACTACACTTCGTCGTTGTCGACGATTGTGCCCGCCGTGTGTTCCGAGGTTCCCTGATGCCCTCACGCAGATCCGGCGCCCTGCGCCGTGCCGCGCGCCTGCCGGCCGCCGCCCTGGCCGCCGCGCTCCTGGCCGCCGGGTGCGCCAACGACCCGGCCGAGACCGCGGCCTCCGGCGGCGAGGACAGCCGCTACATCTCCGGTGACGGCACCGCCACCGAGTTCGCCCCCGGCGAGCGGCAGGACGTCCCGGAGCACACCGGCGAGACCCTCGACGGCGAGGAGGTCTCCTTCTCCGACTACGAGGGCGGCGTGCTCGTCCTCAACGTGTGGGCGAGCTGGTGCGGCCCCTGCCGGTCGGAGACCCCCGTCCTCAACGAGGTCCACGGCGACTTCGAGGACCAGGGCGTGGAGTTCCTCGGCGTCAACATCAAGGACGACCGCGACGCCGCCGAGGCCTTCGAGCGCAAGCAGGAGGTCGCCTACCCGAGCCTGTACGACCAGCCGGGCGAGGTCCCCCAGGCGTTCCGCGACACCGTGCCGCCGCAGGCCATCCCCAGCACCCTGGTGATCGACCCCGAGGGCCGGATCGCCGCCCGCGTCATCGGCGAGACCAACTACGACCAGCTCACCGGGCTCGTGCAGACGGTCGTCGAGGAGCAGGGATGATCGCCGAGACGGTGATCGGCGGGTCGCTGCTGCTGGCGGTCCCGCTGGCGGCCGCCGCCGGGCTGGTCTCCTTCCTGTCGCCGTGCGTGCTGCCGCTGGTGCCGGGCTACCTGTCCTACGTCACCGGCATGTCCGGCGCCGACATGGCCGCCCGGAACCGCTCCGCCCGCGAGGCCGGCCGGGGCGCCGGGGGCGCGGGCACCGCCACCGCGGTCCGCACCGCCGACGAGGAGCTGCAGGCCCGCAAGTGGAGCATGCTGGCCGGGAGCCTGCTCTTCATCGCCGGGTTCACCTTCGTGGTCGTCGCGGTCGGCGTGTTCATCGGCGGCATCGGCGGGCTGCTCATCGACTACGCCGACACCATCACCCGGGTGCTGGGCGTGCTCACCATCGCCCTGGGCCTGGCCTTCATGGGCGTGCTCCCCGGCCTGAACCGCGAGTTCCGCTTCCACCGCCTGCCCGGTGCGGGCATGGCCGGGGCCCCGCTGCTGGGGGTCCTGTTCGGCCTCGGGTGGACGCCGTGCATCGGCCCCACCCTCGCCGCCGTGCAGACCCTGGCCTTCACCGAGGGCAGCGCCGGTCGCGGCGCCCTGCTGTCGCTGGCCTACTGCATCGGCCTGGGCCTGCCGTTCGTAGCGGCCTCGCTGGCCTACCGGCGCGCGCTGGGCGCGTTCGCGTGGGCGCGCCGCCACACCCGCGCGATCACCGCCGTCGGCGGCGGCATGCTCGTCCTCGTGGGACTGCTGCTGGTCACCGGCGTGTGGGCGGACATCACGGCGGTCATGCAGGGCTGGACCAAGGGCTTCGAGACGGTGATCTGATCCATGGCGACCACGAGCACACGGAACGGCGGGAAGACGGGCGCCGCGGACGCCGCGGGCGGTGACGGCGATGAGCCGGGCAAGGGCGCCGCGGGCGGCGCAGGGACCCCGGGGGGCCTGACCCCGCTGGGCTGGGCCCGCTGGGCCTGGCGCATCCTCACCTCCATGCGCACCGCGCTCATCCTGCTGTTCCTGCTGGCCCTGGGCGCCATCCCCGGCTCCATGCTCCCCCAGCGCGTGGTCAGCCCGGACCAGGTCGCCCAGTACTACACCGAGAACCCCGCCCTCGCGCCCTGGCTGGAGCGCTTCTCTCTCTTCGACGTCTACTCCTCGCCCTGGTACGCGGCGATCTACCTGCTCCTGTTCGTCTCCCTGACGGGCTGCGTCATCCCGCGCGCCCTCGCGCACCTGCGCCTGATGCGGGCGCGCCCGCCGAAGACGCCGCGCCACTTGGGCCGCATGCCCTACTCGGCCCGGTTCACCACCGCCGCCGAACCCGAACGGGTGCTGGAGAAGGGCCGCTCCGTCTTCAAGCGGTACCGGTTGGAGCGCTACGGCGGCTCCCTCTCCGGTGAGACCGGCTACCTGCGCGAGGCCGGGAACGTCGTCTTCCACATCGCCCTGCTGGGCCTGCTCGTCTCCCTGGCCGCCGGATACGCCTTCGGCTACCGCGGCAACATGCTCGTCGTCGAGGGAGACGGCTTCGCCAACACGCTGACCTCCTACGACTCCTTCTACCCCGGGGTGGCGGCCGACCAGGACGAGCTGGCGCCGTTCTCCTTCACCCTCGACTCCTTCGAGGCGAAGTTCGTCCAGGACGGCGGCTTCAGCGGCCAGGCCGAGTCCTTCAAGGGCGAGATGACCTACAAGGACCGCCCCGGGGCCGAGGAGCGCCACCATACGCTGGAGGTCAACGAGCCGCTGTCGGTCGGCGGGGTGCAGGTGTACCTGCTCGGCCACGGCTACGCCCCCGAGTTCGAGGTGCGCGACGGCGAGGGCGAGGTCGTCTTCGACCAGCCGGTGCCGTTCCTGCCGCGCAACGAGGACCCCGGGCAGACCTCCGACGGCGTGGTCAAGGTGCCCGACGCCCTGCCCGAGGGCCTCGGCTTCGAGGGCGTCTTCCTGCCCACCGCCCAGGAGCGCACCGGGGAGGACGGGGAGTCCGAGCTGGCCTCGGTCTTCCCCTCGCCCCGGGACCCGGCGGTGACCCTCACCGCCTACACCGGCGACCTGGGCATGCGCCAGGCGCAGTCGGTGTACCAGCTCGACACCTCCCGGATGGAGGAGCTGGGCGCGTCCGAGACGCTGCGCCCCGGCGACTCCTGGGAGCTGCCCGACGGCGCCGGGGAGATCACCTTCAAGGGGTACGAGGACTTCGCCACCCTGCAGATGACGCACAACCCGGGCCGCCTGCCCGCCCTGCTGTTCGCCTCGCTGGCGGTGCTGGGGCTGCTCGGCACCCTGTTCGTGCGCCCCCGCCGGGCGTGGGTGCGCGCGTCCGCCGGACCGGACGGGCGTACGGTTGTCGAGGTGGCGGGGCTCGGCAAGACCGAGTCGACCGCCGACGGCCAGGAGTTCCACCGCCTGGCGACCGAGCTCAGAGACCGGCTGCGGGAGGACCCCGCGGCCGACGGACCCGCCTCGTCGAAGGAGTAGCCGGTGGTGTACCAGCTCGCCGCTGAGACGGCGGCGGACCAGGACCTGGCGTCGTTGAGCGACCACCTGATCATCGCGATGATCGTGGCCTACGCCGCGGCCCTGTTCCTGTTCGCCCTGGAGGCGGCCTACGGCCGCCGCACGGCCCTGAAGGGCAACCGCCTGGTGCCGGTGGGCGCTTCCGCCCCGGCCAAGGACGCGGCGGCCTCCCCGGCCGCGGCGGGCGGGCACGGCGGCGAGGCCTCCGCGGCGGTCGGCGGCTATTCCACCGTCGACCTGGACGCCGAACCGGCGTCCGGCGGCGGCGGGAACGCCGACGACCTGAGCGTGTCCGTGCGCGGCTCGGAGCCGCAGGCGTCGGCCTCCCGCAGCGTGCTGGGGGCGATCGCGCTGGCCGTCGCCGGGGTGGGCTTCCTGCTCAACCTGGCCCAGATCATCACCCGGGGGCTGGCCGCCGACCGCTGGCCCTGGGGCAACATGTTCGAGTTCGTCGTGGCGATCAGCCTGTGCGCCGTGGCGGCCTTCCTCTACGCGGCCCTCCGCTACCAGGCCCGCTACCTGGGCACCTTCGTCCTGCTGCCGGTGGTGCTGCTGCTGGGCATCGCCGCCCGCTGGCTCTACACCGAGACCGGCCCGCTGGTCCCGGCGCTGCACTCGTACTGGATCGCCATCCACGTCTCCGCGGCCATCGTGGCCACCGGCGCGTTCATGGTCTCCGGTGCCGCCGCCATCACCTATCTGCTCTCCCACCGGACCGAGGCCAAGCGCGCCATGGGCGAGCGGGTGGCCGGCATCGCGGCCAAGCTGCCCAGCCCCGAGCTGCTGGACCGGGTCTCGCACCGGTTCGTGGTGATCGCGTTCCCGCTGTGGACCTTCGCCATCATCGCCGGGGCGATCTGGGCCGACGAGGCCTGGGGCCGCTTCTGGGGCTGGGACCCCAAGGAGGTCTGGTCCTTCATCACGTGGGTCATCTACGCCGCCTACCTGCACGCCCGCGCGACCGCCGGGTGGAAGGGCACCCGCTCGGCGTGGATCGGCGTGCTCGGCTTCGCCGCCCTGATGTTCAACTTCTTCGGGGTCAACTACATGTTCAGCGGCCTGCACAGCTACGCCTGAGGCCCGCCTCCGCCCTCCCTGCGCAGCGCCTCCAGTACCGCGGCCAGGGCGGGGTGCTCGTCGGCGCCGTCGCGCACCACCGCGACCACGCGCCGGTCGCGCCACTCCTCGGGCAGCCCGTACAGGCCCCCGGGGCGCGCCCCCTCCGGCCCCCACAGCAGGTCGGGCAGGAACGCGGCGGCCAGCCCCAGCTCGGCGAAGCGGCGGTGCGTGCGCACGTCGGTGGTCTCGTAGAGCACGTCCGGCTCGAAGCCGAAGGCCCGGCACACCGCCTGCGCCCAGGTGCGGGCCGGGGTGCCCTCGGGTTCGAGGATCCACGGCGACCCGGCGGCCCGGCGCATCGCCGCGGCGGTGCCGCCGGGTGGTCCCACCCCGCCGGGCAGGGCCAGCCGCATCCGGTCGACCAGCAGCTCCCGCACGCGCAGGCCGGGAGGGCGCTGGGCCGGGAGGTGCCGGTACTCCTCGTCCACGACCAGGTCCACCTCGCGGGAGGCGAGCCGGGACAGGTCCGGCTCGACCTGCACCAGCTCCACCCGCAGCCCGGGGTGGTCGGCGCGCAGCCCGGCCAGCGCGCCCGGGGCCAGCGCCAGCACCGCCGTCTGGAAGGCCGCCACCCGCACCGTCCCGGAGACCTTGGCCAGCGAGGCGCCCACCTCGGCCTCGGCCCGCTCCAGCCGGGCCAGCACCGCCTCGGTGTGCGCCACCAGGATCTCGGCCTGCGGGGTCAGCCGCACCCGGCGCCCGGCCGGCTCGCGCAGCGCCACCCCGACCTCGGCTTCGAGCTGGGTGAGCTGCTGGGAGATGGCCGAGGGGGTGTAGTCGAGGGCGTGGGCGACCGCGGCGAGCGTGCCCCGGTGCTTGAGTTCGCGCAGCAGCCGCAGGCGGTGCAGGTCGAGCATGGTGGCTCCCAGCGGGCGAACGGTCGATTCTTCAGATTGTTTCACCGATCAAGGTGAAAAACATTCGCTTTACTGACCCTTTCCGGTGCGGGCATCCTGAACCGCGTGTTCTCCGCATTTCCCGACGCCTTCTCCGCCGCCGCCGCATTCGCGGTCCCCGCCGCCCTCGTCACCGTCGCCCCCGGCGCCGACACCGCCCTGGTGCTGCGCGCCGCCCTGCTCGGCGGGGGCCGCTCGGCCGCCGCCACCGCCGCCGGGGTGGCGGCCGGGCTGGTGGCGTGGGGCACGGCCTCGGCGCTGGGGGCGGCCGCACTGCTGGCGTCCCTGCCCGCGGCGTACCTGGCGCTGCGCGTCGGGGGCGCGGCCTACCTGCTGCTCCTCGGAGCGCGGATGGTGTGGACGGCGCTGCGGGCGCCGCGCGGCCCGGCGGCATCCGGCGGGGACGGGCCCGGAGCGGCCGACGGGCGCGGCGGGTTCGTCCGCGGCCTGGCCACCAACCTGCTCAACCCCAAGATCGGGGTGTTCTACCTGGCGCTGCTGCCGCAGTTCGCGGTGGACGGGGTGGCGCCGGCGGTGCTGGGCGGGGCGCTCGCGCTCGTGCACGCGGCCATGGCCCTGGGCTGGCTGGGGATCCTCGGCGCGGCCGCGGGCCGGGCGCGCCGGGTGCTGGCGCGGCCCGGTGCCGTCCGCGGTGTGGAGGCGGTGACGGGGTCGGCGCTGGTGGTCATGGGTGCGGCACTGGCGGCCACGGCCCCGTGAGGGGCGGCGAGGGCCGCGGCGCCCTGAGGGACGGCGCCGCGGCCATCATGCCCGCCTGCTTCACTCGTCCGGGTTGATGCGCTTGTTCAGACGGCGCAGGAACTCGGGGTCGTCGTCGGGGCCGATCGGACCGGGGTGCTGCGGGTCGGCCTGGGCGTCGGCCGGGTCGGCGTCCGCGAAGGCGGACGCGGGCCGGTCCGGCGCGGCCGGGCCGGGGGCCGGCGCCAGGGTCCGCGGGCGGCCCAGGAAGAGCCAGAGCAGCGGACCGACAGGGGTGAACACGACGATCGCGATCAACCACAGGAACTTGGGCAGGTTGCGGACCTCCGATGCCGGGGTGGTGAGCGCGTCGAAGAACGCGTACACCCAGAGCACGATCGTGAGCAGCGTGAACAGGCCTGCGAGCCACACCATGCGTCCAGCCTATCCGCGATCCGCCGCGTGCGCGCGGGGACCGACGTGTCGCACGGCCCGCGGGCCGGAGGCGCACGCCCGTAGGGGAGCGGCCGCCGTCGTGCGGGTCGCCGCGGGGTCAGGGGGCGGACTCGGTGGCCTCGCCGTGGAGCAGCGCCCGGACCTCGGACTCACGGAACCTCCGGTGGCCTCCGGGGGTGCGGATGCTGCTGATGCGCCCCGATGCGGCCCACCGGGTCACGGTCTTGGGGTCGACCCGGAAGAGCGAGGCGACCTCTCCGGGGGTCAATAGACGTTCGCTTCCTCTTTCCACCTTCACAATCCCCCTTCGGGGCCCGCCGTGTGGTCTGGGGGAGGCGGGCGTTTGATCCCCTAGTGTGCATGAGATAGTCCGTTTCCTCCCTAGTTTTCGTAAAAACCGGGGGGAACAGGGGGAGTGTGCGCGATATGTGATCGGACCGTGACCTTCGAATAGAGGTGTCGGATTCGAGACGTCCCATCATCCGCGGCTGGGCTCCCCGCGAGGGCAGCGCCGGAAGGCCCCTTACCCTGGAAGGGGCGGTCGGCGATGCCGCCGACCCCCACGATAGTGAACCAGACCACCCCATGTGAGGCAGTTCCATGCGCAGCGTCCTCGCCTATACCGCCGCACGGCTCCTGCTGTTCGGCGTCACGTACGGCGTCCTGTACCTCCTGGGGGCCCGCGGCTGGCTCGCGCTGATCCTCGCCGCCCTGATCAGCGGCCTGGTGAGCTACATCGTGCTCTCCCGCCAGCGCGACGCGGTCTCGGAGAGCATCACCGCCCGGACCGACCGGATGGGCCGCCGCCTGGTGGACGGGGCCGCCCACGAGGACGCATCCGAGGTCCCGGACGCCCCGTCGGGGGAGAAATCGGCCGGATCCGGCCGCGGGGAGGGCGGTTCCGGCGGTCCGGACGCGGCGGAGACCGCCGGCGGAGGGGCCGGGCACGGGGCCGGGGAAGAGGCTCAGGAAGAGAAGGAGGGAGCGGCCGGCACCGCCTGACCGCTCCCCGTGCGCCGCTCCCGCCCGGCTAGTCCAGCGGGAACATCCCCACCCGGGCCCGGTCCTCGCCGCCCAGGCGCGTGGTGTCGCTGCCCACGTACAGCCCGTCCTCGGTCGGGGTGAGCGCCTCGACCCCGTGCCCCCGGCTGCGCCCCGGGTTCCACGGCAGCGCCCGGCCGGTGCGGGGGTCGACCGCGGCGATCCCCTCGCGCTCGACCGCGCCGGGGCCCGCCTCGTGGTCCCCCTCCGGGTTGTCCATCCAGCGCTGGTGCCCGCCGGCGTAGACGGCCGCCCCGGTGGCCGCGACCGCGTAGAGCGAGTCGCCGCCGGTGTGGTTGGTCCAGGTCGGCCGCGCCCCGGAGCGCTCGGCGGCCTCCCAGCGGGCGACCGTCTTGCACAGCCCCGGCTTGAGGTGCGGCCCGCCCGCCGTGACCACCGCGAAGTAGGAGCCGTCCGGCGCGAAGTCGATCTGGCGCATGTAGGTGTGCATCCGCGAGTAGTCGCACTCGGCGGCGTAGGCGTCGGTCGACCACCGGCTCAGCCGCGCGGGCGAGGAGGCGGTGTCCACCATCGCGATCTGCGGGCGCTCCCGCCCCTCCACCTCCATGAAGGTCCCGGCGATGACCAGGCGGCCCCCGTCCGGGCTGAGCGCCAGGTCCTGGACGCGCAGCGAGCCGCGCCGCTCCTCGCCGATGGCGATGGAGAAGTCCCCGTCCGCCGCGCCGGTGCGCGCGTCGAGGCGGGCGATGCCGCGCTCGCCCCCGCCGCCGGCCGAGGAGAACGAGCCGCCCGCGTACAGGTCGTCGCCGTGCCGGGCCAGGCGGTAGACGCTGCCGCCGCTGATCCGCGCGTCGAACCCGCGGTCGAGGCGGCCGTCGCCGCGCACCAGCGCCGCGCCGCGCACGGGGGTGGCCCCCACGCGGGTGAACGAGCCGCCGATGTACACCCCGTCGTCGGCGGGGACGACCGAGGCCACGGTGTTGTCCGGGTCGGGGGAGAAGCCGAGCACCCGCCCGGTGCCGTGCTCGAAGGCGAACAGGTTGCTGCGCCTGTAGGTGGTGGACCGGTCGGGGGAGGCCACGCGCTGGAAGGAGCCGCCGACGTAGACGGTGTCGCCGACCCGGGTGATGGCCTTGACCCTGCCGTCCAGCACGTGCGGTGTCCAGTCGACCGGCCGCTCGCCGACCACCCCCGCGTGCGCCGCCGGGGCGGCGGCCGCCGGGGGAGCGGCGATCGGCAGGCCGAGCGCGAGCGCGCTCAGCACGGCGGCAAGGAACGGTCGGCATGTGGTGGCCACGGGCACCCTCTTCCCATCCGGACGCGGTGTCATGATCCGAATTCGTACAGTAACCAAAATCGGGTCGGCGGTGGAGCCGGAACCGCCGGTCGGGGCCGGTCGGGACCGGAGCGGCCTTAGGCTGGGCCCATGACCCGCGCCGAACTCGACAAGTCGCCCGCCGACGTCGCCGCGATGTTCGACAGCATCGCCGGCCGCTACGACCTGCTCAACGACGTGCTCTCGCTCGGCCAGGACCGCCAGTGGCGGCGGGCGGCCGTGCGCGCGGTGGAGGCCTACAGCGGCGAGCTGGTGCTCGACCTGGCGGCCGGGACGGGCACCTCCTCCCAGGCGCTGACCGGGAACGGGGCGCGGGTGATCGCCTGCGACTTCTCCCAGGGCATGCTGCGCGAGGGGGCGCGCCAGCGCGGCGGCGCGGTCGCGGACGGGGTGGCCTGCGTGGCCGGGGACGCCCTGGAGCTCCCGTTCGAGGACGCCACCTTCGACGCGGTCACCATCTCCTTCGGCCTGCGCAACGTGCAGGACACCGACCGGGCGCTGCGCGAGATGCACCGGGTGGCCAAGCCCGGCGGCCGGGTCGTGATCTGCGAGTTCAGCCACATCCCGGTGCGCGCGGTGGACCGGGTCTACTCGGGGTACCTGATGGCGGCGCTGCCCCGGATCGCCGGGATGTTCTCCGACAACACCGCGGCCTACGAGTACCTGTCGGAGTCGATCATGGACTGGCCGGACCAGGCGGGGCTGGCCGCGCGGATGCAGCGCGCGGGGTGGACCCGGGTGGCCTGGCGCAACCTGTCGCTGGGCGTGGTGGCGCTGCACCGCGGCCGCCGCCCGGAGTAGCCGCCGCCGGGGCCGGTCCCCCGCCGGCACCGGTTGCGGGCGGCCGGATTCCGTCCCGCACGCCCCTCCTTTCTCATCGGTCACACGGTCAACAAAGGCACCAGAACATGCGTTCTGGTGCCTTTCGTGCTTTCTGGGGACGAACGTGATTCACAAGGATGAATCGGACGTAGGTATACCTCATTAACCCTGGTAAAGCCCGGTGCGTCCGGTTTGCGACTGAAAGTGCCCTGACGAGATGAATGGCGGGTGGGGGTCGCCCCTGGAACGCGAAAGGTCTAGACTTCGGGACGAGGCCTTGTGAAGCCCTTCACAAGGGTACGTGTCCTTGGTAACTCCGGACGCCTGCGTACGACCCGCACCAGAAGTACACAAAGCGCCCATACCGCGCACCCCCAGCCACACAGGGACCACTCGTGAGCGCCACAGCACCCACCGCCCCCTCCGGACGGGGCACCGCCGACCTCGAAGCCGACGTGATCATCGTGGGGGCCGGGCCCGCCGGCTCCGCCGCCGCCGTCCACATGGCCCGCTCCGGACTGGACGTGCTCCTCCTGGAGAAGACCTCCTTCCCCCGGGAGAAGGTCTGTGGCGACGGCCTCACCCCGCGCGCCGTCAAGCAGCTGGCCGACCTGGGCGTCCCCTTCGACGGCGACGGGTGGATCCGCAACCGGGGCCTCCGCATCGTCGGCGGCGGCGTGCGCCTCGAACTGCCCTGGCCCGAGCTGGCCTCCTACCCCGGCTTCGGCCTGGTGCGCACGCGCTACGACTTCGACCGGATCCTGGCCGACCGGGCCCGCGCCTGCGGCGCCAAGCTGATGGAGCGCACCAACGTCCGCGAGCCCCTGATCGACCCGCGCACCGGCCGGGTGCAGGGCGTGCGGGCCACCGGCGCCGACGGCGAGGAGGTCCGCTACCGGGCCCCGCTGGTGATCGCCGCCGACGGCAACTCCTCCCGGCTGTCGGTCGCCCTGGGCATCCGCAAGCGCGACGACCGCCCCATGGGGGTGGCGGTGCGCACCTACTTCGAGAGCCCCCGCCACGAGGACGACTACCTGGAGTCCTGGCTGGAGCTGTGGGACGGCACCGGCGGGCGCCAGGTGCTGCTGCCCGGCTACGGCTGGGTGTTCGGCGTCGGCGACGGCACCTGCAACGTGGGCCTGGGCATCCTCAACTCCACCTCCGCCTTCCAGGACGTGGACTACCGCCGACTGCTCAAGCGCTGGACGCAGAGCATGCCGGAGGAGTGGGGCTTCACCGAGGAGAACCGGCGCGGCTCGGTGCGCGGCGCGGCCCTGCCCATGGGCTTCAACCGGACGCCGCACTACTCGCGGGGGCTGATGCTCGTCGGCGACGCCGGCGGCATGGTCAACCCCTTCAACGGCGAGGGCATCGCCTACGCGCTGGAGGCCGGGGCGATCGCCGCCGACGTCGCCGTGCAGGCGCTCTCCCGCCCGACCGTGCAGACCCGCGAGCGCGCCCTGATGCGCTACCCCGAGGTGCTGCGCGACGCCTACGGCGGCTACTACACGCTCGGCCGCACCTTCGTGAAGATGATCGGCAACCCCGAGTTCATGAAGTACGCGACCCGCTACGGCCTGCCGCAGCGCACGCTCATGCGGTTCGCGCTGAAGATGCTGGCCAACCTCACCGAGCCGTCCCACGGGGACGCGATGGACCGCGTCATCAACGGCATGTCGCGGATGGCGCCCGCGGCCTAGGAGGGGCGATGGCGAGCGTTGGGCCCGACGCGGCCGCCCACGTGAAAGCGATCACAAGCGGGCGTGCATCCGCACGCCCGTCATGAAGGGGACGTCCACCGATGGAGCTGTACACACCCGTATTCGTGCTCGGCGGCATCGGCGCCGCGTTCGTGGCCGTATCGATGGTCGTCGGCAGCATCGCCGGACCCAAGCGGTACAACCGCGCCAAGCTCCAGGCCTACGAGTGCGGGATCGAGCCGACCCCCCAGCCGGCGGGCGGCGGCCGGTTCACGATCAAGTACTACCTCACGGCGATGCTCTTCATCGTCTTCGACATCGAGATCATCTTCCTTTATCCGTGGGCGGTCCATTTCGACGCGCTCGGCCTGTTCGGCCTCATCGCGATGGTCCTTTTCCTGGTGAACGTCTCGATCGCCTACGCCTACGAATGGCGCCGCGGAGGCCTGGAATGGGACTGAGCCGTACGGCGCCGCCCCGCGCGGCGCACCCGGGAATCGGACAAGGGGGTTCGCCTCATGGGACTTGAGGAGAAACTGCCGAGCGGCGTCATGCTCGGCACCGTCGAGCAGGTGGTGGGGCTGGCCCGCAAGAGCTCGATGTGGCCGGCCACCTTCGGCCTGGCCTGCTGCGCCATCGAGATGATGTCGGTGGGCGGGCCGCACTACGACCTGGCCCGGTTCGGCATGGAGAAGTTCGGCGCCACGCCCCGCCAGGCCGACCTGATGATCGTCGCCGGGCGGGTGAGCCAGAAGATGGCCCCGGTCCTGCGCCAGATCTACGACCAGATGCCCGAGCCCAAGTGGGTCATCGCGATGGGCGTGTGCGCCTCCAGCGGCGGCATGTTCAACAACTACGCGGTGGTGCAGGGCGTGGACCACGTGGTCCCGGTCGACATCTACCTGCCGGGGTGCCCGCCGCGCCCGGAGATGCTCCTGGACGCGGTGCTCAAGCTGCACGACAAGGTGCAGAACACCAAGCTCGGCGCGCACCGGCAGCGCGAGATCGAGGAGGAGGAGCAGCGGGCGCTGCGCCGCTCGCTCCCGCTGGTCGAGCAGGGCGAGGGGGCCGAGCGATGAGCATGTCCAACGGGGCCGGGCAGGAGCCCGCCGAGGACCTGCCCGAGCGCGCCGGGCGCGAGCGGTTGGACGCCCCGGTCGAGCGCACCGGCATGTTCGGCGCGGGCGGCACCGGCGACACCTCCGGCTACGGCCGGCTGCGGGTGCGGCGCACGGTCGTCCCCGACGCCGAGCGGCCCTACACCGACCCGGACGACCCGCGCACCGAGGGCTTCGACGCCGTCGCCGACGCGCTGGAGGGCGCCATGGCCGGCGCCCCGGTCGCGTTCGGCGACGCGGTCGAGCGGGTGGTGGTGGACCGCGGCGAGCTCACCCTGCACGTGCGCCGCGAGCACCTGACCGAGGTGCTGCGCCACTGCCGCGACGACGCCGGCCTGCGGTTCGAGCTGTGCCTGGGGGCGACCGGGGTGCACTACCCCGACGACACCGGGCGCGAGCTGCACGTGTCCTACATCCTGCGGTCGATCACCCACAACCGGGAGATCCGGGTGGAGACCTGCTGCCCCGACGCCGACCCGCACATCCCCTCGGCCGCCGGGGTGTACCCGACCAACGACTGGCACGAGCGGGAGGCCTGGGACTTCTTCGGGATCGTCTTCGACGGCCACCCCTCGCTGACCCGCATCGAGATGCCCGACGACTGGCACGGCCACCCGCAGCGCAAGGACTACCCGCTGGGCGGCATCCCGGTGGAGTACCGCGGGGCGACCGTTCCCCCGCCAGACGAGCGGAGGTCCTACGCATGAGCACCCGCAACGCAGGCGACCGGGCGAGGAGGGAGGCGCGGCCATGAGCGCACAGGCCACCGAGGAGCACGTGGACGTCGGCGGCGGCGACTGGGACGAGGTCGTCGCGGCGGCCCAGGCCGCCTCGGCCGAGCGGCTGGTCGTCAACATGGGCCCGCAGCACCCGTCCACGCACGGGGTGCTGCGGCTGATCCTGACCCTCGACGGCGAGACCGTCACCGAGGCCCGGGTCGGCATCGGCTACCTGCACACCGGCATCGAGAAGAACATGGAGTTCCGGACGTGGACCCAGGGGACCACGTTCGTGACCCGCATGGACTACCTCACGCCGATCTTCAACGAGACGGCGTACTGCCTGGCGGTGGAGAAGCTGCTGGGCATCACCGGGGAGATCCCCGACCGGGCCAACGTCATCCGGGTGCTCATGATGGAGCTCAACCGGATGAGCTCGCACTTCGTCGCGCTGGCCACCTTCGGCATGGAGCTGGGCGCCACCACGGTGATGACCAGCGGCTTCCGGGAGCGCGAGATGGTGCTCGACATCTTCGAGCTGATCACCGGGCTGCGGATGAACCACGCCTACATCCGCCCCGGCGGCGTCTCCCAGGACCTGCCCTCCGGCGCGGTGGGCAAGGTCCGCGAGCTGCTCACCGAGATGCCCAAGCGGCTGCGCGAGATCCGCAAGCTCCTCGACGCCAACCCCCTCTACCTGGCCCGCACCAGGGACGTGGCCCACCTGGACCTGGCGGGGTGCATGGCGCTGGGCGTGACCGGGCCGCTGGTGCGCGCCTCGGGCCTGCCCTGGGACCTGCGCAAGGCCCAGCCCTACTGCGGCTACGAGGACTACGAGTTCGACATCCCGGTCTCCGAGGGCGGCGACGTCTACGCCCGGTACCGCGTGCGCATGGCCGAGGTCGAGCAGAGCCTGCGAATCGTCGAGCAGTGCCTGGACAAGCTGGAGCCCGGCCCGGTGATGGTGGACGACCCCAAGATCGGCTGGCCCGCCAAGCTCGCGCTGGGCGCCGACGGCCTGGGCAACGCGCCCGACCACATCGCGCACATCATGGGCGGCTCCATGGAGGCGCTGATCCACCACTTCAAGCTGGTCACCGAGGGCTTCCGCGTGCCCTCGGGCCAGGCCTACGCCGCCGTGGAGAGCGCCAAGGGCGAGCTGGGCTGCCACGCGGTCAGCGACGGCGGCACCCGGCCCCACCGGGTGCACTTCCGCGACCCCTCGTTCACCCACCTGCAGGCCGTGGCGGCGATGTGCGAGGGCGGCACGGTCGCCGACGTGATCGCGGCGGTGGCCAGCATCGACCCCGTGATGGGAGGCGTGGACCGGTGACGGAGCGAGCGAGGAGGGGAGGGCCCCGATGACGAGGACCTTCGACGAGGAGACCAGGGCGCGGCTGGAGGTCGACGCCAAGGAGGTCATCGCCCGCTACCCCAAGGCGCGGTCGGCCCTGCTGCCCCTGCTCCACCTGGTGCAGGCCGAGGAGGGCCACGTCAGCACCGCCGGGATCGGCTTCTGCGCCGACCAGCTGGGGCTGACCGCGGCCGAGGTCACCGCGGTGGCGACCTTCTACACCATGTACAAGCGCCGCCCGGTGGGCGACTACCACGTGGGCGTGTGCACCAACACCCTGTGCGCGGTGATGGGCGGCGACGAGATCTTCTCCGCCCTCAAGGAGCACCTGGGGGTGGGCAACGACGAGACCACCGAGGACGGCACGGTCACGCTGGAGCACGTGGAGTGCAACGCGGCCTGCGACTTCGCCCCGGTCGTGATGGTCAACTGGGAGTTCTTCGACAACCAGACCCCCGAGAGCGCCAAGGAGCTGGTCGACGGCCTGCGCCTGGGCCGGGACGTGCGCCCCACCCGCGGCGCGGGATCGGTCTGCACCTGGAAGGAGGCCTCCCGGGTGCTCGCCGGGTTCTCCGACGGGCGCGCCGAGGAGGGGCCGCAGGCCGTGGGCCCGTCCCTGGAGGGGCTGCGGCTGGCCCGCGAGCGCGGCTGGACCGCGCCCGGTCCGGACGCCGCCGGAGAGGGGGCGGAGCAGTGACGACCGCGCTCACCCCCGTCCTGTCGGCCAACTGGGACCGCGCCGACGCCCCCACCCTGGAGGGCTACCGCGCGACCGGCGGCTACCGGGCCCTGCGCACCGCGCTGGCCATGGAGCCCGACGCCCTGGTCGAGACGGTCAAGTCCTCGGGCCTGCGCGGCCGCGGCGGCGCCGGGTTCCCCACCGGCATGAAGTGGGGCTTCCTCCCGGCGGACAACCCCAACCCGCGCTACCTGGTGGTCAACGCCGACGAGTCCGAGCCGGGCACCTGCAAGGACATCCCGCTGATGATGGCCAGCCCGCACACGCTGCTGGAGGGGGTGATCATCTCCTCCTACGCCATCCGCAGCAACCAGGCCTTCATCTACGTGCGCGGCGAGGTGCTGCACGTGATCCGGCGGCTGCGGCGCGCCGTCGAGGAGGCCTACGCGGAGGGACTGCTGGGCACCGACATCCTCGGCAGCGGCTTCGACCTGGACGTGGTGGTGCACGCCGGGGCCGGGGCCTACATCTGCGGCGAGGAGACCGCGCTGCTCGACTCGCTGGAGGGCTACCGGGGCCAGCCCCGGCTCAAGCCGCCCTTCCCCGCGGTGGCCGGGCTGTACGCCTCGCCGACCGTGGTGAACAACGTCGAGTCCATCGCCACGGTGCCCTCCATCGTCGCCAACGGCGCCGAGTGGTTCACCTCCATGGGCACCGAGAAGTCCGCCGGGTTCGGCTTCTTCTCGCTGTCCGGGCACGTCGCCCGGCCCGGGCAGTACGAGGCCCCGCTGGGGGTGACCCTGCGGGAGCTGCTGGAGATGGCCGGGGGCGTCCGCGCCGGGCACGAGCTGAAGTTCTGGACCCCGGGCGGCTCGTCCACCCCGATCTTCACCGATGAGCACCTGGACACCCCGCTGGACTTCGAGTCGGTGGGGGCGGCCGGGTCCATGCTCGGCACCCGGGCGCTGCAGATCTTCGACGAGACCACCTGCGTGGTCCGCGCGGTGGGCCGGTGGATCGCCTTCTACGCCCACGAGTCCTGCGGCAAGTGCACCCCCTGCCGCGAGGGCAACTTCTGGATGGTCCAGGTCCTGGACCGCCTGGAGGCCGGCGAGGGCTCCGAGGCCGACCTGGAGAAGCTCCTGGACATCTGCGACAACCTGCTGGGCCGCTCCTTCTGCGCCCTGGGCGACGGCGCCACCAGCCCGGTGATGTCGTCGATCAAGTATTTCCGGCAGGAGTACATCGACCACTTCGAGCAGGGCGGATGCCCGTTCGACCATGCGAAGTCGACCGTGTGGGGAGGGACCCAGTGACCGTCACGACGAACGCCTCCTCGGGGGGCACCCCCGCGGTCCCGCCGGAGGACCTGGTCACCGTCACCATCGACGGGTTCCGCATCCAGGTGCCCAAGGGGACGCTGGTGATCCGCGCCGCCGAGCTGCTGGGCATCCAGATCCCGCGGTTCTGCGACCACCCGCTGCTCGACCCGGTCGGGGCGTGCCGCCAGTGCCTGGTGGAGATCCCCGACGCGGGGAACGGCCGGGCGATGCCCAAGCCGCAGGCCTCCTGCACGATCACGGTGATGGAGGGCATGGTCGTCAAGACCCAGCTCACCTCGCCGACCGCGGAGAAGGCCCAGCGCGGCATCATGGAGTTCCTGCTGGTCAACCACCCGCTGGATTGTCCGGTCTGCGACAAGGGCGGCGAGTGCCCGCTGCAGAACCAGGCCATGTCCAACGGCCAGGGGGAGACCCGCTTCACCGAGACCAAGCGCACCTTCCCCAAGCCGGTGCCGCTCTCCACCCAGGTGCTGCTGGACCGGGAGCGGTGCATCCAGTGCGCCCGCTGCACCCGGTTCTCCGCGCAGATCGCCGGGGACCCGTTCATCGAACTGCTGGAGCGCGGCGCGAACGAGCAGGTCGGCATCGCCGAGGGCGAGCCCTTCCAGTCCTACTTCTCCGGCAACACGGTGCAGATCTGCCCGGTGGGCGCGCTGACCGGCGCCGCCTACCGGTTCCGCTCGCGCCCCTTCGACCTGGTGAGCACCCCCAGCGTGTGCGAGCACTGCGCCGCCGGGTGCGCCCAGCGCACGGACCACCGGCGCGGAGCGGTCACCCGCCGCCTGGCCGGGGACGACCCGGAGGTCAACGAGGAGTGGAACTGCGACAAGGGCCGCTGGGCGTTCACCTACGCCACCCGGCCCGACCGCCTCACCCGCCCGCTGGTGCGCGATGAGGAGAGCCGGGCGCTGGAGTTCGCCTCCTGGCCCGAGGCGCTGACCATGGCCGCGGAGGGGCTGCGCACGGCGCGCCGCACGGCGGTGCTCACCGGCGGGCGGCTCACCCAGGAGGACGCCTACGCCTACGCCAAGTTCGCCCGGGTGGCCCTGAGGACCAACGACGTGGACATGCGGGCCCGCCCGCACTCGGAGGAGGAGGCCGAGTTCCTGGCCGCCCGCGTGGCCGGGACCGGGCTCGGCGTCACCTATTCCGACCTGGAGGGCGCCCCCGCGGTGCTGCTCGCCGGGTTCGAGCCCGAGGACGAGTCGCCGGTGGTGTTCCTGCGGCTGCGCAAGGCGCACCGGGCCGGGCGGCAGCGGCTCTTCTCGCTGGCGCCCTTCGCCAGCCGGGGCCTGGACAAGGCCGGGGGCGCGCTGGTCCCGTCCGCCCCCGGCGAGGAGGCGCACATCCTCGACGCCCTCGCCGACCGGGCGCCCGACGCCGACGCGGCGCTGCGCGAGGAGGGCGCCGTCCTCATGGCGGGGGAGCGGCTGGCGCAGAGCCCGGGGGCGCTGTCCGCGCTGGTCCGGCTGGCCGACCGCACCGGCGCCCGGATCGCCTGGGTGCCGCGCCGGGCCGGGGAGCGCGGCGCCGCCGACGCCGGGGCGCTGCCCAACCTGCTTCCGGGCGGCCGCCCGGTCGGCGACGCCCGCGCCCGCGCCGAGACGGCCCGGGTCTGGGACACGGCCTCCCTCCCCGAGCGGGAGGGGCGCGACACCGCCGCCGTCCTCGCGGCGGCCGCCGCCGGGGACCTGGACGCCCTGGTCGTCGCCGGGGTCGAGCTGGACGACCTGCCCGATCCGCACGCCGCCCGCGAGGCGCTGGCCGAGGTGCCGTTCATCGTCTCCCTGGAGCTGCGGGCGAGCGAGGTCACCGACCGCGCCGACGTGGTGCTGCCGGTGGCCGCGGTCGCCGAGAAGTCCGGCACCTTCGTCGACTGGGAGGGGCGGCCGCGCCCCTTCGACGACGCGCTGAAGGTGCCCGGCGCCCTGTCCGACCTGCGGGTGCTGGCCGCCGTCGCCGACGAGATGGACGTCCACCTGGGCCTGCCCGACGCCGCGGCGGCCCGCCGCGAGCTCCAGGAGCTGGGCGCCTGGGGCGGGGAGCGGGTCCCCGACCCGCTCACCCGCCCCGAGGCGGCCCCCGCCCCCGGCCGGGGCGAGGCGGTGCTGGCCACCTGGCGCCAGCTGCTGGGCAACGGCCGGATGGAGGACGGCGAGCCCTACCTGGCCGGGACCGCGCGCCCGGCCGCCGCCCGGCTCTCGGCCGCCACGGCCGCCGAGATCGGGCTGGCCGACGGCGGCGCGCTGCGGGTCGCCGGGCCCGGCGGCGCGGTCACCGTGCCCGCCGTCGTCGCCGCGGACATGCCCGACCGCCTGGTGTGGCTGCCCGCCAACGCCCACGACTGCGACGTCCGCCGCGACCTGGGCGCCGCGGCCGGGGACACCGTCCGCCTGGAACCGGTCCGCACGGCCGACGCGGCCGGGACCGCCACGAGTGCTGGGAGCGCGCAGTGAAGCCCGACGCCGTCACGACGCCCGCCGCCCTGCAGGCGGCGGCCGCCGAACCGGGCCTGGGGGCCTTCGGCGGCGATCCCTGGTGGATCATCCTCATCAAGGCCGTGGGCATCTTCGTGTTCCTGATGGTCTGCGTGCTCATGATGATCATGGCCGACCGCAAGGTCATGGGCCGCATGCAGCAGCGCCACGGCCCCAACCGTATGGGCCCCTGGGGGCTGCTGCAGTCCCTGTTCGACGGCGTGAAGCTGTCGCTCAAGGAGGACGTGATCCCGCGCAACGTGGACCGGCTGGTCTACATCGCGGCGCCGATGATCGCGGCCGTCCCGGCCTTCATCGGCTTCTCGGTGATCCCGCTGGGGCCCGAGGTGTCGATGTTCGGCGTGGAGACGCGGCTGCAGCTCACCGACCTGCCGGTGGCGGCCCTGGTGGTGCTGGGCACCGCCGCGATCGGGGTGTACGGCATCGTGCTGGGCGGCTGGGCCTCCCAGTCGCCCTACGCCCTGCTCGGCGGGCTGCGCGCCTCGGCGCAGGTGATCAGCTACGAGATCGCCATGGGGCTGAGCTTCGTGGCGGTGTTCATGCTCGCGGGCACGCTGACCACCTCCGGGATCGTCGCGGCCCAGCAGGAGCTGTGGTTCGCCGTGCTGCTGCTCCCCTCGTTCCTCATCTACCTGGTCACCATGGTCGGCGAGACCAACCGGCTGCCGTTCGACCTGGCCGAGGGCGAGGGCGAGCTCGTCGGCGGCTTCATGACCGAGTACGGGTCCATGAAGTTCACCATGTTCTTCCTGGCCGAGTACGTGAACATGGTGACCGTCGCCGCGGTCTCGGTCACCTTCTTCCTCGGCGGCTGGTACGCCCCGCCGCCGATCACGATGTTCTGGGAGGGCGCCAACGCCGGGTGGTGGCCCCTGCTGTGGTGGCTGCTGAAGTTCCTGGTGGTCATGTTCCTGTTCATCTGGCTGCGCGGCTCGCTCCCGCGGATCCGCTACGACCAGCTCATGCAGCTCGGGTGGAAGATCCTCATCCCGGTGCAGCTGGTGTGGATCACCGCCGTGGCCGCCGTCCGGCTGATGGTGAACGAAGGGGCGCCCGTCGGCGCGACGGTCGCCGTCGGCGCCGCGTTCGCCCTGGTCACCGTGGTGGCCATCGCCGCCTGGGCGCGTTCGGTCAAGCGCCGCCGCGCCGCCGAGGCCGCCGAGCGCGCCGCGGAGCTGCGCGCCACGGCCGCCGACCCCGCCCGCGGCGGGTTCCCGGTGCCGCCGCTGCGCGCCGCGCACTACGGCAGCAGCGTCCCGGCGGAGCCGCCCCTGCACACCGCACCGGCCCCGGCCGGCAGTCCCGCCAAGCGTGAGGAGGTTACCGGTGCTTGACTGGCTCAACCCCGTCAAAGGGTTCGGCGTCACCTTCCACACCATGTTCAAGAAGGTGCCGACCGTCGAGTACCCGGAGGTGAAGCGCCCCACGGCGCCGCGCTTCCACGGACGCCACCGGCTCAACCGGTGGCCCGACGGCCTGGAGAAGTGCATCGGCTGCGAGCTGTGCGCCTGGGCCTGCCCGGCCGACGCGATCTACGTCGAGGCCGGGGACAACACCGAGGACGACCGGTACTCGCCCGGCGAGCGCTACGGCCGCGTCTACCAGATCAACTACCTGCGCTGCATCCTGTGCGGGCTGTGCGTGGAGGCCTGCCCCACCCGGGCGCTGACCATGACCAACGAGTACGAGCTCGCCGACGACGACCGCGAGAGCCTCATCTACACCAAGGAGCAGCTCCTGGCCGGGCTGACCGAGGACATGGAGGCCCCGCCGCACCCGATGCGCCTCGGCGACACCGAGGAGGACTACTACCGCCACCACGGCGAGGCCGCGCGGCGCCAGACGCCGGCCCCCGAGGCCGCCCGGGACGCGGCGGCCGCGGGCGAGCCGGCCGGGAACGGGGCGGGCCGATGAGCGAGGCCGTCGCGTTCTGGACCATCGGCGCGGTCGTGCTGGCCGCCGCCGCGGGGGTGGTGCTCTCCCGCAAGGCCGTCTACTCGGCGCTGATGATGGCCGTGGTCATGCTGGGGCTGGCCGTCTTCTACGGGATGAACCAGGCGCCCTTCCTGATGGTCGTGCAGATCGTCGTCTACACCGGCGCGGTCCTGATGCTGTTCCTGTTCGTGCTGATGCTCGTCGGCGTCAGCTCGGCGGACTCGCTGGTGGAGACCATCCGCGGGCAGCGGGTGCTGGCCGGGACGGTCGCGCTGTGCTTCCTGCTCGCCCTGGGCCTGGGGCTGACCCGGATCTCCGGCGCCGAGCCGGCGGGCCTGGGCGCCGCCGCGGCCGCCGGGGGCACCGTGCCCGCGATCGCCTCCGAGGTGGTCTTCCGGTACGTCATCGCCTTCGAGGCCACCGGCGCCCTGCTGATCACCGCGGTGCTCGGCGCCCTGGTGCTGGCGCACGCCGCCCGCACCTCCAAGCGCCGCACCCAGCGCGAGCAGGCCCGCGAGCGGGTGCTCAGCGGCCACCCCACCCCGCTGCCGGGGCCCGGCACCTACGCCCGGCACAACGCCATCGACATGCCCGCGCTGCTGCCCGACGGGTCGGTCGCGCGGCTCTCGCTCAACCCGGTGCTGGCCGCCCGCGACCCCGAGCTGCAGTCCGGCGTGCCCGACGACGTCCGGCTGGGCACCGTGCCCGAGGCCGGGGGCGCCTCGGACTCGGCCGCCTCCAAGGAGGCGGGCGGGACCGGCCGGGAGCCGGGGCCGGCCGACGCCGGGGAGGGCGCCGCGGACGGCGCCGAGGACGGTGCCCAGAGCGCCGAAGGACAGGAGGCTGAGCGCTCGTGGACCCCATGAACTACATCGCGCTGGCCGCGCTGCTGTTCACCATCGGCGCCCTGGGCGTGCTGGTCCGGCGCAACGCGATCATCGTCTTCATGTGCGTCGAGCTCATGCTCAACGCCTGCAACCTGGCGTTCGTCGCCTTCGCGCGCATGCACGGCGACATCGAGGGGCAGGTCATCGCGTTCTTCGTGATGGTCGTCGCCGCCGCCGAGGTCGTCGTGGGGCTCGCGATCATCATGCAGATCTTCCGGACCCGCAGGTCGGCGTCGGTCGACGACGCGAACCTGCTCAAGTACTAGAAGGCGGCGCGACCGTGTCTGACAACTCCCTCGTGCTCGGCGGCGCCTGGATGCTCATCGCGCTGCCCCTGCTGGGCGCGGCCGTCCTGCTGCTGGGCGGCCGGCGCACCGACGGGTGGGGCCACTGGCTCGCGGTGGCGCTGCCCGCGGGAAGCTTCGTGTGGGCGGTGCTCGCCCTGGCCGAACTGCTCGGCCGGGGCGCGCACGAGCGCAGCGTCGACGTGCCGGTCTACACCTGGTTCGCCTCCGGCGGCCTGGAGGTGGGCGCGAACCTGCTGCTCGACCCGCTGTCGATCAGCTTCGCCCTGCTCATCACCGGTGTGGGCACGCTGATCCACGTCTACTCGGTGGGCTACATGGCCCACGATGAGCGGCGGCGCCGGTTCTTCGCCTACCTGAACCTCTTCGTCGCGGCGATGCTGGTGCTGGTGCTGGCCGACAACTTCGTGCTGCTCTTCCTCGGCTGGGAGGGCGTGGGCCTGGCCTCCTACCTGCTGATCGGGTTCTGGCAGCACAAGCCCTCGGCGGCGGTGGCGGCCAAGAAGGCCTTCCTGGTCAACCGGGTCGGCGACCTGGGCCTGCTGATCGCCGTGATGATCATCTTCACCACCTTCGGCACCGTGGCCTACTCCGGGGTCTTCGCGGAGCTGGACGGGGCCGGGCAGGGCGTGCTCACCGCGATCGGGCTGCTCCTGCTGCTCGGCGCCTGCGGCAAGTCCGCCCAGCTCCCGCTGCAGTCCTGGCTGCTGGACGCGATGGAGGGCCCCACCCCGGTGTCCGCGCTGATCCACGCGGCCACCATGGTCACCGCCGGGGTGTACCTCATCGTGCGCGCCGGGCCGGTCTTCGAGGCGGCCCCGGCCGCCCAGACCGCCGTCGCGGTCGTCGGCGCGGCCACCCTGCTGGCCGGGGCGGTCATCGGGTGCGCCAAGGACGACATCAAGAAGGCCCTGGCCGGGTCCACCATGAGCCAGATCGGCTACATGACGCTGGCCGCCGGGCTCGGCCCGGCCGGGTACGCGGTCGCCATCGCGCACCTGGTCACCCACGGGTTCTTCAAGGCCGGGCTGTTCCTGGGCGCCGGGTCGGTCATGCACGGCATGAACGACGAGGTGGACATGCGCCGCTACGGCGCCCTGCGCCGGTACATGCCGGTGACCTTCGCCACCTTCGGCCTGGGCTACCTCGCCATCATCGGGTTCCCGCTGCTGTCGGGGTGGTGGACCAAGGAGGGCATCATCGAGGCGGCGTTCGCCTCGGGCGGCGCCTCCGGGCAGGTCTACGGCTGGGCGGCCCTCGTCGGCGCCGGGCTCACCGCGTTCTACATGACGCGCGTGATGATCATGACCTTCTTCGGCGAGAAGCGCTGGGACGAGGGCGCGCACCCGCACGAGTCCCCGCTCTCCATGACCGCGCCCATGGTGGTGCTGGCCGCGGGGTCGGTGGCGCTGGGAGCGGTGCTCGTCTACGGCTACCGCTTCGCCGCCTTCCTGGAGCCGGCCGTGGGCGCCCCGGAGGAGCACCACGAGTTCCACCTGTCCGCCATGCTCACCAGCTGGCCGTCGCTGACGGCCCTGGGCCTGATGGTCGCGGGCGCCGCCGTCGCCTGGTTCATGTACGGCCGGGCGCCGGTGCCGCGCACCGCTCCGAAGGGGAACTTCGTGACGGTGGCGGCCCGCAACGAGCTCTACGGCAACCAGATCAACGAGGGCCTGCTCATGCGGCCGGGCCAGGCCGTCACCAAGGCGCTGGTCGCCATCGACACCCACGTCGTCGACGGCGCGGTGCAGGGGGTGGCCTCCGGGGTCCGCAACACCTCCGGCGAACTCCGCCGCGCCCAGACCGGGTTCGCCCGCACCTACGCGCTGACCATGCTGTTCGGCGCCGCCGTCGTCGTCGCCACGCTGGCAGTGAGGATTTAGCCGATGTCCGATATCCCCTGGCTGACTCTGGGAGTGGCCCTGCCGGCGCTGGGCGCGCTGGCGGTGGCGCTGATCCCGCGCGCGGCCGCCGGGCTGGCCAAGCGGGTCGCGCTGGGCGTGTCCCTGGGCACGCTGGCCCTGATGGCCGCGATGGCCGCCAACTTCTCCACGGCCGCCGCCGGAGAGCTGCAGTTCACCGAGGTCCACCCGTGGATCCCGCGGTTCGGGATCAGCTACGCGGTGGGCGTGGACGGCATCGCGCTGATGCTGATCCTGATGTCGGTGGTGCTGGTGCCGCTGGTGATCCTGGCGGCCTGGAACGAGTGCGACGACGCCGAGGACGGGGGCAAGGGCTACTTCGGCCTGATCCTGCTCCTGGAGGCGATGATGGTCGGCGTCTTCGCCGCCACCGACGTCTTCCTGTTCTACGTCTTCTTCGAGGCCATGCTCATCCCGGTCTACTTCATGATCGGGCGCTACGGCCGCGGCGCCGAGCGGCGCAGGGCCGCGGTCACCTTCCTGCTCTACAGCCTGGCGGGCGGCCTGCTGATGCTGGTCGCGGTCATCGGGGTGTACGTCTACGGCGGCACCTTCCTGTGGAGCGAACTGGCCGACGGCGCCCTGGCGCAGGTCGACCCGTCCGCCGCGCGGTGGCTCTTCCTCGGCTTCTTCATCGCCTTCGCGATCAAGGCGCCGATGTGGCCGCTGCACAGCTGGCTGCCCAGCGCCGCCTCGTCCTCCCGGCCCGGCACCGCGGTGCTGCTGGTCGGCGTGCTGGACAAGGTCGGCACCTACGGCATGCTCCGCTACTGCCTGGAGCTGTTCCCCGGGGCCGCCACCTGGTTCGTGTGGCCCGCGGTGGCGCTGAGCCTGGTCAGCATCGTCTACGGCGCGGTGCTCGCCATCGGCCAGAGCGACATGATGCGGCTCATCGCCTTCACCTCGGTGTCCCACTTCGGGTTCATCACGCTGGGGATCTTCGCGATGACCACCCAGGGCCAGTCCGGTGCGGCGCTGTACATGGTCAACCACGGCTTCGCCACCGGGGCCCTGTTCCTCATCGTCGGGTTCCTGATCGCCCGGCAGGGGTCGGCGGCCATCGCCGACTACCAGGGCGTGCAGAAGGTCGCCCCGGTGCTGGCCGGGACCTTCCTGCTGGCCGGGCTGGCGGGCCTGGCGCTGCCCGGGCTGGCGCCGTTCGTCAGCGAGTTCCTCGTCTTCGTCGGCACCTACGCCTTCAACCCGGTCCCGGCGGTCATCGCCGCGGTCGGCGTGGTGCTGGCCGCCCTCTACATCCTGTGGATGTACCAGCGCACCATGACCGGCCCGGTGCCCGAGCGGCTGTCGGGCCTGCGCGACCTGAACGCGCGCGAGGTCGGGGCGATCGCCCCGCTCGCCGCGCTCATCGTGGTGCTGGGGGTCTACCCGCAGCCGATGCTGGACGCCGCCGAGCCCGCGGTGGAGCGCACCATGCTCCAGTTGGACGCCGTCGACCCCGCGCCCGCGGTCGACGGTTCGGGGCCCGTCGCGGGCGGCGGAAAGGAGCCTGGAGAGTGATCACCGACACGCCCCCGAGCATCGACTACTGGCTGCTCGCCCCGATGCTGACCGTCTTCGGGGCGGGGGTGCTGGCCGTGCTGGTCGAGGCCTTCGCCCCCAAGGCGCGGCGCCGCCCGCTGCAGCTGGCGCTCACCGCGGCCGCGCTGATCGCCGCGTTCGTGCTGACCGTGCTGCAGGTCGGGTCGGTCCCCGCCGCGGGCACCACCCTGGCCATGGGCGCGGTGGCGGTGGACCGCCCGGCGCTGTTCTTCCAGGGCACCGTCCTGGTGCTGGCCGCCATCGCGCTGCTGCACATCGCCGAGCGGCGGAGCGGGGAGGACGCGTTCGCCGCGCAGGCCGCCGCCGTCCCCGGCAGCGAGGAGGAGCGGGCGCACACGCTCGCCGGGTCCGAGCACACCGAGGTGTACCCGCTGGTGCTGTTCGCGGTGCTGGGCATGCTGCTGTTCACCTCCGCCAACGACTTCCTCACCCTGTTCATCGCCCTGGAGGTGATGAGCCTGCCGCTGTACCTGCTGTGCGGGCTCGCCCGGCGGCGCCGCCTGTTCTCCCAGGAGGCGGCGGTCAAGTACTTCCTGCTGGGGGCGTTCTCCTCGGCGTTCTTCCTGTTCGGGATCGCGCTGGTGTACGGCTTCTCCGGGTCGGTGAACTACGCCGGGGTCGCCGCGGCGGTGCGGGCCGGCGGAGGCGGCGCCTTCGCGGGCGGCGGCGGGGAGCCGCTGCTGCTGCTCGGCATCGCCCTGGTCGGGGTCGGGCTGCTGTTCAAGGTCGGCGCGGTTCCCTTCCACAACTGGAAGCCCGACGTCTACCAGGGGGCGCCCACCCCCGTCACCGCGCTGATGGCCTCGGGCACCCTGGTGGCGGCGTTCGGCGCGCTGCTGCGGGTGTTCTTCACCGCCTTCGGCGACACCGCCGAGACCTGGCGGCCGATGATCTGGGTGGTGGCGATCCTCACCATGGTGCTGGCCGCGGTGGTGGCCGTCACCCAGCGCGACATCAAGCGGCTGCTGGCCTACTCCTCGGTGGTGCACGCCGGGTTCGTGCTGACCGCGGTGGTCGCCGCCGACTCCGCCGGGCTCGCCGGGGCCATGTTCTACTTGGCCGCCTACGGGTTCACCACCATCGGCGCCTTCGCCGTGGTCACCCTGGTGCGCACGCACGAGGGCGGGCCCGAGGCGGGCGAGCTGACCCGGTGGGCCGGGCTGGGGCGCACCGCCCCGCTGCTGGCCGGTGCGCTCTCGCTGTTCCTGCTCGCCTTCGCCGGTATCCCGCTGACCAGCGGGTTCATCGGCAAGTTCGCGGTTTTCGAGGCGGCGGTGGCGGCCGGGGCGGTGCCCCTGGTGGTGGTCGGCGTGCTGAGCAGCGCGGTGACCGCGTTCTTCTACGTGCGGATCATCGTGCTGATGTACTTCGCCGAGCCCGCCGCCGACGGGACCGTGCACACCGCCCGCGCGGGGGTGCTCACCGGCACCGCCATCGGCGTCGGGGTGGCCGCCACCCTGGTGCTGGGGGTCTACCCCACGCCGGTGCTGGACCACCTGGTGCCGCAGCCCGGGCAGGAGGCGGTGGCCACGGCCGGGGCCTTCACCCGCTGACCCGCTGCGCTGACGCGCTGCGCCGCGGCCCCGCCGGACGGCCCCGACCGGGGTGCTCCGGCGGGGCCGCGGCGCCGGTGGTCACCGCCGGTTCACGGGCGGTGAGTGGCTTTGGCTGATCAATCCGGGTCCGATAACTTGGCTAGTCGGTCGATGTTCATCCCGAGAGCGCGCGAAATGCCGGACCGGCGCCAGGCCGGGACCCGGGGCGCGCGCCCGTTGACGTGTGGAGCTTTCTGGTGAGCGGTGCTGTCCCGAGCGGTTTCCTCGCTCTGCCGAGTGTCGACCCGGTGCTCGCCCGCGCGGTCCAGGACGACCTGGAGCGGGTCGAGGAGGTGCTGCGGGACACGGTCGAGGCCGGGGACCCGCTGCTCCGTCAGGCCGCCGCCCACCTGCTGGAGGCGGGCGGCAAGCGGTTCCGGGCGACGCTGGTGCTGCTGGCGGCCCGGTTCGGCGGGGCCGCGGACAACCCGGAGCTGATCCCCGCCGCCGCCGTGGTGGAGCTCACCCACGTGGCCACGCTCTACCACGACGACGTGATGGACGAGGCGGACATGCGCCGCGGGCACACCAGCGCCAACCAGCGCTGGGGCAACTCCATCGCCATCCTCACCGGTGACTTCGTCTTCGCCCGCGCTTCGGAGATGCTCGCCGACCTGGGCACCGACGCGGTGCGGCTGCAGGCGCGCACCTTCGGACGGCTGGTGCAGGGGCAGATCCTGGAGACCTCCGGGCCGGCCGAGGGCACCGACCCGCGCGACCACTACATGCAGGTGATCGCGGACAAGACCGCCTCCCTCATCGCCTCCTCGGCGCGGTTCGGGGCCCTCTTCGGCCGGGCCGACCAGGAGGTGGTCGAGGCCCTGACCCGGGCCGGCGAGGCGCTCGGGATGGCCTTCCAGCTCTCCGACGACATCCTCGACGTGGCCGGGGACTCCCGGGAGTCGGGCAAGACCCCCGGCACCGACCTGCGCGAGGGCGTGCTCACGCTGCCCATGTTCCATGCGCTGCGCGGCACCGCCCCCGCCGACGCGCGGCTTCGCTCCCTGCTCGGGCGGCCCCTGGACGAGGACGAGGCGCAGGAGGCCCTGGCGCTGCTGCGCGCGCACGAGGCCATGGAGCTGGCGCGTGCGGAGATGCGCGGGTGGGCCGACCGGGCGCGGGCCGAACTGGCCCCCCTGCCGAAGGGGTCGGCGCGCGAGGCGTTCGAGGCCCTGTGCGACTACGTGGTCGAGCGCACGGGCTGACCGCGCCCTCCCCGCGTTGATCTCGGGAAGACCGCCCCTGAAACCGCGCCGGTAGCGTCGTTTTTCCCGAGATCGACGACGCATTCGGCGGCGGCGCGCGGGACCAACGCGGGGGGAAGGGCGCGTAAGGCCTTGGCAATACCCGGCCGGGCCGGGCATGAATCCGTGGCGAGCCGGGAAGCACCGCATCTGACCAGGCATGATGCCGGGATATGGTGCGGGAGTGGGCGCCGTGGAGGACTACACGGGAGCGCGGCGGCTGATCGGGAACCGGCTGTTGGACCGGGACGGCACCGTCGTGGGCCGGATCGGCCAGGTGTTCTTCGACGACCGCACCCGCGAGCCGACGTGGGTGACGGTGCGCACCGGGGTGTTCGGCACCGGGGAGAACTTCGTCCCGCTGCGCGGGGCGCACCCCGTCGAGGAGGGGCTGCGGGTGCCCTTCGACGCCGAGACCGTCCGGGCCGCGCCGAGCTTCTCCGTCGACCGGCACATCTCGGTCGAGCAGGAGGACGCGGTGTTCGAGCACTACGGGCTGGCGCCGGAGCTGCCCGGCCCGCGCGAGCCGCACCGGCCCCGCGGGCGGCACCGCAGGCCGGAGCCGGGGGAGGCGGCCCACGCGGGCGGGGGCGCCGGTGACACGGGCGAAGAGCAGGTGGATCAGTTGGGCTGAGCCGCCGGGCGTTCGCCGGCGCCGCCCGGGTCCGCCCCCTGCTCCTCTTCCCCCTTCTCGCGCCCGGGGCGCGGGTTGCGCCGGGCGTTGCGGAGCATGTCCGTGGCGAAGACGACGAGGGCGGCCCAGACGATCCCGAAGCCGATCCAGCGGCTGAGCGGCAGCGGCTCGTCGAAGATCAGCCAGGCGAAGAGGAACTGCATCACCGGGACGACGAACTGCAGCAGCCCGATCATGCTGAGCGGGATGCGGCGGTTGGCGGCGCCGAAGCACATCAGCGGGACGGCGGTGGCCAGCCCGCTGCCGATGAGCAGGGCGGTGTGCGCGGGGGACAGGGAGACGAAGGTCCCGGCCCCGGACGATTCCAGGTGCGCCACGTAGGCCAGCGCCGGGAGCAGCATGAGCAGCGTCTCGACGGTCAGGCTCTGCAGCCCGTCGAGCGTGGTGAAGCGCTTGACCAGGCCGTAGGTGGCGAAGGAGAGCGCCATGCCCAGCGAGTACCAGGGAACGCCGCCGTAGGCGTAGGTGAGCACCGCGACCGCGGCGGCGCCCAGCGCGATCGCGGTCCACTGGGCCGGGCGCAGCCGCTCGGAGAAGACGAGCACCCCGAGCACCACGCTCACCAGCGGGTTGATGAAGTAGCCGAGGGCGGCCTGGGAGGTCTGCCCGGAGTTCACGGCGACGATGAACAGGCCCCAGTTGGCGGAGATGACCGCCGCCGCGGCACCGAGCACGAGGAGCTGCCGCGGCGTGCGCAGGGCGGCGAGGATCGGCCGCCAGCCGCGCCTGAGTGACAGCAGCAGGCCCACGACCAGCAGGGACCACACCATCCGGTGGGCGAGGATCTCCAGCGGGGCGGAGGGCTCGAGCAGGGGCCAGTAGAGGGTGGTCAGGCCCCACATGAGGTAGGCGCTGGCCCCGAAGAGCACGCCGCGATCGGTCTCGGACACCCCAGCAGCGTAGAGGGAAACATCCCATGAGGGGTAGTGAGATCTGCTAACGACCGGCGTTAGTAACGGTGACGGATGTCCGCGCAGGTAGGGGCGGCGCCCGGGCCGGGCGCCGCCCCCCGGACGCGTCGGGCCTCACAGCCCTGGCAGGACCACCAGCCCGTAGGCCAGGGCGAGGGCCGAGAGCAGCGCCAGGGCCGCCACCACCAGCGTGAAGTGGATGCGGGCGGTCGGCCCCCACCACCCCCGCACCCAGGCCGGGACCGTGAGCACGGCGGCCGCGGCGGTCAGCGGGAGCGCCGCGGTCATCGGGACCATCAGCAGCGGCGGATAGGGCGGGAAGAGCGGGGTGCCCGGACCGAAGCCGTGCACCGCCAGGGCGATTCCGGAACCGGCGACCAGGGCCGCGCTCAGCGCCCCGGCCAGCCCGGCCGCGAGGCGGGCGCCGACGGCCATGGGCGAGGCCTCGGCGGTCCGGCGCCCCCGGAGGAGGCGCGCACCGGCGGCGGCCGGCCAGGCCAGCGCCGACAGGGCGAGGACGAGGGCGATCGCGGCCGCCGTGCCCTGGAGCAGGGCGTCGCGGTACCAGGGGACCCGTTCGAAGGCGTTCACCGGCGCGTCGGCGAATCCCGCCGCGGTGATGGCGCCGCCCTCCTCGATGAAGACCAGCTCCCGCCCCTCCTCGGAGCGGAAGACGCCGTCCCCGGCGGGGGTCCACTCCGCGGTGCCGCTCATGGGGTCGGCGGTGACGAGCCGGCCGCCGTCGGCGCGGACCCGGAGCTGGAGCGCGGAGTAGAACACCAGGGCGGGTTCACGGTGCGGGATGCGGGTCATGGAGTACGTGCCGGTGTAGCGCTCCAGACCGCCGTCGGCCGCGCGGTCCGCGGCGTTGGCGGCGCCCGTTTCCCCGGGAACCGGCGGCGCGGCTCCGTGGAACTCCTCCAGGTACTCGCGGACCAGGTCGTCCCGGAGGGTGAACATCCCCTCGGCGGTGCCGTCGCCGTTCGCGGCGACATGGATCCCGCCGCCGTCCTCGGGCACGATCGCGTACTCGGTGTGCAGCCCGCCCGAGTCGCCGCCGTGGCCGACCACCCGCGGGTCCCCGGTGCGGACCTCCCAGACGCCGTAGCCGCTGCCGGTGAGGCGCGGATCGTTGGCGGCCTGCCGGTCCAGCATGGTGCGGACGGCGCCGTCGGCGAGCACGTCCTGCCCGGCGGGGCGATCGCGCAGCAGCTCCAGCATGAACACGCCCATGTCGGCAGGGGTGGAGAAGGCGCCACCGGCCGGGGAGGGGTTGATGTGCTCGTGTTCGAGGGGTTCCCGGCCTCCCTCCCCGGCCCCGTACACGGAGGGGATCTCCAGGCGCTCGCCGAGCGTGTCCGGGTCGCCGAACGCGGTGCGGTCCATCCCGAGCGGCTCGAAGAGCGTCCGGCCGATGTAGGCGCCGTACGGCTCGCCGGTCACCTCCTCGATGATCCGCCCGGCCATGGCGTACCCGTAGTTGGAGTAGCCGGTGTAGCGGCCCGGCGGGTGGATGCGCTCGGGGCGGTACTCGGCGACGTAGCGGTCGAGCGGGAGCAGTTCGGCCTCCGACGGCGCGTCCATCGCGTCGAGCTGCTCGGCGAAGCCCGCGGTGTGGGTGAGCAGGTGGTGGACGGTGACGGGGCCGCGCGGGTCGTCCGGCACCCGTTCCGCCTCGGGGAGGTAGGTGTTGACGTCCGCGTCGAGGTCGACCCCGCCCTGCTCGGCCAGGGACACGAGGGCGGCGCCGACGAAGGACTTGGCGATGGAGGCGGTGGGGAAGGCGGTGCGGTCGGGGTCGACCGGTTCGCCGGACTCCAGGTCGGCGCTGCCGTAGCCGTCGGCGACGAGGACCTCCCCGCCGCCGACGACGGAGACGCCGACGCCGGGCACCCCGTACTCGTCCATGAGCGCGGGGACGCGCTCATCGAGGAAGGCGCGAACGGCCTCGGCATCGGGAGTGCCGTCGGCGCTCGCGGCGGGGGCGGAGGGGGCCGTGTACACGGCCGCCGACGCCGCGTCCATAGGGCTCAGGGTGATCGCCGCCGGTATCGCCAGGGCGAGCGCGGCGGCCGCCGGTGCGGTGGTCGGGAAGGGCATGGGAGCCTCCGGAGGGGGCGGCATGGACTCCCGATGAACGTAGGCTCGCGCCCCTGGGCCGGGCACTGCCCCTGGGGCCCGTTCCACGGTGGGGGAAGCCCCACCCCGACCCCTGGGGCCGGGGCGACCGGGCGGATACCGTGGAGGCATGTTCGGGCAGAAGACCACCATGACCGACCCGGAGCGGGCGCTGCCCGGCCGGGACACCCCGATGCCGGTCCCGGAGCGCCACGAGGTGCTGGGGACCCCGCTGGCACCGCCGTACCCCGAGGGCAGCGCGATCGCCGACTTCGGCATGGGCTGCTTCTGGGGCGTTGAGCGCACGTTCTGGAGGCTGGGCGCCGAGCGCGGCATCATCACGACGGCGGTGGGCTACCAGGGCGGGTACACGCCCAACCCCACCTACGAGGAGGTCTGCACGGGTCGCACGGGCCACACCGAGGCGGTGCGCGTGGTCTTCGACCCCCGGAAGATCGCGTACGAGGACCTGCTGAAGGTGTTCTGGGAGGGCCACGACCCGACGCAGGGCATGCGTCAGGGCAACGATGTGGGCACCCAGTACCGGTCGATGATCCTGTACCACGACGAGTCCCAGCGCGCGGCGGCCGAGTCGTCCCGCGAGGCGTTCCAGCCGGTGCTCACCCGCGCCGGGTACGGCCCCATCACCACGGAGATCGTGGAGGCCGGTCCCTTCTACTTCGCGGAGGGGTTCCACCAGCAGTATTTGAGCGACGCGAAGAACCCCAACGGCTATTGCGGCGTGGGCGGCACCGGCGCGAGCTGCCCCATCGGCGTGGCCCGTACCGACGGCTGACGGGCGGCCGTGGGCGGTGTCCACACGAATCTCCCGCGTATCTCTACCCGCGTACACCGGCCCGTCCCGGTCGAACGATCGGCCGGGACGGGCCGTACGGATCGCCGAGCGCGTGGTGGACGATCGCGGCTTCAGGCGGGGTCAGACGTCCAGGTTCTCCTCGACGCCCTTGAGCCGGTGGCGGGCCAGTGCGAGGTTGGAGCGATCGCGGTCCAGGGCCAGGTACAGGAAGAGCCCCTGCCCCTTGCGCCCGGTCAGCGGCCGGATGATGTGGTACTGGGTGGACAGCGTGATCAGGATGTCGTCGATCGCATCCTGGAGCCCCAGGTCGCTCATGGTCCGCATCTTCGCCCGGACGACCTCGGTGTTGCCGGCCGAGGCGACCGTCAGGTCGAGCTGGGAGGTCGCGCTGAGCGACCCCAGCGGCATCCCGCTCCCGTAGTCGACCACCGCGGCGCCGATCGCGCCGTCGATCGCCATCATGTCCTTCAGGCCGGTCTCGATGTTCGGCATGTGCCTCACTCCAATGCGTGTTCTCCGGAAAAAGCCCGATAGCCCCGCCTTCCCGCGCAGAGCGGCCAGGCGCGAGGGCAGGGTGTGCCAGGGGGAGCGGGTCAAGGGGCCACCGCCTCCTGGACCGGCGGAACGTCCGCGTTCAGTTCCCGCAGACCGTTGAGCACGCGTTCGAGGACGGACCGATCGTCCATGACCCGGACCCGTGACTCGGGGGTGCGGTCGCAAGCCGTGCGGCGCCGGCGAGGGGACGGGGGCGCCGGTGCGGAGGCGAGTTCCCGCAGCAGGCGCATGGCGAGGCCCAGGTGGCCCTCGGAGCGCGCCATACGCACCTGCACGCACAGGTCGCCGTCGTCCAGCGGCGCCACCAGCAGGTGGTGCTCCCGGCCGGTGACCACGAGCTGTTCGATTCCGGTCCCCGTGTAGCCGGGAATCCCCCGGGCCGCCCGCAGCAGGGCGGCGGCCTCCGGGGCCGGGGCCGCGGCTCCGCCCCCGGCCACCGCGATCTCGTGCCCTTCGGAGACCCGGACCAGGCCGACCCGGCGCACCCCGGGGATGGACAGAACCTTCCGCATCCGGTCCTCGATCGCGACCACGGCGCCTCTCCGCGTTCGTGGACATCTCCGCTACCGCCCGAGCGCGGGCGGGTCGTCGGTCTCGTTCATGCCCTGACATTAATGATGTTTCGCTGAATGGGGAGGGTTTTTCCGAGATTTCCGGAACCGGTATTCGGAAAGCGGGTGCCTGTCGGGCGGTATGAATATTTCCGGCCATCGATGCGGCGATTATCGCCGGAATTCCTCGCGACCGGCGGGATGGTGCGTTATTCCCGTCGTGCGGTATTCGGGCCGGAGGGCCCGGAGCCGCTGATCGGACGCATACCCCCTCTCGGCCGGACGGGCTCCCACCGTGCACAGGCCCCGACAGGGGAGCCGCCGCGCTGACGGGGGCCCTTCCGCCCGCAGCGCGCCGCCTCAGCAGCGTGAGGGCTCGTCCAGAGGTGTCCTTGGCGGGGGGCATCCTTCCTGCCCGACGATGAACGCCGGGCCGGCGGCGACGCGAAGCCTCCGGTGAACCGTCGCCGCCGGATCGGCCGCCGCCGTGCGGTAGTAGCCGCCGGCCTGATCCTCGACGTTCCCGCCCGGGGGAACCCGAGGGAAGGCGGCGGGGAACCGGCATGTCGATGCGGAACCGTTCGTCTGGGCCCGGCATGGCGGGGGGACCGGCGCCTTGCCCGGAGGAACGGCGGCCTCCGGGGCCGAGGGGTCCGGTCATCAGAGCGCGGGTGGCCGCCGCCTTTCACGGACCGTCCGGGGCGGGCGGCGATGAGCGCGTGGACTGTCGGCGCATAGGGCCCAGTCCTCCAAAAGAGTGCGCAACCCTCCTTCATGCGCAGGTGAAGATCGCCCCGCTTCCTGTCGGCCGAACCGGGCGCCTACGGGAACTCGGATGCCTCCTGAGGAACATCGGAAACGGAGAACCGGCGCGATTCGATAGGAGCGGGTGATGAACGGATCCGCGGGTAAGCGGAACGTCCGTACGGTCGCGGCACTGGCGTTGTTCGGCCTGTGGCCTCTGGGGGCGCCGGCATTCGCCGGTGCGGAGGAACGGGCCGTGGCGCACGCTCCCGGGGGAACGGTGCTGGATGTGGAGTCGTCTCGCGAGACGGCGCCGGTTGAGGAAGGGCCCATCGCTGAGGGACCGGTCCGGCCGCTCGAACAGGAGCGGTCAGGCCCTTCGAAGAGCGGGGTGCCGCATTCTGACACTGCGGGGTCCGAGGCATCGGAGGCGCAGGTCGCCCCGGATCCCCCCGCAGTACGTGCCGCCGTCTCCGGAGCCCGCGCCGAGTCCGACGGGCGACAGCGGACCGACTCCTAGCCCGGGTCCCGGGCCCGAGGCGGCCGCGATCGGCGCGGCGAGCCTGGTCGCCGTCGGGCCGGCACTCGCCCGGCTCGCACGGCGGATGGACGCCACCGGCGGACACCCCCGGACGCCGGAAGGCGGGGCGGCACGGAATCCCCGCCGCCCCGCGCCCGTCCGCGTGCCCTCGGAGGGCGCCGGTCAGGCGATTTCTTCGCCGTACACGCGCTCGACGTGCATCGTCATCAGGACCCGGCGCTCGGACACCATCACCGACCGGTACTCCGCCCAGTCCGGGTGCTCACCCGCCGCCCTGCGGTAGTAGTCGACCAGCGCCTCCACCTCCGGCCCCTGCGGGTCGCCTCCCGGCCCGACCAGGGTCACCGCTCCTTCGGCCGTGGCCCACGCCCGCCCGTCGGGCCGTGTCACCTCCAGCGCCGCGCGCGGGTCCCGGCGCAGGTTCACCGTCTTCGCGCGCCCCTCGGTCATCGACACGTAGAGGGTCTCGGCCTCCCGGTCGTAGTACGGCATCACGGGCGAGAGCTGCGGAAGCCCGTCGGCCTTGAGCGTCGCGAGGACGCCGAGCCTGCTCTCCGCGAGCAGCGCCCGCGGGTCGAATCCGGTCTTCTCCTGGTCCTGGGTCGTCATCGTCGTCGCTCCCTGAGAACGGTCCGTCCGGTCCGGCCCTTGGAGGCCGTATACATCTGAAGCCGATCGGCCGAGCCGCCATTCCCGGCCGCCGGGCAGGGCGGGGAAGCAGAAGAGGCCCGCACCCCGAGGGGTGCGGGCCTCCCGCCGTTCGTCGGTGCGGCCCGGCTCTACTGCCCGTAGCCCGGGTACTGCTGGCCGTACCCCTGCTGGGGCTGCTGGCCGTAGCCCGGGTACTGCTGGGGCTGCTGCCCGTAGCCGTACCCCTGCTGGGGCTGCTGGCCGTAGCCCGGATACTGCTGGGGCTGCTGCCCGTACCCCGGGTACTGCTGGGGCTGCTGCCCGTACCCCTGCTGCTGCCCGGTCTGATACTGGTAGGCGGCGTACGGGTCCTGCTGCTGGCCGCCGGTCGGGTGCTGCTGGTAGGCCTGCTGCTGGCCGGTGGTGTGCTGCTGGGCGGCGTCCGTCGCGGGCGCCTGCTCCTCGGCGGCGGGCGCGGCCTCCCGGGCGCCCCCGGCCGACGGGCGGAACACGCACAGGTGCAGCGCCTCACCCTCCGGCCCGGTGACCGGGGTCATCTGGTCGAGGCGCCAGCCGGCCTCCTCGATCCCTTCAAGGATGCGGGTCAGCCCCGGACGGACCTTGCTGGAGCCCTCGTCGAACCCGGCGACGTCCAGCTGGACGATGAACATCCGGCGGTTCTGCTGCGCCGCAACCTTGGCGTGCTCGACGACGGTGCTGTCTCTGACGACCTGCGTGACGCTCATGGAATGAACCGTACCTATCTGCTCTGCCTGCTCTGCCCTCGCGGCACTGCGGAGCGGTAGGTCCGCGGGGCCGTCCGCGTCCGCCCCATGATGCCGCTTATGGGCCCGCTCTGGCCAGAAGGGCCGGGCAGGGCCCACACGCGGCCGGAGACCGCCCTAAGCGACCGCCGCCTCCACCGCCTCGTCAACGGGCTCGTCGCCGCCGACCAGCTCCAGAACGCGGCCGATGGCGGCCGTCGACGCGGGCTCGGCCAGCAGCGCCGCCAGCACCTCGGCGACGTCGTCCCGCGGCACCTCGGCCTTCTCCACCGAGGACGCCAGGCGCACCCGGCCGCTCCCCGGCCCATCCGTCAGCCGCCCCGGCCGCAGGATCGTCCAGTCCAGCACCTCCGACCGCTCCCGCAGGTCGGCGTCGGCCGCGCGCTTGGCCTCCACGTAGGCGGCCCACACCGGGTCCGACCCCGGGGCGGGGCCCTCGTCCACGCCGATCGCCGACACCATCACATAGCGCCGCACCCCCGCCAGCGACGCCGCGTCGGCCAGCAGCACCGCGCCCGCCCGGTCGACGGTGTCCTTGCGCTCCGCGCCGCTGCCCGGCCCGGCGCCGGCGGCGAACACCACCGCGTCGGCGTCCATGACCTTCTCCGACAGCTCGGTCACGGTCGCCTTCTCCAGGTCGGCCAGCACGGGCTCGGCCCCCGCCGCCCGCACGTCGTCGGCGTGCGCGGGGTCGCGGATCAGGGCCACCGGGGTGTCGCCGCGCGCGGACAGCAGCCGCTCCAGGCGCAGGGCGATCTTGCCGTGGCCACCGGCAATCACAATTCGCATAGGGGCAGGCTACGCCGCCCGGCGGGGGCGGGCGCGGCGGAACGGCCGCCCCGCCCGAGTGCCCTGTGTCACGCGCCGGGGCCGGGCGGGGGCGCCTCCGCGCCCTTGCGGCCGTCCTCCTCGGACAGCTCGTCCCTGAGCACCCGCTTGAGCAGCTTGCCGCTCGCGTTGCGCGGCAGGTCCTCCACCAGGCGCACCTGCTTGGGCACCTTGAACCCGGCCAGGTGCCGCCGGGTGAAGGCGATCAGCTCGTCCCCGGCGACCCGCGCCCGCGGCACCACCACCGCGGTCCCCGCCTCGCCCCACGTGTCGTCCGGCAGCGCGATCACCGCCGCCTCGGCCACCGACGGGTGCCGGTACAGCACCTCCTCCACCTCGCGGGAGGCCACGAGCACGCCGCCGGTGTTGATCACGTCCTTGAGGCGGTCCACCACGGTGAAGTACCCGTCGGCGTCGCGCCGGGCCAGGTCCCCGGAGTGGAACCAGCCGCCGCGGAACGCCTCGGCCGTCTCCTCCGGCTTCTCCCAGTACCCCGAGCACAGCTGCGGCGAGCGGTACACCACCTCGCCGGTCTCCCCGGGCGCGGCCGCCGTGCCGTCCTCGCGCACCACCCGCGCCTCCACGTGCAGCACCGGCCGCCCGCACGAGTCCATCCGCCCGGGGGTGTGCTCCTCCGGCCGCAGCACCGTGGCCAGCGGCCCGATCTCGCTCTGCCCGAAGCAGTTGTAGAACCCGATGCCGGGCCGCCGCGCGCGGATGTCCTCCAGCGCCGGCACCGGCATCGCCGCCGCCCCGTAGTACCCCTTGGCCAGCGACTCCAGGTCGCGGGTGTCGAAGTCGGGGTGGTCGCGCAGCGCCAGCCACACCGTCGGCGGCGCGAAGAACGACGTCGCCCGGTCCTCCTCGACCCTGCGCAGCACGTCGCCGGGGTCGGGCGCCTCCGACACCGTGTTGCACGCCCCCGCCGCCAGCCCCGGCATCAGGAAGACGTGCATCTGCGCCGAGTGGTACAGCGGCAGGGCGTGCAGGATCCGGTCGTCCTCGGCGATGTCCAGGGCGTACAGGCAGCTCGCGTACTCGTGCACCAGCGCCCGGTGCGTCAGCATCGCCCCCTTGGGCGCCGACGTGGTGCCCGAGGTGTACAGCAGCTGCGCCAGGTCGGTGTCGGAGACGTCGGTCACCGGACCGGTGGGGGCGTGCGGGTCGCGTGCCACCTCCAGGACCGACTCCAGGGCCCCGCGCAGCGCCAGGACGTCCCGCGCCGGCACCGACGGGCGCACCTCCTCCACCCGCCCGGCCAGCCGCGGGTCGGCCAGCACCACGATCGCCCCGGACTGCGCCAGCAGGTAGGCCAGCTCCTCCCGGCGCAGCGCCGGGTTGACCGGGACGTGCACCAGCCCGGCCCGCGCGCACCCCAGGAACGCCAGCACGTAGGCGTCGGAGTTGCCGCCGAACGCCGCCACCCGGTCGCCGCGGGTCAGCCCCAGGCCCAGCAGCCAGGCGGCCACCCGGCTCGCCCCCCGGTCCAGTTCGGCGTAGCTCCATTCGCGGCCGCCGAACCTGAGCGCGGTGCGGTCGGGCCCGCGCGCCGCCGCGCGCCTGAGGACCCCGTCCACCGTGCTCGCCGTGACCGCGGCTTCCCGCTCCATCGCGCCTCCCGCTGCCCTCGCCCGCGTGACGTATCTCACCACGGTAGGGGTGGGCGGGCGGCGGCGCCAGCAGAGCGCGGCCCCGCCGGACACCGCGTGCCCGGCGGGGGCGTTCAGAGCGGGTGGGCCCTCCCGGCCCTCACTCCACCGTCCAGGTGTCGCCGCTGGCCAGCAGCGCCCCCAGGTCCCCTTCGCCCTGCGCCGAGCGGGCCTCGGCCACCTGCTCGTTCATCAGGGCGTCGTAGGCGGGCCTGCGGACGTCCCGGAACACCCCGATCGGGACGTGCTCGAACGCCGGCTGGTCCAGCCGGGACAGCGCGAACGCGTACCCCGGGTCCTCCCGGTGGGCGTCGTGCCGCAGCACCGCGTCCTCGCCGGCCTCGTCGGGGCCGGCCAGCCGCAGCCCGCCGAACCCGTCGGCGACGACGCCGCGCCCGCCCGCCGTGAGCGGCTCGCCGTGCTCCATCCGCAGCAGCCGCAGGTCCCGCTCGGCGGGGTCCTTCAGCGGCTCGAACGCGTCGTCGTTGAAGATCGGGCAGTTCTGGTAGATCTCCACGAAGGACGCCCCCTCGTGGGCGGCGGCCTCCCGCAGCACCGACGTCAGGTGCTTGCGGTCGGAGTCGACCGTGCGCGCCACGAACGTCGCCTCGGCCCCCAGCGCCAGCGACACCGGGTTGAACGGCGAGTCCAGCGACCCCATCGGCGAGGACTTGGTCACCTTGCCCGCCTCGGAGGTGGGCGAGTACTGGCCCTTGGTCAGCCCGTAGATGCGGTTGTTGAACAGCAGCACGTTGACGTTGACGTTGCGCCGCAGCGCGTGGATGAGGTGGTTGCCCCCGATCGACAGCCCGTCCCCGTCCCCGGTGATCACCCACACCGACAGGTCCGGGCGCGAGGCGGCCAGCCCGGTCGCGATCGCCGGGGCGCGCCCGTGGATCGAGTGCATCCCGTAGGTGCTCAGGTAGTAGGGGAACCGGGAGGAGCACCCGATGCCCGAGACGATGACCACGTTCTCCCGCGGCACCCCCAGCTCGGGCAGGAACCCCTGGAAGGCGGCGAGGATCGCGTAGTCCCCGCACCCGGGGCACCAGCGCACCTCCTGGTCGGACTTGAAGTCCTTGGCCTTGTAGGACTCCTGCGCCGCCGGGACCAGCTTGAGCCCGGGGAAGGCGGGCGCGGCGGCCCCGTCGGCGCCGTTGGCGGCGGATCCGTTCTCACTCGGCACGATCGATGACCTCCTGGATGACGCCCGCCAGCTCCTCGGCCTTGAACGGCAGGCCCCGCACCTTGTTGTAGCCCGTGACGTCGGCGCCGAAGCGGCCCCGCAGCAGCAGCGACAGCTGCCCCAGGTTGATCTCGGGGACCAGCACCCGGTCGTACCGGGCCAGCGCCTCCTCCAAGCCGGGCGGGAAGGGGTTGAGGTGGCGCAGGTGCGCCTGGGCGACGCTGCCGCCCGCGCGCCGCACCCGGCGCACCGCGGCGGCGATCGACCCGTAGGTGCCGCCCCAGCCGAGCACCAGCACCCGGGCGTCGCCCGAGGAGTCGTCCACCTCCAGCGGGTCCAGGCTCCGCGCGATCCCGTCCACCTTGGCCTGGCGCGAGCGCACCATCAGGTCGTGGTTGGACGGGCTGTAGGAGATGTCGCCGCGGCCGTCGCTCTTCTCGATGCCGCCGATGCGGTGCTCCAGGCCCGGCGTGCCCGGCACCGCCCAGGGGCGCGCCAGGGTCTCCGGGTCGCGCTCGTAGGCGAGGAACTCCCCGCCGTCCCCGTCGGGCTCCTGGGCGAAGTCCACCGACAGGTCCGGCAGCGCGGACACGTCCGGGATGCGCCACGGCTCCGAGCCGTTGGCCAGGTAGCCGTCGGACAGCACGATCACCGGGGTGCGGTAGGCGGTGGCGATGCGCCCCGCCTCCACCGCGATGTCGAAGCAGTCCGCGGGCGAGCGCGGCGCCAGCACCGGCACCGGCGACTCCCCGTTGCGCCCGAACAGCGCCAGCAGCAGGTCGGCCTGCTCGGTCTTGGTGGGCATGCCGGTGCTGGGCCCGGCCCGCTGCACGTCGACCACGATCAGCGGCAGCTCGGTCATCACCGCCAGGCCCAGGGTCTCGCCCTTGAGCACCATGCCCGGCCCGGAGGTGGTGGTCACCCCCAGCGACCCGCCGAAGGCCGCCCCCAGGGCGGCGCCCACCCCGGCGATCTCGTCCTCGGCCTGGAACGTGCGCACGCCGAACCGCTTGTGCCGGGACAGCTCGTGCAGGATGTCGGAGGCGGGGGTGATCGGGTAGGAGCCCAGGAACAGCGGCAGCCCGGTCAGCCGGGAGGCCGCCACCAGGCCGTAGGAGATCGCCAGGTTCCCGGTGATGTTGCGGTAGGTGCCGGGGGGCAGCGAGGCCGGCTTGACCTCGTAGGAGACCGCGAAGTCCTCGGTGGTCTCACCGAAGTTCCACCCGGCCTGGAACGCCGCCAGGTTCGCGGCGAGGATCTCGGGCTTGGAGGCGAACTTGGACTTGAGGAACCCCTGCGTGCCCTCCGTGGGCCGGTTGTACATCCACGACAGCAGGCCCAGGGCGAACATGTTCTTGGCCCGCTGCGCGTCCTTCTTGGTGACGTCGAACTCCTCGACGGCCTTCATGGTCATCGAGGTCAGGGGGACCCGGCTCACCTTGAACTCCGACAGCGACCCGTCGTCGAGGGGGTCGGAGCCGTAGCCGACCTTGGCCAGGCTGCGCTTGGTGAACTCGTCGGTGTTGGCGATGACGGTGGCGCCCCGGGGCAGGTCGTCCACGTTGGCCTTGAGCGCCGCCGGATTCATCGCCACCAGCACGTCGGGGGCGTCCCCGGGGGTCATGATGTCGTGGTCGGCGAAGTGGAGCTGGAAGCTCGACACCCCGGGAAGGGTGCCGGCCGGGGCCCGGATCTCCGCCGGGAAATTCGGAAGGGTGGAGAGGTCGTTTCCGAACGACGCCGTCTCCTGGGTGAACCGATCGCCGGTGAGCTGCATCCCGTCGCCGGAGTCTCCCGCGAACCGGATGATGACGCGATCGAGACGTTGGACCTTCTTGGTCACTGAGATCGCCGACCTCCTCGACGAGCCCCCGCGGGCGGCGCGGAGGCTCAGGTTGCCTCGGCCCTCGCCGCCAGACTACGCACCGAGCCGCCCGGCGGGCGGTCGCGTGGGTCCGGCGCAGGGCCCCAACGGTTGCCAATGGGATCAGTGGGGACCTGATGGGCGGTGCCTGGCGGGCACCGCAGGGTGAGGGCCGGGCCCGCACCCGCCTTCCGGGGTCAGGGGCGACACAGGGCGCTCTCCACCCGTGCCAGGTCGACGTGGCGCCGACCGGTGAGCAGGGCGCCCGGGAGGCGGTGCGGAGTGATAACGGCCACGTTCGCCACTATAGGTGCCCGCCCTCGAGCGCGCGGCGGTCGGGGGCGGGGCGGATCGGGTCGGGCCCGCCGCGGTCGGGAACGGACCGGCGGGGCCCACACGTTCCTATCGGTGGACGGGCCGGGATAGGCCGCCCGGACCGGCAGGAGACCGACCATCGGACGAAGGAGGGCGTGACCCGCCGTGCACCCCAACCCCATCCGTGCGGCCGCCCTGCTCGCGGCCCTGGCGGCGGTGATCGTGCTCACCGGGTGGGCCTGCGCCGGCGCCCAGGGCGTGCGCGCCGCCGCGGTGGTGGTGCTCGGGGTGACCGGGCTGGTCTGCTTCTTCGGGGACTCGCTGGCGCTGCGGGCGATGCGGGCGCGGCCGGTGGGCGAGTTCGAGCGGCCCGAATTGCACCGGGTCGTGCGCGACCTGGCCACCCAGGCGCGCCAGCCGATGCCCCGGCTCTACCTGTCCCCGACGGCGGCGCCGAACGCCTTCGCCGTGGGGCGGGGGCCGCGCTCGGCCGGGATCTGCTGCACCACCGGGCTGCTGAAGCTGCTGGACGAGCGGGAGCTGCGCGCCGTCATCGCGCACGAGCTGGCCCACGTGCGCAACCGGGACACCCTGGTCTCGGCGGTCGCGGTGGGGCTGGCCACCATCATCACCTCGCTGACGGCGCTGGCGGTGCTGCTGCCGCTGGACGACGGCGACGACGAGGGGCCCGGCCTGCTGGAGGGGCTGCTGTTCCTGGTGCTGGGGCCGCTGGCGGCGCTGGTGATCCACGCCGGTGTGGGGCGCAGGCGCGAGTTCCGCGCCGACGATGCGGCGGCCCGGCTCACCGGGGACCCGCTGGCGCTGGCGTCGGCGCTGCGCAGGATCGAGGCGGGGGCGCGCACGCACCCGCTGCCGACCGAGCGGCGGCTGCTGGCGGCGGGCCACCAGATGATCGCCAACCCCTTCCCCAAGCGGGGGATGTGCCGCCTGTTCGACGCCCACCCGCCCGCGGCCGAGCGCATCCGGCGCCTGCGCGCGCTCGACGCGAAGTGGCGCCTGGAGTAGCGCCGGAGCGGGCGGCCCACCGACCGCCGGACGTACGGTCGCGGCGGTCGGCAGTGGCGCTCGATGGCCGGAGGCGGCGCGCTCCTAGCGGTAGTTGACGTACCGAGACGGGCGAGGCGATCACCTGCGATCTTCGGACCGAAACCCCTGTGACCTGCATCGGGAGTTCTTGGCATTTCCCGGTGATGTTCGCCTTTTCCGGGGCTCATGTGCCCTCGCTGTGCCCTCATGTGCCCGCTCGGCGTCCGTCTCTCCTGAGCCACGGCGGCGGGTGACCACAGGGGTGGTCCGGAGTGCCCGATTGCGCGATCGGTCCGGACCACAGACAGAGCAGCATCGCGCAAGCGGGTGCTCCGGGATCCGGGGGTCCACGGGGGCGGAAGCCCCCTGGTTCCACACGTCCTCAAGTCGGGACTCGGCGTAGACGGTTGGCCGCGCCCTATCCCGCCTGTCATGGGGGCGACGGCGCGCCGTGCGCGGGGCGGTGACGGAACCGGCCACGGCGCCCCAGTGGCTCCGGCCGACCGCCCGGGGGCTGGGGACCGGGCGGCAGCCCGCAGCCCCAGCCCCCGGGCGGGAAGGCCGCGACGGCGCGGGAGCGCCGTCGCCCTTGATCTCATACAGCCCAATTCGGCAATGACCACGCTTCGGCCTTAGTGCCGTGCGGGCTTGGCCTCGTTCCAGACGAGTTCGAAGCTGCGCACGTAGGTGTCCGCCATGTCGGGAGATGCGGCTCGGTCGATCACCACCACGGGTGACTTAGCAGCGGGAAGCCCGGGAAGATGCTGATTCGCGAGGATGCGCTTCTCTGTGAGGAACAGGGAGCTGTAGAGCACGGTGGAGTGAAGTCGGATCTTCACCCCTTCGAGGTCGCTGAGTGGCCTGAAGAGGAAAAGCGCGTTCCGCGCCCTGGAGGCCAAGGCGTCTCCGATGCCCTCGTCGTCGCCGCGACGCTTCACGTGTGGGGAGTCCGGGTCACCGAGAAGGATGCGGATGCTCGTGCCGTGTTGGGCTCGCTCGGCCAAGACCTTGAGCATGCCCGCGTCGTCGGCAAGGAATAGGCCGCTGTAGACGAGAATGCCGATCTCCTCCTCCGCGTCGCTGAAGAGGTCGCGCCAGACCTCGCGCGGAACCTCCCAGCGGTGCGGGTACACGCGCTGCGCGTGCGGTGAGACCGGAGGAGTGGGGGACGGCTCCTCGTCGGGCCACAGGTCCGCCTCCGCCACACCCAAGAGGTCGACGACGGCCCATCGGTGGCGGGGGTAGGGGCGCTGACCGGAAATCCACCTGCGCACGGTCTTGGGGTCGACTCCGAGGTGTGCGGCCACGTCGGTATCCGTGAGTTGAGCCGCGGCCATCGCCTCGCGCAGTGCAGTGTTCACGTCGGAGCCCTCCGGGATGCGGGATCCCGACGATAACAGAAGACGTCCCTAGACGTCCCTCTAGATGTCCGATACGTGGTACACACGTCCACCTGCTCCGAGCATCGTCGTCCCAGGTAGCGAAGACCCCCGCGAGTGCTGCTGACACTCCGGGGGCGTGGTTCACACCTGATCGGAGCAGGCGGAACATGCGGAACCTTATCGCGCGGGCTTGGACCCGCAATCCCCCTGGCGACCGGCCTCCCCGGCTGAGGCCGTATGCGGTCACCCTGTTCACCTCACCACCGCCGGAGTATCCGGTGTCCCCCATGGCGCGGATGGTCCGCCCCTACGTCCTGGAGGTCGAGCGGCGTCGGGCGAGGGAACGCGTCGATCGGAGCCGCCTTGGCCTGGCCGTCCTCCTCGACATGTCCCGTGCGGAGGCGGTGGCGGTATGAGGACCGACGTCGACCCGGATCCGCTCCTGCGGATCCTGCGTGAGCACTACAAGGACCGATGGTCCATACGGCGAACCGCCCGGCTGTGGATCGCCACAGCCCAGGACTACACGGCCCAGCACGCCCCCACCCTGATCCAAGAGGACGTGGAGGTATTCGTCCGCGAGCTTGAGCACCCTCCTGCGGGGGCGGGGAGAGCTGAGCTGCTGCGGGGGCGCGAGGTCGACAAGCCGCGATGCCGTCGACACGGAGACGGCCCTCAAGAGGGGTGAGGGTCGGCCGCTGACCGGCGCCCGACCTTCCCCACCCGGCGGGCGCCGGTCATGCGGTCAAAGGACACTTCGCTACATGCAGGTCAAGGACCTGCATGAAGTTCCACGTATTACTTTGATCCATGGACGAATCTGAAACAGAAACCGATCTCGGAGGGACCGATTGAGCCCGCGCGCGACCCCTTGGGGGACCTACAGCCAGATCGCGGACGCCCTTCGTGGTCGCATCACCGGTGAGGACCTGGCCCCAGGGGACGCCGTGCCCTCCGAAGCTGCTCTGGGCAGGGAGTTCGGGGTAGCGCGCACGACGGTTCGTCGCGCGCTGGCCGTGCTGGAAGCTGATGGGCTCATCAAGTCCGTCCCCGGGACCGGTCGCGTCGTCTGCTCACCGGAGGAACAGGCAGGCGGGGTCACCGACGCTGCACCTGCGCAGTACCGGAGGATCGCCGCCGACCTTCGGGAGCAGATCACCAGTGGCGCCCTGGCCCCGGGGGACGCGCTGCCCAGTGAGGCCGCGATCGTGCGGGAGTACGGCGTCTCCCGGGGAACCGCGCGGCAGGCCCTCTCCGACCTGGAGGGGACTGGGCTCGTCGTCGCTATCCATGGCAAGGGAAGGTTCGTCAGAGAGTCGGGGACTGCCGCGGGCTAGCCTGCTACATGTGGGACATGTTCACTGGGCGCGGGAACTCGCGCGCGAACTGCTCGAACAGCCGTTGCCCCGTCGCTGGGCGCATACCCGAGGTGTGGCCGAACAGGCCCGGACGCTGAACGACGTGCTTGGAGACGAGGCGGGCCTTCTGGAGGCGGGCGCCTGGCTCCACGACATCGGGTACTCCCCGACCCTCCGCGAATACTCCGCCGACCTGCCCGTCACCGGCTTCCATCCGCTCGACGGCGCCCGGTACCTGCGCCTCATCGACGTTGACGAGGCTCTGTGCTCACTCGTCGCCTACCACTCCGGAGCGACCGTGGAGGCGCAGGAACGCGGCCTCCTCGAAGAACTCGTCGGAGCCTTCGAGGCGCCTCCGGCCCATCTGCTGGAAGCGATCACCTACGCGGACATGACGACGGGTCCGGACGGCACGCACCTTCCGGTGGAGCGTCGGCTATCGGAGATCCTGGAACGCTACAGCCCGGATGACCTCGTCCACCGCTCCATCACCCGCTCCTCGCCGGAGCTGACGGCGGCTGTGCGGGCCGTCGAGAAACGGTTGGCGAAGGTCGGCTGACCTCATCCGATGTGGGTGGGCCCGCCCTGGAGGAAGTGATCCACACGCAGGCGCATGGACCGGTCCATGGTCAGCTCGGCCAGCTTTTCCTTTGGAAGCCAGACGACTTCCTTGGACTCGCTGCTGGGACGCGGCTCGCCTGAGACGGGGCGGGCCGTGAGCGCGATCGAGAACTCTTGGCGGGCCTCTCCGTCGCTGGTGTAGTACACGATGTGCTTCGGGTCGCTGTAGGTGCCCACGATGCCAGTGATCTCGCAGGTGATCCCGGACTCCTCCTCGGTCTCCCTGATGGCGGCCTGGGGCACGGACTCCCCCAGGTCGATCGCGCCCCCGGGCACGGCCCAGTTGCCGTTGTCGGTACGGCGGATCATGAGGACTTCGTCGCGCGCGTTGACCACGAACACGTTCACCGACGGGACGCGGCTGTTGGCCTGCGGCGCCTCGGGGTCGTCGTAGTAGTCGATCCGCCTGCCCATGGGCCCTCCTTCAGCCGAGGGGACGTGCCCCGTCCCAGACCTTCTCGAAGCTCTCCAGGTAAGTCGCCATCATCTCCCCGCCCGGGATCTTGCGCAGGTGGAAGACGGGCGCCTCGGCCGCCATGGTTCCATACAGGTGCGTGTTGACCAGTAGCTGGTCATCGGCCCGGTACAGGGAGTTGTACAGGATCGTGTCGTGAAGGCGGAACTCGGCGCCCTCGATGGCACGGACCTGCTTGTACATGAGGATGACGTTCTTGATCTTGGACGCCATCAGCTCCCCGCCGATGCCCTCGTCTTCGCCCCGCTGGGAGACGGCCTCAGATTCGGGGTCGCCGAGAAGCACGCGCAGACGGACCCCGGCCTTGGCCTTGGCCGCGAGCAGTTTGAGCATGCTGGGGTCGTCGGCGAGGAAGAACCCGCTGTAGACGAGGACGGAGATCTCCTCGTGCGCGGACTCGAAGAGGCGCTTCCAGGTGTCTCCGGGAACGCTCCACCGGTGCGGGTGGATCTCAACGATCTCGCTATCGGAAGCGGCCTTGCTCTGCTCCGGGGTGAGCGCCTTCGGCCAGAGGTAGGTCTCATCCGCCTCTAGGAAGGCCGCGGTCGCATAGCGGTGCTTGCGATAGGGCGTGCGTCCCAAGGTGACCCACCGCTCAACGCTCTTGGCGTCGACACCGACTGCTTCGGCCACCTCGGTCGGTGTGACTCCGCGCTTCAAGAGCGCGGCGCGCAACCTCTCGTTCGGCATGGACCCCGGGGGTTCGCAGGACGTCTAAGGACGCGCTCACATTATCGGGACGTCCTGAACACGTCCAGCCATGTAGTGATCCCGTCCGGCCTCTGCGCGGGATCGTCGTAACCGTCAGCACGACCCCGGCGGCACCGGGGGATCCGAACTTCCCGACGAGGGCCCGTCCGGATCCCTTGGCAACCGACTTCGATACATGTTAGACATGTATCGATCTTCGGTTGAACGGCCAGATGTCGGCCGCAACGAAGGTCGTCTGACATGGGACGAAACAGAACTGGAGTGTTCTCATGGCGATTCAGGGTGCGATCCCGGTGGAGTTCGGGACGGTGTTCCCGCACGGTGCCTACGCCCTCGGCGTGGAGGCCATCACCGACTTCGAGACCAAGCGCCCCCAGCTCGACAAGACCACGGGGCTCCCGCTGTGGGCGGTGGACGTGATCGACGCCGACCCTGAGGCGCGGGGCAAGGCCAAGTCGGTGAAGGTCAAGATCCCCGCGCAGGTGTGCCCGACCATGCCCGACGAGGCGGCCGGTGTGCCGTTCCGCCCGGTGGAGTTCGAGGACATGGCGGTCATGCCCTACGTCGACGACAACGGGCGCCGCCCCCGGGTGGCCTACTCGCTGCGGGCACGCGGGATGAGGGCCCCGGGCGGCGGGCGCAAGGCTCCGGCCTCGTCTGCCTCTGGTGCGAAGGGCGGCGAGTGATGGCCTTCACGGTCGTGAGCGCCCGACTGGATGAGGACCTGGCCCCGGCCCTGTCGCAGCGGATGTGCCTGGTGATGGGCGGTCGGGGGCTGGTGTTCCAGCTCGGACCTGAGGATGCGGCCTCGGTGACCGCTGATGAGGTGGCCGTGGCCCGTGAGCTGGCCGATGCCGCAGCCGCGTTCGCCGATGCGCTCGAACGCCTGCACACGGGCCGCTGACCGGGCCCGGACATGTAGCGGGGCGGCCTGGTGCGCCAACACCTACGGCCGCCCCTTCAACCCCTCCGACAGCTACCAACTTTCAGAAGAGGTGTGTTCATCATGGCAGAACAGCCCGCACGCGTGAGTGCCCGGGAGATCTGCGACTTCCTTGCCGCGCTCCGCGAACACCGCTGGATCCCGGCCGAGCACGAGGCGGCCTCCCGCGTGGACATCCTGGCCTGGAAGGCCTCCCTGCTCGGCCGCATGGCCGCCAACACCCGCGACCCCGAGACCCGGGCGACCGCCGCTGCGGCGCGTGCCGACCTCGCCGCCGCCCGCGCGGAACTCGCCGCCGCTCGTGCTGAGGCCCTGGCCGACTCCTACGTGCTGCGCACCGGGGGTGAGCACTGATGCTCGGCAACAGCAACGGGGCCTCCCAGGTCGAGCACACCACTCCCGTCCCCGCGCACGCGATCCGCTTCACCACCCCGGTCGTGAAAACCCCAGCCGTGTTCATCCTCGGCCGCTGGCTCTGGCGCTTCCTGGCGTTCCTGGCCTCCCTGCCGGTGCGCTTCCCGCTCTCGGTGGCCTCGGCGGGCGCCCTGGTGGGCTCGTGGGTGCTGTGGGACTGGGTGGGCCCGGCGGTGGTGTGCACGGTCGCCGTCGTCGGCGGGCTCGCCTGGCGGCACTGGCACCCCTCAACGTTCCGGCGGTGGGTCACGCTGCGGGCCCTCGCGCTGGTGCGGGGTGTGTGGGTGTACCGGCGGCACTGGCAACCCGTCCTGGTCGTGTCCGGCCTGGCCGAGTCCTACCTTGAGCGCCAGTACCTTCCCCGCATCCGGTCCGTGAAGTGCTCGGAGTGGGCCGACCGGGTCCGGGTCAAACTCGTGCCGGGGACGGCCCCCGCCGACTTCGAGGACCGGACACCCCAGCTCGCGCACGGTTTCCAGGCTCCGGCCTGCCGCGTGGAGGTGCTGGGGCCCTTGGACCTGGTGTTGGAGTTCCCGCGCCGTGACATGCTCGCCGACCCCATCCCCGCATTGCCCGTCCCGGACTCGGCGGATGCGGTGGACCTGGTCGCGCTGCCGATGGGGCGCTGTGAGGACGGCCGGACGTGGACCATGCGCCTTCACGGCACGCACGTCCTGGTGGCCGGTGTCACCGGGGCCGGGAAGGGCTCGGTGATCTGGTCGGCGGTGCGCGCCATGCTCCCCGCCATCCGCTCCGGCCTGGTGCGGGTGCGGGCGGTGGACCCCAAGCGCATGGAGCTCTCCTACGGCCGCACGCTCTTCCACCGGTACGCCGACTCGGGGGAGGCGTGCGTGGAGCTGCTGGAAGAGGCCGTGGCGGACATGCAAGCCCGCGCGGATGCCTACGCCGGTGCCGTCCGCTCCCACACCCCGACCACCGACGACCCCTTCGAGGTGGTGGTTCTGGACGAGGTGGCGTTCCTGACCGCCTACCACCCCGACCGGGAGGTGCGGCGCCGCGCCGAGAACGCGATGGCCACCCTCACCAGCCAAGGCAGGTCGGTCGGCTTCACCGTGGTGGCCGCGCTTCAAGACCCCCGCAAGGAGGTCATGAACCTGCGCAACCTGTTCCCCGACAAGGTCGCCCTCCGCTTGGACGAGGCATCCCAAGTCGACATGGTCCTGGGCCCCGACGCCCGCGACCGGGGCGCCGATGCACACCTGATCGACCCTGCGGCCCCGGGAACGGCGTTCGTCCGCCTGGAGGGCTCCAAGACCCCCACCCGGGTGCGGGCCGCCTACGTGTCCGATGCCGACATCGACGCCATGACCGCCGACGAGGCCGGTGGGGAGGGTGAGGGCTGATGCCGACCGTCACCGGAAAGACCACCCGCGCCGAGCGCATGGCCCAACCCCTCGCCCGGGAAGTCGCCGAACAGATCGCCGCCGACAAGGGCGTGTGCATCCGCCCTGTCTCGCTGCGGCGCACCGACATCGCCACCGGCACCACCGAGGTGATCGACGTCCCGTGCGGGTCCACCCTGGCCTCCCGGTGCCCGGCCTGCGCGGCCCGCAAGAGGTCCATGCGGCGCTCGCAGTGCGAGGAGGGCTGGCACCTCACCTGTGAACCTGAACCCGCCCCCGACGACCCCTCCGAGGTTCAGCGGGAGTGGGTGGCCAAGCGGGCCGTGGTGACGGCCGAACGTGACCGCCTGGCCGACGAGGGAACCGCCACCGCACAGGAGTTGGCGGCCCTGGACGCGGCGATCGCCGACCTGGACGAGGAGATCTCCGCCTCCGGGCTTCGCGGGTCCGTCGCCCCGGCCTCGTCCTCGGGCAAGCCTCGGCGGGCCCGGTCGACCCGGCGGCGCCAGGATGCCCCGGACCTGCCCAAGAGGCAGCGCAAGAACACCACCCTGGGGCGGGCCTTCACCGACCCGGCCTCGGGCAAGGTCTTCCGCCCCTCGATGTTCGTCACGCTGACGCTGGACTCCTACGGGCGGGTGCGCTCGGACGGCACCCCGGTGGACCCCTCGACCTACGACTACCGGCGGGCGGCGCGGGACGCGCTGCACTTCTCCAAGCTGGTGGACCGGTTCGTGCAGAACCTCCGGCGGGTGGCGGGGTTCGACGTGCAGTACTTCGCCTCCGTCGAACCCCAAAGGCGCCTCGCCCCGCACGTCCACATGGCCGTACGCGGGACCCTGCCCCGCTCCGAGCTGCGCCAGGTGGCCGCGGCGACCTACCACCAGGTGTGGTGGCCGTGCGCGGATGAGCCGGTCTACGAGGGGCCGGACATGCCCGTGTGGGATGAGGCCACGGGGAACTACTGCGACCCCGTCACGGGGGAGGTGCTGCCGACGTGGGATGAGGCCCTGGACGTCCTGGACGCCGATCCCGGGGCGGAGCCGCATCACGTGGTGCGCTTCGGGGCCCAGGTCGACGCGAAAGGGGTGGTTGCGGGCTCGGCGGATGCGGACCGGTGTGTGCGCTACCTGGCGAAGTACCTGACCAAGGACATCGCCGAATGCCACACCGTGGAGACCCCCGCCCAGGAGGCCCACGTTGACCGCCTGGTGGAGGCGCTGCGGTTCGAACCCTGCTCTCCCCGCTGTGCGAACTGGCTGCGCTACGGCGTCCAACCGGACGGCGCCAAGGCCGGGATGGTGCCCGGGTTCTGCCGGTCCAAGGCGCACCGGCGCGAACACTTGGGCTACGCCGGACGCCGCGTCCTGGTCTCGCGCAAGTGGTCGAACAAGACCCTGGCCGACCACAAGGCCGACCGCCTGGCCTGGGTCCTCGAACAGCTCGGCGTCGACCCCACCGACCCCGACGAGGAAAACGCCGGCGGGGCCCTGCCGCTGGTCAACGGCTCCTATGCCTGGGAACTCGCCCGCCCGACCGACCCGGACGTACCTCCCCGCGAACACCGCCTCCTCCGGGCCATCGGCGAGACCCTCAAACGCCGCGCCCGGCTCGACGCCGCACGCTCACCAGAACTGTCGGCAACCGGAGAAAGGGCCGCATGACCGCGACGCTCGACGTGCCCCGACAGCGCCGCTCGGAGCGGCTGTGGACGGTGGCCGATGCCGCCGCCTTCCTCGGGGTCCCGGCAAAGACGCTCTACCAGTGGCGCTACCAGGAGACCGGCCCGCCCTCCCACCGCGTGGGCCGGTACGTGCGCTACGTCCCCGACGAAGTTCGCTCGTGGGTCTGCCGACAGCGGTGACCTGTGGAAGGGAGGTTGAACACCGATGGCGGTCTACGACAGGTGGCACAAGTCCCGTCCCCGGCCCGATGATGAACTCTGCCGTGAGCACAAGAAGGCGCCTACAGCGGAACACGGCGTGGGGAAGCGCTGGCAGGTGCGGTGGCGGGACGAGGACGGGGAACAGCAGAAACGCAACTTCGACAAGAAGTCCGGCAAGAACCCTGACGTTCACGCTGAGGCGTTCGATGCGAAGGTCAAGGCCGACCTCGACAGCGGCCGTGGACTCGACCTGGACAAGGGGCGGATGAAGGTCGCCGCCTTCGGCGCGCTCTGGAGGGCTGACCTCATTCACCGGAAGTCAACGGCGGAACGTATGGAACGGGTCTTCAAAGTGCACGTAGACCCGATCCTGGGCAACCTGGAGGTTGCGAAGGTCCGTGCGTCCCACATCCGCCGTTGGATCAAGGACCGTAACGCTGTCCTCGCCCCATCGACCATGTCCGTCGTCTACAGCAATCTGAAGTCGCTGTTCGCGTGGGCGGTGATCGATCGTGTGATCTCCATCTCTCCCTGTGACGGGGTGAAGCTTCCGAAGGAGACGGAGAAGCATGAGCACTTCATCCCGACGCCCGATCAGGTCCATGGGGTGGCGGAACACCTTCCAGCCCGGTACTCGGCAATCCCCTACCTCGGTGCTGGCTGTGGTCTCCGTGGCGGGGAGATCATGGGGCTTGAGGTCGATGCGATCGACCTTGAGGCGGGGGAGATCGATGTCGGTCAGCAACTGGTGTGCGTGACCGGGCGCAAGCCCTACCTCGGCCCGGTGAAGACGATGACATCGGCCCGGACCGTAGAGGTCCCGGACGTCACGCTCCGGGCTCTTGAGCGTCACCTTGAGCGCTTCCCGCCTGTGGAAGTCGAGATCGAGGACGAGACCAACCCGAAGAAACCGACTACGCGTGCCGCGCGGTTGGCGTTCATGTGGGCAGGGATGCAGGGGAACGCACGGGACTTGTCGCCGATCCCTAGAGGGAACTGGTCGCACGCCTGGAGTGCTGCGGCTCGTCCAGTCGGCATCCCGAAGGGGAAGGGGTTGCACAGCCTTCGGCACTTCTTCGCGACGCGACTGATCCACGGTGGGGCCTCGGTGAAGACGGTTCAGCTCGCTCTCGGGCACGCGACGCCCACCATCACCCTGAACACCTACGTGGGGGAGTGGCCTGAAGCTCACGAGCGGACCCGCTCCCTGATGGACAGGGCTCTGGGGAATGTGCCCTGACAGTGCCCTATCGGCGCCGCCGACCGCTGGCCGTGCAGGTCACAGCGGTCGGCGGCCTCTTTCTAGCGGTAGTTGACGAACTGGATGGCCAGGTCGAAGTCCTTCTCCTTGACCAGGGTCATCACGGCCTGCAGGTCGTCCTTCTTCTTGCCGGTGACGCGCAGCTCGTCGCCCTGGATCTGCGCCTTGACGCCCTTGGGGCCCTCGTCGCGGATGAGCTTGGAGATCTTCTTGGCGTCCTCGGAGGCGATGCCCTCCTTGAGCCCGACGAGCATGCGGTACTCCTTGCCGGAGGCCTTGGGCTTGTCCGGGACGTCCAGGACCTTCAGCGACACCTTGCGCTTGATGAGCTTCTCCTTGAAGACGTCCAGGGCGGCGTTGACGCGCTCCTCGGAGTTGGCCCTGACCTCCACGCCCTGCTCGCCGGACCAGGCCAGGGAGGCGTTGGTGCCCCGGAAGTCGAAGCGCTGCGACAGCTCCTTGACGGCCTGCGTCAGCGCGTTGTCGACCTCCTGCCGGTCGAGCTTGGAGACGATGTCGAAACTGGATTCAGAGGCCACGTGCGCTCACACTCTCGGGGTTCGGGTCGGTTCCGGCGGGCGGACCCGGCCCCGGGCGGGGCCCGGCCGCCGCGGCACCGAGCCTATCGATTCGCGAGCACGGCGCTCGTCCGCTATCCTCGATCACGTCGCCGCGCCCCACGGAGGGCGCAGCACTCCCAGGCAGGTTGCCCGAGTGGCCAAAGGGAGCGGTCTGTAAAACCGCCGGCTCAGCCTACGTAGGTTCGAACCCTACACCTGCCACCCACTGAGAACGCCCCCTGACCAGCGTGTCCGCGGTCAGGGGGCGTTTTCGTTCAGTCCGGCTGTGTCCGGCTGGGAACGGCCGTAGACGGCTTTCTGCGGCGAATACGCGGCGAAGTTTTTCGTCGCCGCCGCGGGTCAGTCGCCGGACGGCGCTGGGGGATCAGCCCTGGTGGCCTGCTCCGCCTTGCTCCGGTTGATGGCCTCGCGGCCCGAGACGCACTTGGCGTAGGTGCCGAGCAGGACCCGCACGCTGTTCCCCGCCCAGTGTGCGACTTGGGCGGGATCGATCCCCGCGTTGAGCCACGCGGACAGGCAGGCGTGGCGGAGGTCGTAGGGGCGCCGTGCCATGGGCGACGCGACCTGTTCGGGCGTGAAGGCCTTCATGCGGGCGCGTTTGAGCAGCCGCTCGTAGACGCTCTCCGAGAGCTCACCGCCTCGGTGCCCGCGGAACAGGTACCCCTCGACATTGGTCCCGAACACCGCCAGGTGCTCGCGCAGCAGCTCTGTGAGCTCCGGAGGGCAGGGGACGTATCGAACCTCCTTGTCTCCCCTCCACTTCAGCCCGCGCTTGTCGCGGCGCTTCCCCGAATCGGTCCACGTCCGGCCGGCCACCGGGCCTGAGTCCTCCAGAACCAGCGTTCCGCTTCCCCTCATCGGGATGTCCAGGTTGCTTCTGCGCAGTCGGACGGCTTCGCTGGGCCGGAGCCCGCCGTAGTAGAGACACCCGAAGAAGGCGACCAGCTTCGGGCCTGAGTGCGGAAGCTGCCGCAGGGCATCGAGGAGAGCCACCGCCTGCTCGGGGTTGATCACTACTCGCGGATCGACCTCCTCGACGGCCTTCGGAGGGTTCCACTTCTTGGAGGCGGCAGGGAGCGGGTTGCCGTCGAGGAACTCGCCCACGCCGAACTCCAACACGTTGCTGAGCACAGCTCGCTTCCGGGCAATGGTGTTGCCGGAGGCCCGCTTGCCCTTTTGGGTGCTGCCGATCGCCTCCAAGGCGGTCAAGACCTTGTCCGGGTCCGCCAGAGCAGAAGCGGGCGGTGAGTGATCGGCGACCCATTGGAGAGCGTTCTCGACGTGGGGAGGCATGTCCTCGCGTTCGCGCCGGTTCTTGTCGAAAGCCCACTGGTACAGGGCCAAGCGGAGCTGGCGCTTCTCGGGCCGCCCCGGTGCATCGGGCAAGAGCACAGGCAGGATCGTCGCGAGCGTGTCGGCGACCGAGCGGCGGCTGTTCGCAGCCAGCCACTTGTGGCGGCGCTCGACGTAGTTGACGCAGTGCTCGTACCAGGTGAGCTCTGGTTCTTCCTCTTCCTCCTCGGCTTGCCTGGCGAGGATCGCCGGAACTTCGGTGACGGGGACGCCGAGTTCGACGTCGAAGGCGATCCCCTTCGCCTGAGCGGTCAGTAGCTCGTTGCGGCGAGACAGCGCGAGGGACTCGGTGTCGAAGGTCTCTGGGAAAAGCTTGCCGTTGACCTTCCAGCGCACCGTGTAGGTGGTCTTTCGCTTTCCCTTGTAGGTGCGGATGTTCCAGAGCTTGACGTTGAACGTCGAGGGCCGGTCGCCCACAGAGGGGCGACCGGCCGGGTCGAGCTGGGTCACGCCGAGACCTCCTGGGTGGCCAGCCAGGCCTCCAGGTCGCTGCGGCGCACCATGATCTTGCCGTTGGGGTACTTGATGGTCTTCGGGGCGACACCGCGCTGGAGCCAGCCGTAGAACGTGCTGCGCGGCACCTGGAGCAGCTTGAGGGCCTGGGGGAGGGTCAGCAGTTCATCAGTCATGGTCGTGGGCGTCGCGGGCCGACGTCCGGTGCCGCGTCGGCGGGTGGGAAGAGCGGTTGCCATTAGGCGATCACCTCGAATCGGACCAGGACGTGGTGCGGGTTCTTGCGGCTCGGCAGTGGGCGGGAGGGCGGCGAGGCCGTGCAGGCCTGCTCGATCTGCTCGGCGGCCCTCTGAACGGCTTCGGGCGTGCCGATCAGGCGGACGTGGACGATGCCCGTGTCTCGGGCGGGAGTGTCGGTCATGATGGGAGTACCTCGTCCTTGTTGTGTGGGCGAAGGTGCGGCCCCGGAGTGGCTTGCAGGCGAGTCCGGGGCCGCTTTGCTGAGATTCCGGCTGGTGCGTCAGGCCCTTCGGGGGAGCCGACGGTCGTGGCCGTCCATGCGCACCGCGGTGGTCATCTCCGCGAGCCGGGAGTGGATCCGGTCGCCGACGACCTCGCGCAACTGCTTGGGCGAGTAGTTGCTGGTGAAGATGGTCGGCCGCCGCTGGTTGTAGCGGTGGTTGACGATCCGGTAGAGGATCTCGGCGGTCCAAGGGCTCTCCTTCGCGGTGCCGATGTCGTCCAACAGCAGCAGCGGCGTGCGCATGAGCTGGCGCTCGAGGCGCTCCTGCTGGTCTTCGCGTCCCGGCTTGGGACGCATCGCGGCGTACATCTCGGGCTGGCTGGTGAACACCATCGAGAAGCGCGGAACCCCGGCGGCGGCGATACGGCGGATGCCGCCGAAGGCGGCGTGCGTCTTGCCCACGCCGGTGCCGCCCCAGAGCAGGAGCGACGGGCCCTGCAGGCGCTGCTCGCCGTCCTTGGGCCAGGCCTGGGAGACGGTGTCGGACCAGGCGATGACGTCGGAATGGTCGGTGTGCGCCTCCTGGTAGACGGGCGGGGTCATGCGTTGCCAGCGGGACATGGCGAGCTCCACTCGTTGGGCGTGGTGCCACTCGGGGTCACCAGGTTCGCCGGGCTGGCCGGCGTGCGTGCTCGGACCGGGGTCCGGGTCGGTCGACGGGATCGGGATCCCGCGACGCGCCAGTTGGCGGGTGATGTGCTGAAGCGCGGTCTCAGCGGACAGCGTCGTCATCGTGGCCTCCTACGCCCAGGCGTTGGGGTCGCCGTCGTCCTCAGCCGGGTTGCGGAAGGGCTGGAACCCGCTGCTGGTGGGCGCCTGGCGCTTCTCGGCCTGCCAGCGTGAGCGGGTCCGCATCCAGGAGCGCCAGGCCGCATTCCAGTCGGCGCGGAGCTCGCCCTTCGACAGGTAGTGGTCGACGAAGGCCTCGGTCGCCTCGTCGGCATCGAGGGCCGGGGTGTGCTTGGCGGCCCAAGCCCGCATCTGCTCGCTGAGCGTGAAGTCGCTCGGGATCACGGTCTGCGGTGGCGGCTCGGTCGGGGCAGCGGACCCATCTATATGTTCATAGGACTGAGGGTTCACTGAGGGATACTGTCCGGCCAGATTGGCCGGTGAAGTCGGACAGGATGACCGGTGGTCATTTTGGCCGGTAGTCGTTTCCGCAGGTGGCGGGATGCGGCCATTCTGACCGGTGGTCACGTTGGCCGGTGTACTACCTGTCGAATCTGACCACTGGTCAATCTGGCCGGTAGTCGTCTCTGCAGGTGGCACAGGGCGGCCAATCTGACCGGTGGTCATGGTGGCCGCTAGGTTGAGCCGGTAGCGGTCGGTCGTCCGGCGCCCGTTCTCGCCGTAGCGGCTACTCCGCGTGACAAGACCGGACTTCTCCAACAGCTCGAGGCAGCGCCGAACGGAGCGCTCCCCGAGGTCGGTCATACGGGCGATCTTCTTCTGGCTCGGGAAGCAGGACGCGTTCTCGTCAGCGTGGTCGGCGAGGACGACAAGGACGAACTTCGCCGAGCTGTTGGAGAGCTGCTGCTTGAAGGCCCAGGTCAAGGCCTCATTCGACATAGGTCAATCTCTTCTCGTTTCGTCGGTGTGCTGTCCTCTCTGCTGAGAGGAAGTGGGCTGGCGGAGGGGCTGTGACAGGCGCCTTCATACGGATGTGGCCGGGATGATCGGCCAGGCGCGCTCGACGACCTCACGCGGGTTCGTGCGCCGGAGGTAGGCCTCCAGCGAGGCGGCCTGCTCGGCCCTCCAGGTCCGCTGGGCATCGTGGAGCTCGTCGACGCTCATCGCGGCCAGGCGGGGCTGGGTGGCGCCGAGCCGCCAGGCGAGCCGCGCGGCGGCCAGAGCGTCGGCCTCGCACCCGTGCGCCGACTCCTGCGAGAGCGCGATGTTGTAGTGGGCGCACACGTCCACCAGGCGCCGCGATCCCCGGCGGTAGCGGTCGACCTCCTTGTCCAGGACATGGGGGTCGATCACGCGGAGCTTGCCGCCGAAGTCCACCCCGATCCGGTGCCGGGCCAGCTCCCTGTCGAGCAGGGTGCAGTCGTAGGCCGCGTTGAACGCGACCAGAGGCACCCCGTCGGCGACCGCCGCGCCGATCTGCTGGGCGACCTCGTCCACGACATCGTGGGCCGGACGGCCGTGCTGGCGGGCGTACTCGGTGGTGATGCCGTGGACGTCGGTGGCGCCCTGGGGGATCTCGATCCCAGGGTCCGCCAACCAGGTGGTGGTCTCGGCCGTGCCGGCCGCGGGGTCGATGCGGACCAGGGCGGCGGTGACGATGCGGTCGGTGTCGAAGTCCACGCCGGTGCTCTCGGTGTCGAAGGCGAGCATGGGATTCAGGTGCCAGTCGGACACGCGGGTTCCTCTTCGTTTCGGGGGTCGGTTCAGGCCGTCTGCGCGGCGTCGGCGCAGAGCTGGCATTCGTCGGTGCCGTCGTCCCCATTGAGATTGGGGAAGACGCCGTCGATGCGATGCCCGATTTCGGCTTCGTATTCGGCGATGATCTCGCCTTGGTTCTCGCAGACGACGGTCACGTAGAAGGTCAGTCGGCCGTTCAATCTGGCTCCTCTTCGAGCGGGTCAGGCCGCTGCGGCGGGCTGGTGCTGGGGCATGCGGGCGAAGTCGGCGGCGACCTCCGAGGCGTTGGGCAGGTCCAGATCCGCGCGGCCGGGCCTGATGACGGCGCAGAACCAGTCGCCGATGGTCGCGACAACGGCCCCTTCCGGGTTCTGCGAGGTGCGCCAGGCGGCCCACACCGGCACCGTGGGCGAGAAGTCTTCGGCTGCGGTCAGGCGGTTCAGGAAGAACGGCTGCAGTGCGATCTGGGGAGCGGCGCTTTCGACGTCGGTGGTCTTGGCGGCCCAGGCCAGGGCCGAGCGCCAGTCCGGCAGGACCTGGGGGATGGGCAGCGTGAGGGTGGAGACCTCGTCCACGGGCGCGTGGTGGCTGGTGTAGCCCAGGCGCACGTCCTGGTCGGTGGGGGTGACGGTGAGGTCGCCGAAGGGGTGGCGCTCGTGTTGCTGGTCCAGCCACGCGATGTCCTCGTCCTCGAGGAAGGCCTGGAAGGAGTACTCGGGGCCGATGGGCTCGCGGGCCACCGCGAGGGCGTAGCGGTCGGTGGCCGTGGTGCTCAGCCAGCCTCCGGCGGCTTCGACTTGGACGACGCGGAACCGGGGGTCCTCGTCGCCGGTGCCGATGAAGGGCTCGACCGATCGAAGGAGCCGCAGGAGCGTGTCGGCGGGGACGGTGGCGGTCTGTGCGGCGGGAGTGGTCATACGGTGTTCCTCCTTGGGGTGTGCTGCTGGTTCAGGCCGCGGCCGCGTTGGCGGCGGCCGGGTCGATCTCTTCGCCGGTGATGGCCTCGGTGACCGCTGCGAGCAGGTCGCGGGCGGTGCAGGGGGTGACGGCGTTGCCGGGGACGGCCGTCGCGCCGGTCGCGGACCCTCCGCCGCCGCAGAACAGGTCGGTCATGGTGGGCATCAGCGCTCCACCCCGCTTCCCGCGGCCGGGGCCAGGACAACGGCGGTGGCGTCGTCGCGGTAGCCGTCCTCGTCGGGCAGCGCCGCGTCGATGAGCGCCTGGGCCAGGTCCTGCGGGGACCCCTGGAGGGCGGCCGTCATCTCCTCGAGCTCCTCGTGGGCGACGTAGTCGTGGACGCCGTCGCTGGTGAGTACCACCAGCTCGTCGGCGGGGACCTCCACGTCGTAGACGGTGGCCACGGCCGCCTCCGACAGGGGCGTCTGGATCCAGTTGTCGTGGTCGGCGGCGATGTCGAGCGGTGTGCCGTTGCGGCGCAGCTGCTCGCCCACGGTGTGGTCGGAGGTGTAGCGGCGCAGCCGGTGGCCGTTCAAGCCGTAGGCGCGGCAGTCCCCGGACCACCACACCCAGGTCGGCGAGCCGGGATGGGCCAGGGCCGCCACGCCGACCGCGTCGCCCGCGTGGTCCACCTGGAGCAGCTGGGTCCCGGACAGCAGCCCGGCCAGGCCGCCGCGGTGGGCGGTCACGCGGGCCACGGTCTCTGCCAGCAGGCGGGCGGTGGTGGCGGTGTTCTCGTCGTTGCCGATGCCGTCGATCAGCGCAGCAGCGGTCGCGTTATCGCAGGTGTGAACGGACGCAGCGTCGCAGTTGAAGGCGCGCGAGCCGCGGCGCGTCGCGAGTGCGGTGGTGATCACAGAACCTCCTGGTTGTAGTTGTGGTCCGGGGCGGTCCCTGCGCGGGCCCGCCCCGGACCACGAGGTCACGGTGTGGGTGTCGCTAGCGGGGCAGGGGGTCGGCGGTGATGTGCGCGGCGTGCTGGGGCGCCCGCGGGTCCGGGGGGAGGGGAAGGCAGTCGGGGCAGTGGGGCTGCCGGCCGTCGGGGCCGTCGAGACCCCACTCGAACTCGCCCTTGGCCACCGCGTCGAAGGCCTCTTGGACGCTGGTGAAGTGGATGAAGCTGCCGTCGAGGGTGGTGTAGTCGTCGGTCATCGGGACCCCGCAGCCGAAGCAGGTCACCCGGTAGCAGGTCGTCGGCTTGATCGGCATCGTTCCTCCCGGGGGTCAGCGGCCGGCGCCGGGGCGGCCGCCGCGGTAGTACTCCGGCGGCGGCGAGCTGTAGAGGCCGCGCACGGAGGACCGGTCGGCGTCGGAGACCGTGATGTCGCCGAGCCGGTGGCACAGCTCCACCCAGACCGCCTCCAGGGAGTCGGCCGGCTGCTCGGCGGCGGGGCGGCCGGAGCGGGCGAAGGCGATGGTCGCCGCGGCCATCTCCCTGAGCCGGTCGCCGGTCACCCACTCGGCGCCGCGGGTCTCCTCGGGATCGGGCAGCAGACGGGCGTCGGGGGCGACCTCCAGGTCGAAGACGGTCCACAGGTGGCCCGGCGAGGCGAAGGCGTCCGCCGGGGGCGCCGAGCACAGGTTGGGCAGGTGGACGGTCAGGACCTCGGTGGCCTCCAGGACCTTGAGCCCCAGCTCCTCGTCGGCCTCCTCGCGCATCGCGGTCTCGAAGCTGGCCTGGCGCTTGTCCTTGCCGTGTCCGGCGATGCAGGCCCCGCCGATGGGCCACCAGGCCCGGTAGAGGATCGCGTACTCCTCGTCTCCGTTGGCGGCGGTGCGGCGCACGCGCCCGCCGACGCTGGTCCCGCAGCACAGTGACGGCATGATCAGTGCTCCCTCCTGCTGGTGGCGGACCGGTCCGGTCCCCCCACCGCCCCGGCGCAGGGCCGGGGCGGCAGAGGCACTGGACGGTCAATCCCTTGGGGCGGGCCGCCAGGTCCTCAAGAGCGTGCGGCGGGCCTCCTCCAGGAGCTCTTCGGCTTCGTCCGGGGTGCACCGGTATTCGCGCACGAGCAGGTCGCGGGCGTCCTCGCGTTCCATGAGGCGGCCCTCATGGATGAGCCCGTAGCCGCGAGGGCCCATGTGATAGACGGCTAGGTGCTCGCGGGCGGCGGCGCTGTCGCGTACCGTCGCCAGGTCCAGGGCGCTGTAGGCGGCAGCGGAACCGGCGCCGCGAACCGCGGTCAGGTGCGTGTGGGCCTCGGATTCGTTCATGCGCAGCCCGTCGATGCGGTAGCGCGCGCTGCCGCCGTCGACGACGTAGGTGATCTCGGCGGCCAGGGCTACGGCTTCGGGCACGGCGGTGTCGATGGTGTCCACAGGGGGCCTCCTTAGAGGTGATTGCAGGGCGAGGACGGCCCCGACGAGACAGCGTTCGTCGGGGCCGCCACGGGGTTTCTGATCACGCAGCGTCGCCGACGGAGGGCAGAGCGCGGAGCGGGGGTTGGCCCGTGTGCGCGCTCGTGCGTTTCGCCACCCGGCGCGGGGTGTTACAGGTCAACGGGGTGGCCAACCGGTTGGCCCGGAGATGGCCGGGCGGGTTGGCCCACGGTTGGCCACCCTGTTCACCTGCACAAAAGTTTCTGAACTGGTGTTGGACGTTGGTCCGGTGTCGTGACCTGGGGTTGGACACAGGGGCGGGGCCGAACACTCCAGCGGTGGGGCGGGTTGGCCGCTCAGGGCGGCCAACCCGCCTGATCTGCGGTTGGACGGTCCGAGTGGGTTAGGCGGTGGCGCCCTCAAGGACGCGCACCCGGTACTGTCCGTCATCGTCGACGGCGATTGCGCCCTCGGTCTCGAGGCGCTCGAGCTGGCGCTTGTACCACGTGCGCTCGCGGTCGACGCCGGCGGCAGTGACGGCCGCGCGGAACTCGGGGGCGGTGAAGGTCTCGCCGCCCTTGGCCCAGTCGGCGATCACCTGGTCGGCGACGGCGCGGGCCTGCTCGGCCCCCTGCTTGGAGTGCTTGGTGGCCTCGGAGGAAGAGGCGGTGGTCAGGCGGGGAAGGACGAAGTCGTTCTCCAGTTCCTCGAGCTCGTCTTCCTCGGTGATCGCCTCGACGTCCGGGGTGTCGGCGGTGAGCAGGTCGGCGTCCTCGCCGAAGATGTCCTCGTCGGTCATGGTCAGCTCCTCTTCTTCCTTCTCGGTTTCCTGGTCGTCGCGGTTCTCGTGGTCGCTCGGGGCGGGTTCGGCCGGTTCGGGGACGGCGCGCAGCACCGGGCGGGCAGCCGCCGGGGCCGCCTCGGTCGGCTCGGCAGCCGGGGCAGGGGCGGCGGCGCGGCGCTTGGCCAGGTAGTCGGCGTAGGCCGGTCCGAAGGCCTCGCGCGTGATGTCGTCGAGCTTGGCGTCCTGGTCGGGAAGCGCGCTGGCTTCGGCGGCCAGGACCTTGTTCTCGTCGGCCTTGTCGGCGCTGGGCGGGCCGTACATCTTGATCGGGATGGTGTGCCGGTCGGGGTCTTGGGAGTCCACGGCGGCGTAGCAGGCGCCGGGCTTGGACTTGCGCCAGCGGGCCGGGTCGGCGCCCGAGTCGGTCACGTAGTCGGGCAGGACATAGGTCGCATCGTCGGGGTCGCGAACGCCGAAGCAGACGCCGTCGCCGAGGTTGGCGCGCGCGTCGGTGTCGAGATTTCCGTAGGTGGCCCTCTGCAGCGAGATCTCGAAGTGCATGCCGACCGAGCGGGCGACCCGCAGCAGTTCCACCAGCTCGTCGAAGTCGGCGAGTTCGGCGGCCTCCTCCAGCAGAACGTGGAGGAAGACGAGGCCGCAGCCCCTCTCCCACTGGGCCAGACCACGCTCGCCCAGGTAGTCCGCGCGTGCCTTCACCGCGCGCTTGAGGCCGTCCAGGGTCATGCGGGCGGCCTTCTTGTCGTTCAGGGCGGCCCACCCGATCGCGCCTTCGACCGGGCCGAGGGTCTGCTTGCCCTTGGCCAGGTCGATGGCGACGGTGAAGGTGTCCGAGCGCGCGGCGATGGAGACGAGCTTGACCTTGCCGTAGACGCTCTTCCCGGCACCGGACATGCCCACGGTCAGGGTGTGGTTGTTGACGGGGTTGACGGTGAACTTCTCGCCGTCCTCGTACAGCCCCAGGGTGAGCGGGGCGTCCTCGATGGAGGCTCCCTTCTCCTTGTCGTCCAGGCCGGGCCAGGGCACGATCTGGCCCATCACGTCGCGGGTGACCACGGTCATGTGGCCGCGGCGGGCGTGCCCGGGGTCCTCGCTGATGCGCACGGCCCCGGGGGCGACCCCGTAGGCCGACGCGATCTGGTCGGCATGGGACTGAAGCTCGGCCACCGTGCGCCCCGGCTCCAGCTCGAACTCGGCCTTGACCTGGGTGTCGGTGGTCTTCTTCGGCGTCAGCGCCACCCAGGTCAGGTCCAGCCACTGCTGGATCTGGGCCCAGGAGGGCAGCTTGACCTTCTTGGCCTGGCCTCCCTCCTCCTCGGCTCCGGCCAGCGCCCGGTGGGCGGCAGCGATGACGCCGAAGAAGAAGGCGACCACGATGTAAAAGCCGGCCGCGGGCATGAACGGGGTCCAGGCGGTGGCCACGATGGCCCACACCGTTCCCAGGGCGCACCCTGCGGTGTAGACCACGTCGGCGTACCAGGAGCGGGCTTCGGCTAGCAGGTGCAGCACCAGGCAGCTCAGGGCGCCGCAGATACCGATGAGTGCGCAGTACAGGGCGGTGGTGGCGCCCTGGCCCCCGAGCAGGGTGTGGGCGATCCAGCCCAGCGGCCACATCGCCGCGGCCAGGACGAACGGGATGAGGTAGGGGACGACGGGAGCGATCGGGTGGGGCCCGGTGCGCGGCGCGGGGCTCCACCCTTCGTCCCGCCGCTCCCGCATCGATGTGCGTCGGTGCTTTCGCGCCACGGCGCTCTCCTGTGGATGTGAACGGGGACGGGGTCGGACAAGGGGCGGCCCCCGCCGTGACGGGGGCCGCAGACGGTTCCCGGGGCTGCTCAGATCTTGAGGTTGAGGATCTTCTTGGGCTTGACCTTCTTGACCGGGCCGAGGATGTACTCGAACTGGCGGGTGATGCTCGCCCAGGTGCGGGTTGCCTCAGCGGCGCCGGTGCGGGCGGCCTTGGCCGACTTGCGCAGGTGCCGGGCGCAGGTGCGGGCCTTGGTGCGCACCTTCATGCGGCCCTCGTTGCCCTCGGGCGGCAGCTCCATCAGGCGCGACTGCAGCTCGGTGGCGGTGAACTCCAGCTCCACGGCCATGGACTTGAGCGCGTCGCGGGCCTTGTCGCAGTAGGCGCGGATCTCCGAGCCGGTGTTCAGCTCGGTGGACTCCATCTCGGAGATGATGCGCTTGAGCTTGGTGGTGTGGGCGGTCATGCGCGGTCCTTCCTGTCGGGTGAGGCGGGGGTGGTGCGGACGATGACGGCCAGCAGCCCGCGGCCAGGTCCGTAGGCGCGGATGCGGGCGGTTTGCAGGTGGTAGTTCCAGCTGGAGGACAGCCGCCGGGCGAGAGCGGGCAGCGCCACGGACGCCGGGCGGCGGTCCAGGGCTGCGGCGATCAGGTCGAGCAGTTCCAGCAGGGCCGCATCGGCCATGGCCAGCGCGGCGCGCAGGCGGATCCGCCAGGGCGCGCCGCGCGGCGACCGTTTGGCCCTGGTCACTGGGCCATCTCGGCGGTGAAGGTGTCGGCGGTGTTCACCAGGCCGACCATGCCGCTGTACATCTCGACGAATACCCCGCCGGCCGCGATCCACAGGACCGGGATGATCAGAGCGATGAAGGGGGTGAGGCGGGAGGTTCCCGCGTCCTTGAGCTCGCTGAAGATCCACGCGGTCGCGGCGGCCGCGAGCACTGTGGGGACGGCGATGGCCAGGGCGTTGTCGGCAGCGTCGACTCCGGCCAGGATCGGGCGCTGGGACAGCGGCACCAGGGCCAGGCCGCCCAGCAGTGCGGCTACGGTGAGCAGCCGCCCTTCCTTGTGCAGGATGATCAGCGTGATCGCGACGCCCAGCCCGATGGCGGCGAGCGCGGCGTTGGCGGCGGTCTCCATCCTTCTCCTTCGTCAATGCGGCGCCCCGCCGAGGACGGGGCGTGGGTCGGTCGGCGGGTCAGCGGCGGGTGGACTCGAAAACGCGGGCGGCAGGCGAGGGGCTGCCCGCCGGGCGCGGCAGGACCAGGACGATGCCCACGGCCAGGGCGGACAGCCACACGAACGGGGGCACGTCGGGGTAGGTGAACACGCCGATGCCCAGCAGCACGACGGCGGCGACGATCAGGGCCAGGTCCAGGGCGAAGCGCAGCATGAGTACTCCTTGTGCAGCAGTGGAAACGCAATGGCGAGGCAGGCCGCGATCAGGCGGCCTTCAGCACGGGTTCAGAACAAGGGCTCGGGCTCGGCCCGCTCGGGCAAGGGCTGCTTGTGGCGCCGGAGGTCTCCGTCGGCGCCGAAGTAGCCCACGCGCCACTCGCCGGTGGCGCCGCAGGTGCAGACCAGGCGGGCGAAGTAGGACTCCTCGCCGCGCTCGGTGAAGCCGCCGGTGCGCTCAACGTGCGGGGTGCAGCGCGTGGTCATGCCGCCCACCCCTGGTCGGTGAGCACGCGGGCGGTCTCGTCGGCGTCGCACGGCAGGCAGAGCCCGCCGGTGCTGGTGGGCAGGCAGTACTCGAACACCTGCCCGCACGCCTTGCAGGTGTGGCGGGCCAGCAGCGCGCGGGCCAGCGCCCGCTCGCGTGCCGGGGTCATCGGCCGCACCGCGGCGGCGCGGGTCCGGTCGTAGAGCCAGGCGCGGCGGTAGCCGCCGCGGGCGCGGCGCGAGCGCCACAGGAGTTCGGCGACGGGGTCCTGACCGCCGGGGCGCAGACCCTCGGCGCGCAGTTGGGCGCGGGTGGCCAGCTCCGGCGGGGCGAAGCCCCACCGGTAGGCCGGGATCACCGCCGCCGGCGGGGCTGGGGTGCGACCAGCGCCCGCACTGGCTCCGGCACGTCCGCCGGGAGGCCGGGCTCGTCGTGGCCCTGGCCGCAGTTGGCGAGCACGAGCGCCATCGACGCGCGGGTCGCCCAGTTGGAGTCGTGCCAGGTCGCGCCACACCCGCAGGAGAACAGCGACTGGTCCTCTTCGCCCTGGACCCAGTGCAGCCGGAGGTTGCGGAAGCTCGTGCACTCGGGGCAGGTGGCGATCTCGTCGAGCTCGGGCCAGGAGGTGATCCAGGTCTCGGCCTGGCGGGTGTACAGGCGGCGGACGGGGGCCTCGGTGATGGTCGTCATGCGGTTCCTTCCAGCTCTGGGGGTGGTGGACGGGGCCGCCCCGGCCCGTGGCGGGTCGGGGCGGCGGTGTTGGTGGCCGGTCGGTGGTGGTCAGGGCGGATCCATAGGCCTCCTGCGAGGTGCGCGGGCGGGTGGGGAACAGCGGGTCGGGCGGGTTCGCGGGCAGCCCCATCAGGGGTTGCCGCGCGTCGCCTGCTCGACGCCGCTCCGGGCGGCGGGGACACCGCCCCGGCCCACTGCTGGGGCCGGGGCGGTGTGCTCGCCCTCGGAGCAGGCAGGGCGCCCGCCTTGAGGCGGGCGCCCCGGGTAGGCGGCGTTGTCAGTTGTCGTAGACCCGGTGGCCGTCCTGGTGGAGGCGGTCGCGGTGCTCGCGCACCGTTGAGCGCGACCTGCCCAGGTCGGCGGCGATCTGGTTGGTCGACACACCGGGGCCGTGGGCCGTGATGTAGTCCAGGACCGCCTGGCGGGTGGAGGCGCCCTGCGCGGCGCGGGCTTGCAGGTGCGGCGGGCGAGTCCGCTGGTCAGGGCCAGTTCCGCCAGTCCCGCCACCCTCGGCAGGCTCATCGGCCGTGTTGTCGGGGTGTTCGTGCAGGTCAGCGGGCATCGGGCCGGTGCCGCCACCCGGGGCGGGGACCGGCACCGCGGCGGGGCGTCCGTCCTGGTCGGGGCCAGTTCCGCCAGTGGCGCCACCCCAGGCGGCCGGGGACTCGGGCACGCGGGCGATGGCGGACATCACCTTGTCCAGCAGCGCCTCGTCGTCGGCGATGAGGCCCGCCAGCTGCTCGCGGTCGCCCTCGGCGAGCGTCCCGAGCAGGGCGGTGCCCACCAGCTCGGCATCCGAAGACGCGGGGTTGCTGTCCGCGGGCGCCGCCGGAGCGGGCAGGGCGGGGGCTTCGACGAGCCGGTCCAGGGCCGCGGTGTCGGTGGCCACCCGCAGCAGGTCGGCGGCGTCCTGCTCGCCGATCTGGTCGGCGCGCTCGGTGCGGGCTTCGGAGGTCATGACCGTGATGGCGTGGGCGGCCAGCGCGGTGCCGGCCGCGCCGACCGCGCACAGCGCGGTGATGACGCTGGCCAGGGAGAATCCGAAGAACCAGCCGAGCAGGTTCAGCCCCACGCTCATCAGCAGCGGACCGGCGATCAGGGTGCCCACCAGCAGCTTGCGGCCCCGGGTGCGGGTAGCGATCGCGTATCCCGAGGCGCTGTAGCGGGCCACCAGGCCGATGGTGGTGATGGTGGCCGTGGAGATGACCGACCCGCCGAGCTCGACGATGAAGCCGGTGGCCGCGGCGCCTCCGGCGGCGGTGGCCAGCATCGCGATGCCGTACCCCGAGCCGCCGGACAGCAGCAGGCTCATGGCCAGCATCGCCACCGGCCCCCACAGCCCCACGCGGGAAAGGACGGTGACCGCGCGGGGGGCGGCTTCGGCCGAGCGGGCGCGAAGGGCGTAGGCCAGGTCGGTGCCGGCCGAGGCGGCCCGGTCGGCCAGTGCGGTGTAGGCGGTGTTGTTCAGGCGGGCGCGGGTGTGCACGCGGGTGCGGGCGGCGCGGGTGGCGCTGCGGCGGGCCGCGGCCACCACGGCCGGGTCGCGCTCGGCCCGGGTGAGCAGGGCGCGCTGTTCGCCGGTGAGGGCCTGGGCGTCGGCGGCGGCCGCGGCCAGGCGCCGCACCCGGCGCGACGGCTTGGGAGAAGGCGTTGGCGCCTCCTGGCGGGCAGTGGGACCATCGTTCATGGTTGGCGCCTTTCAGGTGTCACAGGGCGGCCCGCCGGTCACAGCGGCGGGGCCGCCCTTCTGCATGAGGGGCCAGGAGAGTTCAGGCCAGAGTGATCTCGTCCAGGGAGCGGCGCTCGGCCTCCAGCCGGTTGATCTCGGCATCCAGGAGGCAGGTGCGGTCGGCCACGCCGCTGACGAGGATGTGGCCCGTGCGGATCAGCGTCGCGGTGTAGCCGCACCCGTTCAGGACGTCCGCGGCCACGTGGGTGTAGTCGCAGTGGATGCGCAGATAGACACCGGTGGGCACCAGAACCGCCGAGATGATCCGCTGGGGGTGGTCCACAGCGGCGGCGGCCGTGCGCTCGATGTTGTGCAGGTCGTCCTGGGTGGTGGGCAGGGCACGCGGCGGGACAGGGGTCATCACTGTTCTCCTTGGGAGTGCGAACGCCCTGCTCGCGGGCAGGGCGTCAGGTCAGGGCCGAGGGTGCGGGCGGTGTCTCAGAACGGCGCGGCGTCCAGGTCGGCGTCTCGGCGGCGGGCGGCCTCTTCGTGCCAGCGGAGGAGCTTGTCGGCGTCGGCCGAGGTCATGCCGTGGCGCCCGGTGAGGAACGCCTTGGCGTCGCTCCGGAAGCTGAAGGATTTGATGGAGCAGTCGGCCGTGAGGACGCCGTAGGCGAAGCCGCTGGGCTTGGCGGTGTCCGGGTCGCAGAACACCTGGGGGTCGCTGAAGCACCTGGGGTCCAGGGCCATCAGGGCCTGGGCGCGCTGGGCCGCGGCCGTGGCGGCCTGCGGGGAGTCGGCGGTGAAGGCCTCTTCGAGGGCCGCGGTTGCGGCGCGGGTCTGGCGCTCGCGCTGCAGCGAGAAGTCCGGCTCGGTGCTGTTGAGCCGTTCGATCTCCTTGCGGGCGGTGTGCAGCTGGTGGTCGGCGTGCCGCAGCTCGCAGCGCAGGCGGGCCGCCTTGTTCTCGGCGGCCTCGCGGTTCCGGCGCTCGCGGGCCAGCTCTTCCTCCAGGCCCTGGATCCGCTGCTTCAGCGACGTGGTGCGCAGCATTCAGCTCGCCTCCTGCAGGGTCTTCTCGGGGTCGCGGGTGCGGGCGGTGGCGCAGATGTGGATGCCGGTGCCGTGCCAGTCGTCCAGGTGCACGGAAGAGGCGGTGTGGGGGCCGGACGGGTGCTGCACGGTGGTGCCCAGGACTTCAGCGAGGTGCTCGAGCCAGGCGGCCCTTTCCTCGTTGGTGGTGCCGTCGCGGTGCAGGGTCAGATCGATCTGGGGGCGGCCGAGCATGTCCACCCAGACCCGGATGGCGAAGGACGGGTGAGAGGTCCAGTGTTCGTCGAGCTGGCCGGTGACGACCGAGGCGATCACCAACAGCTCGGGCGTGGACAGGTCGCGTGTGGGCATGTCAGTGCTCCCTGGTGTCGTCGTTTCGGAATCGCTGGTCGGCGGCCTCGTGGAGGGCGTTGAGCAGGTCGCTGCCGAGGAAGGCCAGGCTCAGCCCGCCCACGGCGACGACGAGGATGGTCAGTTGCGCTGCGACGGAAGCGACCATCAGGCGGCCCGCTCGTGTCCGTGGCCGCCCCGTTCATCAGGGCCGCCCCTGCGCCGCGGCGCCAGGACCGGGCGCAGGAGCTTCCAGACGTCAATGAGGGCGACGAACATGTCGCCGAGCATCGCCAGCAGCGTCACGAGCGCGTAGAGCGCGAGGAGGGCAGCCAGCCACGCGGGCACGGTGACGGTGATCAGGTCAGCCGGGTCGTGCACGTCTTCGTCCTTTCGCTGTGAGGGCTTCGGAGGAGAGAAGGAGAAACGAGGTCAGACTGTGTCGCCGTCGAGCGCGATGGGGTCGGCGGCATTGACGGTGAGGTAGTCGACCCAGTAGGCGTGACCGCTCCAACGGACCAGGCACAGTTGGAGGCGTCCGCGGGCGGCCTGGTCCCGGTCGGGGTGGGGCCGGGTGCCGATGACTTGGGCCGGGTGGCCGTCGATGAGAACGCGCTGCCCGAGTTCCAGAGCGAATGCGGGCAGGCGGCGGGTCATGTGAGGTGCTGCCAGACGGTGCCGGCGGCGATGGTCAGCACGGCGAAGATGATCAGGTCCACCGCGCAGCGCACGGCCTTGTACTTGGCGGCGGCCACCGTGCACAGCGCCTGGTAGCGCTCCTGCGGGCTCTCCAGGTCGAGGGCCAGCCGCGGGGCTGCGACGCTCCGGTTGCGCATGAACGGGGCGCGCGCCAAGCGCGGGCGCACGGCCTTCAACGCGGCCAGAGTCGCGCCCGCCAGGGCAGCGGCCCCGGCCCGCACCAGCCACACCCCGGGCTCGTCCCCGGTGAGCAGGTCGCCCGAGGCAGCGATTCCGGCCCCGGCACCGGCTAGCCCCATGAGAAGGGAGGCCTTGGTGTCGATGCGGCCAACCTCGGTGCGGACCTCCTCGATGGCCTCGCTCAGCTCGATCTCGCTCATCAGGCGGCCTCCATCCCGATGCTGGGGAAGTCGGCCGGGTCCGTCTCCCAGAACTCGTCGCCTCCGGCGGCGATGGCCTCGGAGCGGTCGTCCTGGCGCCACTCGGCGGGGTCCAGGCGGTGCAGGGCGGCCTCTACTACGGCGTCCTCGGGGGTGGGGCGGATCGCGTCCCAACCGCAGGGGCACGAGGCCCTGCAGGCGATCTGGGTGTGGACCGCGGCCGTGGCCACGTGGGTGGGGTGGGCGGGGTTGGAGATCAGGGCGGCGGCCGCCAGGGCGCGTGTCCGGTCGGTGGCGGTGGCGATCGGGCTGTTCACGGCACACTTCTCCTGTCGTATCGGCGGTGCTGGGTGTTCGTGCTGGTCAGGAAGCCAGTTCGGTGACCAGATGCAGGCGGGTCCACTCGGACCCGTGGGCCAGGAGGAAGGCGAGGATGCCGGGGCGGGGGCGGGCGCCCCAGCCGCGGACGATGGCCTCGGCCTCGTCCATGTCGGTGTCGAGCAGGTCGGCCACGTCGGAGGCGTAGGCGGCGACCCTGCTCTGGGCCTCCAGCTCCTCGATGCCCTCGGCCAGCTCGTCGAGTTCTTCCTGGGCGGGCTCGCGCGGCGCGGTGCGTTCCGGGTCGGCGGGCTCGGAGGCCTTGGCGGCCGGCCGGTGGGTGCGCGGGTCGTGGCCGGGCTCTCCGCTGGCCGGGAGTACGTCCTCCAGGCGGACCCCGGCGGCGTCGGCCAGCTCGGCGAGCTTGGCGAAGTCCTTCTCGTTGGTGATCGGGCCGTAGACGAGGCGGACGAGCTCCTCACGAGCGATCTCGGCGAGAACGGCCTTGCGCTTGTCGTTCGCGGTGGCGGTCATCGCGTCCTCCTCGGTCCAACGGTGTTCGGTGCTGTCCAACTAAATCCCAAGCTACTCAAGCCACTAGAGCCAGTCAAGCCAATCGGGTGGAATTTGTTTGGGTGACTTGAGCCGAACGAGCCTCTAGTGTGGTGTCATGGCTGCTCACGACACCGTCATCCCGTACCTGAAAGTCGCTGCTGAGCTGCGCAACCGGATCGATCAGGGGGTCTACGAGGTCGGGACCCAACTTCCCTCGGGGCGAGTGCTGGCAGACGAGCTCGGCGTTGCCAGGAACACCGTCGGTGCAGCGATCCGGGTTCTGCGTGAGGAGGGGCTGGTGACCCCGGTAGCTGGACGAGGAACCGTCGTGGAGGCGCGCCCAGAGGCCGCGGTCGAATCGAGCCCGGAGATGACTGCCCTCATGGAGAAGATGGAGGCCCTGATTGAGAAGCTGAACAGCCTTCAGGACGAGGTGAAGGGGCTTGACCAGCGACTTCGCAAGCTCGAACCCTAGTCTTCATCTCCTCGACGGAGTCCGTCAGCTCGTCGAGACGCAGGGCAAGATCGTTCAGACGCTCTGTGGCGAGCAACAGCTCGGGGATAGTCATGGGGGCACTCCAGGCGGTAGAGGATCAGCGGCCGTCGCGGGTCTGAAGGCGCTTGCTGGCGACGGCGGCGGTCAACAGCCCTCCGGCCAGGACGACGATGCCGACGCGGGGGCCGAGGAGATCGGCGAGTCCGCCCGCGATCACCGCTGAGATCGCCTTCGTGCTGCTGGCCGCGAACCAGGCGCCGGCCACTTGTCCCTTCATGTGATCCGGGACTCTTTGGTTGATGACCTGCGCCGACGTCTGGTGGGAGTAGGTGAGCCACCCGGCGACGCATCCTCCGGCCAGCACGAGGAGGAAGTGCGGCAGGAACGCACTCGCAATGAGGCTTGCCCCGAGTGCAGTGGCATAGCCGGTCAGCCTCCGCCCTGTCGGGATGGCCGAGCCGAGCACATAAAGCTGGGCAGCGATCCCGCCAAGTGCGACAGCCGCGGACGCCAGACCCAGAGCAGTTCCCTCAGAGAGGTCCTGCGCAGTGTCCACGACGAGTACCTGCATCCCTGTCTGCAGGGCGCCCATGCCGAACAGGGACACCGCGGATGCGAGAAGGAGGGACGTCGCAAGATCAGGTTCCGCGAAAAGGGCGCGGAGCGACACCTTCTCGAGTCTGGTCCGCGGCCTCGGCTGAGCGAGGTCGCTCGCCCTGATCGCCAGGAGGCTGGCAAGGGAGATCAAGTACGTTGTCGGGCTAATGAGCATCACCGCGCCGGGGCCGATCAGCGGAATCGCAAGTCCGGCAAGGCTCGCGCCGGCCAGTGTTCCGACCTGCCAGGACGCGCTGTTCAGAGCGACCGCCGCCTGGCGAGCAGAGCCGTGCGTGACAAGTTCACCGACCATGGCCGCCTGGAGCGGATTGGAGAAGGAGGTCGAGAACCCGATCCCGAGCACGATGAAGAGGATCGACCACAGCTCAGCTGCTCCTGAGAGCACAAGGACGGCCATGGAGGCCGCCAGCCCGAGAGCGACCGTCTGCTGAAGCAGCATCGCGCGTCGCCGGCTCCAGCGATCGATCAAGGCGCCCGCATGAGCACCGATGAGCAGCTGCGGCAAGAACTGCGCGAAGGGGACGAGCCCCAGCGCGAGACCCGATCCGCCTGACACTTGCCAGACCGTGGCGGCGATGGCCACTCCGTGCGCTCCGTTCCCGGAATGGCTGCAGAGCCGTCCGAGCATGTACAGGCGCAGGGAACGTTCCGTCGCGAGGTTGGTGCAGGTCGCCCGGAGGCGAGACAGGTAGCCGGCTTCTGGTTCCGGCGGGTGGGGGGTAGCCAGAGTCACTGTTCCTCCGTCTACAGCGCCTGTAGCGCGCTGAGAACGACTGTCACTTGCTGAACAGTGCTGACTCTTGTGGAAGTGAGAGGTCACATGAAGTGACGATCACGGTGGCAGATACAGGACAAGTAGGGTGACACCGTCGATGTCCCCCCTCTCGTCACCGGTGCCGCCGGGAGCGAGCTGGGAGGCTCGGGGCGTACACCTCACGAGGAGGCGCGCGATGGACGACAGGCCAGGATGGTCCCGACGGCTGGCGGCCGAGCGAGACGCTCGCCAGTGGTCACAGGCTGATGCGATCGCCGCGATGCGCATGCACGCGGACAAGGAGCTGCCGTCGGACGACAGCCTCCTGCGGCAGTGGAAGCGCTGGGAGGCGGGCGACACGCAGCCGAGCGCCTACTACAAGGGGATCCTCGCGGCCACCTTTGGCACGGTCACGGCGGCCCTCTTCCCACAGCAGGGACGCAAGGGGGACGGCCAGGCGGAGATCGTGGCAGCTACCGGCCTGGAGACCCTCGACATCGTCAGCCGCATGCAGGCCTCCGACGTCGACACCGCCACCCTTGACGCGCTGCGGATCACCGCGGACCGACTCGCATCCGAGTATCCGTACATGCCGAGCGAGCAGCTCGTGATCGAGGGACGTCAGTGGCTTCGCCGCGTGGCGGGGATGCAGTCCAGCAGGCTCACGCTGAGCCAGCACCGGGAAATCCTCGTCATCGCGGGCTGGTTGGCCCTCCTGGTGGCGTGCGTCGAGTTCGACCTCGGCGACGCACGGTCGGCAGAAGCCACCCGCAAGGCGGCATTGTCGCTCGGAGCCGAGTCAGGGCATACGGCCATAAGCGGGTGGGCCCACGAGGTCAGAGCATGGATGGCTCTGACGCGAGGTGACTACCGGGGAGTCGTTGCCGCGGCCCAAGAGGGAGTGCAGATCGCCGGTGCGCAGGATGTCGCAGTCCAGCTGACCGCGCAGCGGGCGAAGGCCTGGGCACGCCTGGGCGACAGACGGCAGGTCGAGCTGGCCCTTGAGGATGGCAGGAACATGCTCGAAGGGCTTCCGCACCCGGAGAACCTCGATAATCACTTCGCTATCGATCCATCGAAGTTCGACTTCTACGCCATGGACTGCTACCGCCTGGTAGGAGAAGACCGCCTCGCCACTTCGCTCGCGAGGCAGGTGATCGCGGCCGGCACGGACTTCGACGGCACTCCGCGATCTCCGATGCGGATCGCTGAAGCCAACGTGACGCTCGGTGTGGCAGCGGCGCGAGAAGGCGACCTTGAAGGGGCGGGCGAGTTCGGTGACCGTGCCTTCAACATCGAACGCCGGTCCATCCCGTCCCTCCTCATGGTAGGGCGCGACCTCGAGCAGGTGTTGCAGGAGATGTACCCGAAAGAGGCCACGACGCTCGAGTTCAATGAGAAGCTCAGGGCCGTTTCCGGTCAGATCGGTTCCTGAAGAACAAGTCGTCCGATATAGACGAAGCCCGTCGCCTGGTGGCGACGGGCTTCGTCTATGCCCTGCGGCCAGGCCACGGCCGACGAGGGTTCTGTGTGCTGGAGGAGGTCCCCCATGATCAGAGAAGGTGACGTCGTAATTGCGAAACGCCCGCTCGGCTCCTTAGCGCGCGTACCTGCGGGGGCACCGGGCAGAGTCGAGAGGATCGACTTTCTAGGTCAGGCGGAGGTCAGCTTCTTCGAAGGGCCACGGCTCCGGGTGGGCACCGCCGACCTGGACAAGGCCGATCCCATGGGGCCGTGGGGACCCACCACGGGTTGGTGGCTGATGGCGCCAAGCAGGCCCGCTCCTGAGGAGGGCGCCATGAAGACCACTTCGCCTGACAAGTCACGCACTTCAGTCGGCTTGCGGGCGCTTCTCGCGGTCCCGGTGATAGCGCTCCTGCTGTACGCCCTCATCCAGCTCTCGTGAGCCGTGTGCTTTTACCGCCGGTGGGAGCCGGGCGAAGAACTGCCCGAGCACTAGGGCGTGTTTCTTGGATCTTGAGTCTCGGGTCTGTGGCTCACAACCCCGGTC
>NZ_JAQFWP010000011.1 GCF_027706745.1 Nocardiopsis suaedae | reverse complement strand
CGCGCTGTTGAGTTCTCAAGAAGCAACCGCTCATCCCGTACAAGCCCCGGATCCGTTCCCGGCCCGGCCGCTTTTCCGCTAGAGGCGGCTTTCCGCTTTGTTGTGCCCTCACTTTATCAGGGCCGCTCATTCCCGCCAAATCGGCGGCTTTCGCATTTCCCTGGGACGCTCCCCCTCCACCGGTCCTCCTCCGCCCCTGCGCCAAAAGCGCGATGGACGGGAACGAGGTCCGCACAGTGGAGATGCCCGCTCAAGCGGACGGAGTGTCTTCGGTGAGGTGCGGCCCCGACCGCCCACCCCGTCAGCCCCTAGGGCCGTGTGGATGTTCGGGTCTCGGTGAACCGCGATGTCCTCCAGCATACACACCCGAGGGCGGTGCCTCGAACGGTTTTCCAGAGGACGTGCGCCGGATAGATCGGACGCTCCCTAGAGGAGGTGTCCCATCCGGCGACCCCAGTAACGCTACCGGACCCCGGCACCATTCCGCACAGGACACGCCGTGCGCCCCGTCACATGCCCCACTGAACCACGTCCCCTAGCCCCCTACACGAAAAGGGCCGTCCCGCCCGCTCAGCGGGCGGGACGGCCCTCCCGCTACTCACGCCGTGCTCACGCCGCACTCACACCGTGCCCCTCAGGCCAGGTCCCGGATCTCCTCCGCGAGCGCGCGGAAGGCCTTGCCCCGGTGGCTGATGGCGTTCTTCTCCTCGGGCTCCATCTCCGCGGTGGTGCGGGTCTCCCCCTCGGGCACGAACACCGGGTCGTAGCCGAACCCGTTGCCCCCGCGCCGCTCGCGGATGATGCTCCCCCGCATGACGCCCTCGACCGCGGTCTCCACTCCCCCGGGCACGACGAGCGCGGCCGCGGCGACGAACTCCGCCCCGCGGCGCCCGTCGGGGGTGTCGGCGAGCTGGTCGAGCACCAGGTGCAGGTTGGCCAGGTCCTTGTCGCCGGCGGCGTCGCCGAACCGGCCCGACCAGCGCGCGGACAGCACCCCGGGCATCCCGTTGAGGGCGTCCACCCGCAGCCCGGAGTCGTCGGCGACCGCCGGGAGCCCGGTGTGCATGGCGACCGCCCTCGCCTTGAGCAGAGCGTTGCCGGTGAAGGTGGGCTCGGTCTCGGCCACCTCGGGCGCCTCCGGGTAGGCGTCGAGCCCGACCACGTCGGCCTCGACCCCGGCGCCGGCCAGCACGGCCTGCATCTCGGGCACCTTCTTGGCGTTCCTGGTGGCCAGCACCAGTTTCAGGCGCGCGCTCACCCCGCCAGCGCCTTCTTCTGCAGCTCGGTGAGCTCGGCGCAGCCGCCGACGGCCAGGTCCAGCAGGGTGTCCAGCTCGGACCGGTCGAAGGGGGCGCCCTCGGCGGTGCCCTGCACCTCGACGAAGTTCCCGTCGCCGGTGACGACGACGTTCATGTCGGTCTGGGCGACCGAGTCCTCCAGGTAGTTCAGGTCCAGGCGGGCCTGGCCCTGCACCATGCCGACGCTGACGGCGGCCACGGACCCGGCCAGCGGGTTGTTCTTCAGGTTGCGCTTCTTGCGCAGGAACTTGACCGCGTCGGCGAGGGCGACGTAGGCGCCGGTGATGGCCGCGGTGCGGGTGCCGCCGTCGGCCTGGAGCACGTCGCAGTCCAGGGTGATGGTGTTCTCCCCCATCGCCTTGAAGTCGATGACCGCGCGCAGCGAGCGGCCGACCAGGCGGGAGATCTCGTGGGTGCGGCCGCCGATCTTGCCCTTGACCGACTCGCGGGCGCCGCGGGTGTCGGTGGAGCGGGGAAGCATCGCGTATTCGGCGGTCACCCAGCCCTCGCCGGTGCCGCGGCGCCAGCGCGGAACGCCTTCCTCCACGGTGGCCGCGCACAGGACGCGGGTGTCCCCGAACTCGATGAGCGCGGAGCCCTCCGCGTGGCGGAGCCAGTTGCGGGTGATGTTCACGGGGCGAAGTTGGTTCGGAGCGCGTCCGTCGGGTCGAGCCATGCTTCGCAGACTATCGGTGGCCGCGGTCCGGTCGCGCGGATCTCTGGCACCATTGGGGCCATGTTCGCGCTTCCCCGAGGGTTCCCGGGCGCACCGGCCGCCGCGGCCGCGGCGATGGCGGCGGTGACCCTGGCGACGGGGTGCGCGGCCGGGGAGCCGTCCCCGTCGTCCGGTTCCCCCGACGGGTCGCCGCCGGGGTCGCCGGAGGCGCCCCCGGCCTGGGAGTCGTTCGGTGGACGGGCCCTGGCCCCGTCCGGCGCCCCGTCCGATGGTCCGGGCGCGGCCGACGAGGCGGAGGCCCCGGACGGGCCGGAGCCGGTGGAGGTGCCCGACACCTGCGAGGCGGCGGGGCTGCCGGAGGACGCGGAGGCGTTCGCGGCGATGGCGCCCGAGGACGCCCAGTTCACCCAGGTGCGCGGGGCGACCGCGCTGGAGTGCTCGTGGGCGGGGTTCGACCGGGGCGACGGCAGCGAGGTGGTGCTGGTGTCGCTGGCATCGGAGGGCAGCCTGGTGGAGACGCCGGGCACGCTCCCGCCCCGGGTGCGCGACGCGGTCGCGGAGGGGTCCCGCGCCTACTTCACCACGTCCGAGCTGACCGGGCTGGGCGGGTTCGCGGAGTGGCGGTCCGGGGAGCGGTTCTCGCGGGTGCGGCTGCACCTGCCGGGCCTGCTGGTGACGGTGCAGGCCAACAGCGACATGTGGGAGGAGGAGGGCGGCGCGGCCGTGGAGGCGGCGACCGCCGCCGCGGAGGGACTGCTTCCCTAGCCCCTCCCCCGGCCTCCTCGTCCTCGTCCTCGTCAGCTCCCGACGGCGTCGAGGGCCTCGGCCTCGACCCCGATCCGGTAGACGGCGCCCGGGCGGGCGAGCTCCACCGGCCCGCTGTAGGCGCTGCGGGCCTCCCGCAGGGTGATGGCGTCGTCGTTCCAGGGCACCAGGTGGGTCAGGACGAGGCGGCGCGCCCCGGCCAGGTCGGCGTGGGCCCCGGCCTCGGCCCCGGTGAGGTGCACCCCGTGCGGGTTGTCGTGGTGGTCGTGGAACGAGGCCTCGCACAGGAACAGGTCGGTGTCCAGGGCCAGGCGGGTGAGCTCGTCGCAGGTGGCGGTGTCGCCGCTGTAGGCGAGGGTGGACCCTTCGTGCTCCAGGCGGATGCCGAAGGCGTCGACGGGGTGGTTCACCCGGCCGACGGTGGCGCTGATGGGGCCGATGTTCACCTCGCCGGGGGCGAGTTCGACGAAGTCGAAGGTCTCGCGCATGCCGGGGTCGGGGTCGAGCCCGTAGGCCTCGGCCATGCGGGCGGCGACGCCGGGCGGTCCGTAGACGGGGATGCGGGGCTTGGGCCCACCCTGCGGGTAGGTGCGCGCGACCCAGTAGGAGCACAGGTCGAAGCAGTGGTCGGCGTGCAGGTGGCTGAGGTAGACCGCGTCGATCCCGTAGATGTCGGTGTACTTCTGGAGCGCTCCGAGGGCGCCGTTGCCGAGGTCGAGGAGCAGGCGGAAGCCGCCGGCCTCGACGAGGTAGCACGAGGCGGGGCTGGCCGGGCCGGGGAAGCTCCCCGAGGAGCCGATGATGGTGAGTCGCACGTCGCTTTTGCCTTTTCGGGTGGAATGCCTCCGCGGAGACCAGCGCGGCGGCGCCGAGCCGGGCGTCTCCATGTTCTCCGTGTTACGGGTCTACCCCAATGACCGCTGCGGTGGTACCGAATGTGGCCCGCGTCTCACGCGGCCTGAATCACATGTGACCGGGTACCAGAACCGAACACTCCACGTTTTTCCTGGTCAAGGCTATCAAGCCGGGTCAGAGCCCGGATCGGGCGAGTTGCCGCGCCTGGGCGACGAGCCGCCCCTTCACATCCCACAACTCCACGCTCTCGTCGAACCAGCCGTCGGCGGCGCTGCGGCCCTCGGCGCGGAAGGCGAGCGGCCCGGGCTCGGGGACGGCGCGCATGTGCCAGGTCAGCTCGACGGTGGGGGCCCACCGCCAGGGGCGGACGACGCTGACGACCGGCGGCAGCGCGTCGACGGCCAGGGCGAGGAATCCGGCGGGGTCGGCGGGTTCTCCGTCGCCGGGGGCGGCGCGCAGGTGTCCGGCGAGCTCGGGTTCGGGGGCCTCGGTGCGGCGGGCGAGCCGTTCCCAGGTGCGCGGGGTGAAGTACTGCTCGATTCGGCCGCTGAAGCCCTCCTCCCCGGTGGCGCTGCGGCGGGGGTCCAGCCTGCGGCAGGCCTCGGGCGGGGGCAGGTCGGGGGCGGCGGCGGTGTAGTCGGGTGCGGCGCGGGGGTCGAGGCGCCCGGCGGAGATGTGGCCGGTGACGAGGTCGCGGCCGTCCTGGGAGAGGGTGGCGCGCAGGGTGGTGACGGTGCGCCCGGTCTTGAGCACCTCGGTGCGGATCCGCGCGGGTCCGGGGCCGGCCGGGCGCAGGAAGTGGTAGGCGGAGGAGACCGGGTGGGGGTGGCCGGGGGCGCTCGCCAGGGCGGCGCGCTGGAGGACGGCCATGAGGTAGCCGCCGTTCATGGCGGTGCCGATCAGGTAGCCGGGGTCGAGGTCGGCGGTGCACCGGCCGTCGCCGTCGGCGCGGACCCGGGTGGCGCGGTCGAAGCGGGACATGCGCCCATTGAACCGAACAGCGTTCGGAACGCGCCACCCGGGGTGGCGGTACTACGGCGGCACTACGGGGGTACTACGCCCAGAGCTGGCCCTCCAGGCGCTCCTCGGCTTCGGCCAGGGTGCCCTCGTAGGCGCCGGTGGACAGGTACTTCCACCCGCCGTCGGCGATGACCAGGGCGATATCGGCGCGCTCGCCGGCCTTGGCCGCCTTGGCGGCCATGGCCAGGGCGGCGTGCAGGGCCCCTCCGGTGGAGATCCCGGCGAAGATGCCCTCCTTCTCCAGCAGGTCCCGGGTGCGGCGCAGGGCCGCGTCCGAGGGCACGGAGAAGCGGGTGGTGAGCACGTCGGCGTCGTAGAGCTCGGGCACGAACCCCTCGTCGAGGTTGCGCAGCCCGTAGACCAGCTCGCCGTAGCGCGGCTCGGCGGCGACGATCTTCACGCCGGGCCGGTGCTCGCGCAGGTAGCGCCCCACCCCCATGAGGGTGCCGGTGGTGCCCAGCCCCGCCACGAAGTGGGTGATCTCCGGCAGGTCCGCGAGCAGTTCGGGACCGGTGGTCTCGTAGTGCGCGCGGGCGTTGGCGGGGTTGCCGTACTGGTAGAGCATCACCCAGTCGGGGTGCTCCGCGGCCATCTCCTTGGCCACCCGGACGGCCTCGTTGGAGCCGCCCTCGGCCGGGGAGGAGTGCACCTCGGCGCCCCACATCCGCAGGAGCTGGCGGCGCTCGGCGGAGGTGTTCTCCGGCATGACGCAGACCATGCGGTAGCCGCGCAGGCGGGCCACCATGGCCAGGGAGATGCCGGTGTTGCCCGAGGTGGGCTCCAGGATGGTGCAGCCCGGCGCGAGCAGCCCGTCCTTCTCGGCCTGCTGGACCATGGAGAAGGCCGCCCGGTCCTTGATGGAGCCGGTGGGGTTGCGGTCCTCCAGTTTGGCCCAGAGGCGCACGTCGGGGGCGGGCGAGAGGGCGGGCAGGCCGACGAGGGGCGTGCCGCCCAGGGAGTCGAGGAGCGAGTCGTGGCGCATGGCGGCTAGCGCATGCCCCCGGCGACGGCCGGGAGGACGGTGACGGTGTCGCCGTCGGCGACCTGCGCCTCGATCCCGCCGAGGAAGCGGACGTCCTCGTCGTTGAGGTAGACGTTGACGAAGCGCCGCAGCTTGCCGCCGTCCACCAGCTTCTCGCCGAGGCCGGGGTGGCGCCGGTCCAGGTCGTCGATGAGCTCGGCGAGGGTGGCGCCGCTGGCCTCGACGGCCTTGGCGCCGTCGGTCAGGTTGCGCATGATGGTGGGGATGCGGACCTCGGTGGCCATGGTGTCTCCAGATTCGTCGTCGGCTGTGCTGATCGGTGTCAACGGGCGGGTTCGCCGGTGAATTCCACGACTTCCACGGGCTCTTCGGTGACCTCGCCGTCGACGATCCGGTAGGAGCGGAACTCGGCGGTCTCCGCGTCGCGGGTGGAGACCAGCACGTAGTGCGCGCCGGGCTCGGAGGCGTAGGAGACGTCGGTCCGGGAGGGGTAGGCCTCGGTCGCGGTGTGCGAGTGGTAGATGACCACGGGCTCCTCGTCCCGGTCGTCCATCTCCCGCCAGACCCGCAGCTGCTCCTTGGAATCGAAGCGGTAGAAGGTCGGCGAGCGCTCGGCGTTGGCCATCTCGACCATGCGCTCGGGCCGGTCGGAGCCGATGGGGCCGGCCACGATGCCGCACGCCTCGTCGGGGTGGTCGCGGCGGGCGTGGGCGACGATCCGGTCGCGGATCTCCCGGTTGATCCTCAGCATGGCCCTCAGCGTAGCCGAGAAATTATCCCTACCCACTCACTGGGTATGACTTTTTCGGGCGTGCCCGCCGCCGCGCCCTCAGCGCTCGGCCATCAGCGCCTGGACCAGCGTCTCCTGCACCCCGCCGAGCCACTCGTACACGCTCAGCGCGGCCCGGTCCGCGGGCCCGTCGGCGCGCACCCGTGTCTCGCCGCCGTCCTCCTCGACGCCGAGCCGCGTGCCCAGCGCCAGCCGCACGTCGTTGAGCGCCTTGAGCCAGGCGTGCGCGTCGCCGGTGTCGAGCACCAGCTCCCCGCCGTCGGGGCCGAGCCCGGACAGCCCGGAGATCACCGCCTCGGCGTTCTCCCGCTTGTGCCGCCGCAGGTCGCCCTCGGTGTAGCGGCGGAACTCCCCGGAGGCCTCGCGGTCGCCCCCGTAGGCGTCCGGCAGCAGCCGGGCCAGCACGGGGTCCTCGGGGGCGTCGGGTGCGTCGGCGGCGCCGGAGAGGCCGACCAGCGCCTCCAGCGGGTCGCCCCCGCCCTCGGGCGGCTCCACCAGCTCCAGGACGAGCCCGGCCATCGAGCGCAGCACCGCGGCCTCGTCCCGGTCCAGGCGGATGCTCACCCCGCCGCGCACGGCGCGGAATCCGTCGGTCATCCGGACACCCTATTCATCGTGCTTGAGCGTCGCCCACAGGCCGTAGGTGTGCAGCACCGACACGTCGCGCTCCATCTCCTCGCGGGAGCCGGAGGAGACCACGGCGCGCCCCTTGTGGTGCACGTCCATCATCAGCTTGTGCGCCTTGGCCCTGGAGTAGCCGAAGACGGTCTGGAAGACATAGGTGACGTACGACATGAGGTTCACCGGGTCGTTCCAGACGATGGTCACCCACGGCTTGTCGGGGCGGACGTCCTCGTCCGCCTCCGGCCGTTCCAGCTCGACCGGCGCCGGAGCGGTCCCCATGGGTCACTCCCCTTTCTCCTGCGGTACCGGCTCCATTGTCCCACCGACGGGCACCGCTATTTTGGTACCGAGAGACACAAACTAGTCTGGATGCCCATGACCGAGCACGCGAGCAGCGCCCTGCTCACCGACCGGTACGAGCTGACCATGCTGCAGGGGGCCCTACGCAGCGGGGCGGCGCACCGCCGGGCCGTCTTCGAGATGTTCGCCCGCCGCCTGCCCGAGTCGCGGCGCTACGGGGTGGTGGCCGGGACCGGGCGGCTCCTGGAGGCACTGCGCGACTTCCGGTTCGGCACGGCCGAGCTGGACTACCTCTCCGACGCCGGAGTGGTGGACGAGCCCACCCTCGACTGGCTCGCCGACTACCGCTTCACCGGCGACGTGTGGGGCTACGGCGAGGGGGAGTGCTACTTCCCCGGGTCGCCGATCCTGGTGGTCGAGGGCACCTTCGCCGAGGCGGTGCTGCTGGAGACGCTGGCGCTGTCGGTCTACAACCACGACACCGCGATCGCCTCGGCCGCCTCCCGGATGGCCGTCGCCGCCCAGGGGCGGCCGATGATCGAGATGGGCTCGCGCCGCACCCACGAGGGCGCGGCGACGGCCTCGGCGCGCGCCGCCTACATCGCCGGGTTCGCCAGCACCTCCAACCTGGAGGCGGGCCGCCGCTGGGGCGTGCCCACCGCCGGAACCAGCGCGCACGCCTTCACTCTGCTGCACGACAGCGAGCGCCACGCCTTCCAGGCCCAGCTCGACGCGCTGGGGCCGGGCACCACACTGCTGGTGGACACCTACGACGTGGCGCGCGCCGTGGGCACCGCGGTGGAGCTGGCCGGGACCGGCCTGGGCGGGGTGCGGGTGGACTCGGGCGACCTGGCCGCCGAGGCCGCGCGGGTGCGCACCCAGCTGGACGGGCTGGGCGCCTCCGACGCCCGCATCGTGGTCACCGGGGACCTGGACGAGTACGCGATCCAGGCGTTGGCGATCGCGCCGGTGGACGGCTACGGGGTGGGCACCGCGCTGGTGACCGGCTCGGGCGCGCCGACGGCGTCGCTGGTGTACAAGCTGGTGGCCCGGTCCCGGGAGGCCGCGCCGGACGCGCCGCTGGAGCCGGTGGCCAAGCGGTCGGTGGGCAAGCCCAGCAAGGGCGGGCGCAAGTGGGCCTCGCGCACGCTCGACGAGGACGGGACCGCCACCGCCGAGCTGGTGCACACCCACGAGCCCGAACCGCGCCCGGGGCTGAGGCCGCTGCTGCGGCGGCTGGTGGAGGGCGGCGAGGTGGTGGGCGCCGAGCCGCTGGATGCGGCCCGCAAGCGGCACGCCCGGTCGGTGGCCGAGCTGCCGGCCGCGGCCCGCCGGATGTCGCGCGGCGAGCCCGCGCTGCCCACCGAGTTCCCAGGGAGGCCCTAGATGAGTGAGAACAGAGCACTGGTCGTCGTCGACGTGCAGAACGACTTCTGCGAGGGCGGCAGCATGGGGGTGAACGGGGGCGCCGCGGTGGCCGCGGAGGTCACCGCCTACATCGCCGCGCACCGCCGCGCGTACGCGCACGTGGTCGCCACCCGCGACTACCACGTGGACCCGGGCGGCCACTTCTCCGATGAGCCGGACTTCACCGACACCTGGCCGCCGCACTGCGTGGTGGGCACCGAGGGCGCCGAGTTCCACCGGTCCTTCGACGCCTCCGGCGTGGAGGAGGTGTTCAGCAAGGGCGCCTACACCGCCGCCTACAGCGGGTTCGAGGGCGCGGCCGAGGACGGCCGCCCCCTCGAGGAGTGGCTGCGGGCGCACGGGGTGGACGCGGTGGACGTCGTGGGCATCGCCACCGACCACTGCGTGCGGGCCACCGCGGCCGACGCGGCCGCGGCGGGGTTCGCCACCCGGGTGCTGCTGGGCCTGACGGCCGGGGTGGCACGGGCGACCACCGACGCCGCCCTGGAGGAGCTGTCCGCCAAGGGCGTCGCCCTGGAGGGCGAGCCCGTGGTCGCCTGAAGCCCCTGGCCTGAAGCGCCGTTAGGCGATGCCGGTGGCCGCGCGGACCTTGGCCATGGTCGCCTTGGCGCGGGCACGCGCGCGCTCGGCGCCGTCCTCCAGGACGGCGTCGAGCTCGCTGTCGGGCTCCATCAGCGCGTCGTAGCGCTCGCGCATGGGCCCGAAGAGGCCGTTGAGGACGTCGAAGAGCTCGTTCTTGAGCTCGCCCCAGCCCATGCCCCCGGCCTCCAGCCGCTTGCGGACGGCGGCGGTGCGGTCGGCGTCGGCGAAGTGCTCCAGGAGCTGGAAGACGGCCGAGGTGTCGGGGTCCTTGGGGTCCTCGACGGGGGTGGAGTCGGTCGGGATGCGCCGCACCAGCTTCTTGAGCTTGTTCTCCGGCAGGAACAGCGGGATGTGGTTGTCGTAGGACTTGCTCATCTTCCGGCCGTCGGTGCCGGGCAGCAGGCTGGACTCGCCCTCGGGGAACTCCCCCTCGGGGACCGGGAAGGCGTAGGCGGCCCCGTAGAGGTGGTTGAACGACCCGGCGATGTCGGCGGTGTACTCGATGTGCTGGCGCTGGTCGCGGCCGACGGGGACGATGTCGGCCTCCATCACCAGGATGTCGGCGGCCATGAGGACCGGGTAGTTGAACAGCCCCATGTTGACCCCGGCGTCCAGGTCGTCCACGCCGGCCTCGGCGTTGCGGTCCCGGGCGGCCTTGTAGGCGTGGGCGCGGTTCATCAGGCCCTTGGCGGTGACCGCGCCGAGCACGGTGGCCAGCTCGAACACCTCGGGGACGCTGGACTGCCGGTACAGGACGGTGCGCTCGGGGTCCAGGCCGCAGGCGAGCCACGTGGCGGCGACCGACCGGACGTCGTGGCGGAGTTTGGCGGGGTCCCGGACCGAGTTGAGCGCGTGGTAGTCGGCGAGGAAGTACATGCTGTCGTGCTCGCGTGCGGCTTCCAGCGCCGGGCGGATGGCCCCGATGTAGTTGCCGAGGTGCGGCATCCCCGAGGTCTGGATGCCGGTCAGGTAGGTCTTGGTCGCTGCCATGGGACCAATCCTAGCGGCGGTCAGCCGCGCTTCCCGGACCGGAAGGCGTACCAGTGGTCGGCCATCCGGTCGGCCTGGCCCCGGGTGAAGCGCTCCATGCAGGCGTCGTCGCTGTAGTCCATGAAGTTGTCCACCGGGTCGGCGCCGCCGCGGGCGGGGCAGGTGTCGCGCCCGGTGGGGCAGCCGGTGGCCTGCTCGCGCTCGTAGGGGGTGTCGGCGACGTAGTCGCCGGGCGAGGAGCAGCCGTTCTGGAAGGTGTGGAACAGGCCGAGCCAGTGCCCGGTCTCGTGGGTGGCGGTGTGGCCCAGGTCGAAGTTCTCGCGGCCGCCGCCGGGCACGGTGCGGTGGTCGACGACGACGCCGTCGGCCCCGGGGTCGCCGCCGTAGTCCTGCGGGAAGGTGGACCGGCCCAGGACGCCGTGGCCCAGGTCGGCGGTGTAGAGGTTGAGCGTCTCGGGACCGCCCCGGCGCATCTCGGCCCGCTCGGCCGAGCCCCGGCGCCCGACGGAGGCGAAGGCGCCGTCGTCGGCGGTGCGGGTGATGTCGCGCAGCTCGAAGCGGAACCCGGTGTCGTCGCCGCCGTAGCCGCCGCCGAAGGCCCGGTTGAGCACGTCGATCTGGCGGCGGACGGTGCCGTCGGACAGGTCGCCGGTCCCGTCCTCGGCGCTGACGACGTGCACCACCACGGGGACGGTGTGCCGGTCGCCGCGGGCGTGCTGGGGCACCCGCTCGCGGCGCAGGCGGCGCTCGTACTCGGCGGCCTGGGCGTCGCTGATGGCGCCGCCCTCCGAGGCACGCCCGCCGAGCCGCCCGTCGATGCGCCCGTCGATCGGCGCCTCCCCGGGTGCGCACCGCTCCGGCCCGGCGGCGCGTTCGGACTCCCCGGCGGCCGTGGTGGCCAGCAGCCCGGCCAGCGCGGCGGCGCAGGCCGCCAGGCCCGCACCGGTCCGCCCGATCCTTCTCGCTCGTTCCCCCATGCTGCGGAACGTACCGGCACGACCACTTTGAGCGATTACGCCGCGCGGGCCCGCATCGCCGCCCTTGCCGGGTGTTTACCGGTTCAGGATCCGCCGGTGGCCCAGGCCCGGATCTTGGCGATGCGCTCGGTGATCTGGTCCGGGGAGGCCTGCGCGATCGGCGGGCCGCCGCAGGCCCGGCGCAGCTCGTTGTGGATCATCCCGTGCGGGCGGCCGGTCCGGTGGTGCCAGGCGCCCACCAGCCCCTGGAGCTCCTTGCGCAGCGCCGCCACCCGCTCGTGCTCGGGCGGGCCGCCGTCCGGCTCCCCGCCCGCGGGCGGCTTGCGCTCCCCGGACCGCTGGTCGGCCTTGCGCTTGCGGAGCAGCTGGGCCACCTGCTCGGGCTCCAGCAGCCCGGGCAGGCCGAGGAAGTCCTCCTCCTCGGGCGAGTCGGGGGTACCGCCGCCGAACTCCGAGCCGTCGTAGAGCACCCGGTCGAACTCGGCCGAGGCCTCCATCGTCTCGAAGGGCAGCTCCTCCCCCGCGTCGGGGGTGTCCCGCTTCTTACGGGCCTCGTCCAGCTCCCGGCCCTCGGGGTCGAACTCCTCGCCCTCCTTCAGCGGCCGGTCGAGCGCGTGGTCGCGCTCGCGCTCCATCTCCCCGGCCAGCTCCAGCAGGGTGGGCACCGACGGCAGGAAGACCGAGGCGACCTCGCCGCGGCGGCGCGAGCGCACGAAGCGCCCCACCGCCTGGGCGAAGAACAGCGCGGTGCTGGTCGAGGTGGCGTACACGCCGACCATCAGCCGCGGCACGTCCACGCCCTCGGAGACCATGCGCACCGCCACCATCCACCGCTCCTCGGACTCGGCGAAGCGGGAGATCTTCTTGCTGGCGGTCGGGTCGTCGGAGAGCACCACGGTGGCGCCCTGCCCGGTGATCTTGCGCAGGATGCGCGCGTAGGCGCGGGCGGCCTCGTGGTCGGTGGCGATGACCAGGCCCCCGGCGTCGGGGGTGGCGTTGCGCACCTCGGTCAGCCGCCGGTCGGCGGCGGTGAGGACCTTCTTGATCCAGTCGCCCTTGGGGTCGAGCGCGGCCTTCCAGGCCTGCGCCAGGGCGTCCTGGGTGAGCGGCTCGCCCAGGCGGGCGGCGAGCTCGTCCCCGGCCTTGGTGCGCCAGCGCATCTCCCCGGAGTAGGCCATGAAGAGGACCGGCCGGACGACGCCGTCGCCCAGCGCCGGGGCGTAGCCGTAGTTGTAGTCCCAGGAGCAGCGGCGCACGCCCTCGGCGTCCTGGACGTAGTCCACGAACGGGATGGGGTTGACGTCGGACCGGAAGGGGGTGCCGGTCAGCGCCAGCCGCCGGGCCGCCGGGTCGAAGGCCTCGCGCACCGCCTCGCCCCAGGACAGCGCGTCCCCGGCGTGGTGCACCTCGTCGAAGATGACCAGGGTGCGCCGCGCCTCGGTGCGGTTGCGGTGCAGCATCGGGTGCGCGGCCACCTGCGCGTAGGTGACCGCCGCCCCGGTGTACCGCCGCCCCAGCGCCCCCTGCCCGTTCTTGAAGTCCGGGTCGATGGCGATGCCGAACCGCGCGGCGGCCTCGGCCCACTGCTTCTTGAGGTGCTCGGTGGGGCACACGATGGTGATGGACCGCACCGCGTGCCGCGCCAGCAGCTCGGAGGCGAGCGTCAGCGCGAAGGTGGTCTTGCCCGCCCCGGGCGTGGCCACCGCGAGGAAGTCCCTCGGGTCTCTTCGGAAGTACTCCTCGAACGCCTCGCGCTGCCACTGGCGCAGCCCGGCGAGGCGCTCCCCCGTGCTCGTCTGCAGGACCGTCATCCGACCATTCCCCTGTTGCTCACCCGGACGAGGGTATCCGAGGCGGGGAGGTCAGCCGCCTGCCCCCGCACCCGTGTCGACCGCGCCGTCGTTGAAGGGCATGTAGGGGTCGGCCCAGGGGAAGACGACGTACCAGAGCAGCCAGGCGGCCCCGGCCAGCAGCGCCAGCGCCAGGACGATCTTGACCGGGACGGGGCCCGGGAGCAGTCGCCAGATCAGCCCGTACATCGCGTCACTCCCCCTCGTCCGCCTGGCCCTCGGGGGCCATGTCCGCGATGCTGTCGGGCATGCCCTGGTCCTTGGGGCGGGTGTCGGTCAGCTCGGCCGTCACGATCAGCCGGTGGGTGTTGTTGAGCTTGGGCGCGCAGGTGGTGAGGGTCAGCAGCGCCCGCTGGGGGTCGTCGTTGTTCGCCGGGTCGAACGGGTCGGGGTCGACCACCTCGACCTTGTCGGGGGTGACGGTGCGCTCGTCGACGACCTCGTAGGTGTAGAAGTTCTCCGCGTCCTCCAGGACGATCGGGTCGCCGTCGGAGAGCTGGTCGATGTCCCAGAAGATGCCCGAGACGCGGTGCCCGGCCACGGCGTAGTTGCCCATCTCACCGGGGGCGGCCGCGTCGCCTCCGGCCACGTCGTCGTCGGTGTAGTGGCCGGGGCTGTACTTGATGTCGTCCGGCTGGACGCCGTTGACGACCACCCACTGCAGGTCGAGCCCGGGGATGTACATCCGGCTGTCGGCCGAGCCCGGCAGCGGCTCGGAGTCGGGCCCCTTGGGCTCCTCCCAGGCCTGCTGCAGGTCGTCGCCGAGGGCCTGCTGCTCCTGCTGCGTCTCGAACTGCTTGCCGTACACCTGGTAGGCGGCGAAGAACAGCATGACGACACCGGCGGTGAACAGCAGCTCGCCGAACCCGCGCAGGATCCCGCGGGCGATGTCGCCCGCGGTGACCGGCCGCCGCCGACGGCGCCGCCGCCCGCGATCCGCTCCGGCCCTGCGGTGCGCCCCCCGCTCGGTGGTGGAAACCATGTGACCTACCTGACCTACCCGCCGTCACCGTCCTAAGGGAGCGTATCCTGCCCCACCCGCCCCTGGGTGCCGCGAACGCCGCAGCGGCGGGCGGACCGGGACGACACGACCGGTCAGGCGGTCATCTCTTCGTAGATCTCCTTGCACTCCGGGCAGACGGGGAACTTCTTGGGGTCCCGGTTGGGCACCCAGACCTTGCCGCACAGCGCGATGACGGGGGCGCCGGTCACCGCGCTCTCGGTGATCTTGTCCTTCTGCACGTAGTGCGCGAAACGCTCGCGGTCCCCGTCGTCGTGCGAGATGTCCGGCCGGGTCTCGGACTCCGGGACGACCTTGTTCAGCACATCCATCGCCATGTTCGCCTCACACCTCCTGCGTCTGCCGTCCACCGTATCGCCGTGGGCGGGGGGTCAGTTCAACTCCGGGTCGTCGGGCAGGGTGGCCACCAGCGCCAGGTCGCCCCCCTGGCGGCGCAGCACCCGCGCCCACAGCGTCTCCGGGTCGACGGAGAACACGTCCTCGGCCAGAGCGGGCAGCACGTACCAGGCGCCCTCCTCGATCTCGGCGCCGAGCTGGCCCTCACCCCACCCGGCGTACCCGGCGAAGACGCGGAAGCGGCCCAGGGCGACGCCGAGGATCTGCGGGGGCGCGTCGAGGTCGACCACGCCCACCCCCTGCGGCGCGGGCGGGCCGTCCGGCGGGGACTCCAGGGGGCGCCAGCCCGGCGGCTCCCCGGCGCCGCCGGGCACGCCCAGGGCGAGCCCGGCGCCCTCGCCGACCGGCCCCCCGGCGAACATCACCGGCGGGTCGCTGGCGAAGCCCCCCCAGTCGGCGAGCACCTCGGCCACGGGCAGCCGGGAGGGGCGGTTGACGACGACCAGCACGACGGTGCGGCGGAAGTGGGGGTCCTCCAGCGCGGGCGCGGCGACCAGCAGCCGCCCGGTGAGGTCGGTTCCGTCCATACCCGGCTGTCTACCCCCGCCCCCGGTCCCGGTACCTCGTCCTCGGCGCGCCCTAGTCCTCGGCGCGACCGTGCCCGCCGCGCACGGCGACGTCGCGGACGGCGGCGGCCACGCTCTTGGACAGGTTGGTGTGGAAGACGCTGGGGATGATGTAGTGCGGGCCGAGCTCGTCGTCGGTGACGGCGTCGGCGATGGCGTCGGCGGCGGCGACCATCATGTCGGAGTCGACGTGGTCGCTCTGGGCGTCCAGCAGGCCGCGGAAGAACCCGGGGAAGACCAGCACGTTGTTGATCTGGTTGGGGTAGTCGCTGCGGCCGGTGGCCACCACCGAGGCGTGCAGCCGGGCGACGTCCGGGTCGACCTCGGGGTCGGGGTTGGCCAGGGCGAAGATGATGGCGTCGTCGTTCATCTCGGCGATGTCCTCGCCGCCGAGCACGTTGGGGGCGGACACGCCGATGAACACGTCGGCCCCGTCCACGGCGCCCCTGAGGTCGCCGCCGTAGCCCTCGGGGTTGGTGTTGGCGGCGATCCACTCCAGGTTGGGGTCGAGGTCGTCGCGGCCCTTGTGGACGGCGCCGTGCACGTCGCAGACCACGATGTGCTTGGCCCCGGCGTGCATGAGGAGCTTGAGGATGGCGGTGCCGGCGGCCCCGGCGCCGGACATGGCGATGCGCACCCCGCCCAGGTCCTTGCCGACCACGCGCAGGGCGTTCTTGAGGGCGGCGAGCACGACGATGGCGGTGCCGTGCTGGTCGTCGTGGAAGACGGGGATGTCGAGCAGCTCGCGCAGGCGGGCCTCGACCTCGAAGCAGCGGGGGGCGGAGATGTCCTCCAGGTTGACACCGCCGAAGCCGGGGGCGATGACCTGGACGGTGCGCACGATCTCGTCGACGTCCTGGGTGTCCAGGGCGATGGGCCAGGCGTCGATGTCGGCGAAGCGTTTGAACAGGGCGGCCTTGCCCTCCATGACCGGCATGGAGGCCTCGGGGCCGATGTTGCCCAGGCCGAGCACGGCCGAGCCGTCGGTGACCACGGCGACGCTGTTGCGTTTGACGGTCAGGCGGCGGGCGTCGGCGGGGTTGGCGGCGATGGCCTGGGAGACGCGGGCCACGCCGGGGGTGTAGGCCATGGACAGCTCATCCCGGTTGCGCAGCGGCACCTTGGACTTCATCTCGATCTTGCCGCCGAGGTGCATCAGGAAGGTGCGGTCGCTGACCTTGTGGACGACGACGCCCTCGACGGCGCCGAGGGCGTCCACGATCGCCTGGGCGTGGTCGGTGTCGCGGGCCGCGCAGGTCACGTCGATACGGATCCGCTCGTGGCCGGCCTGCGCCACGTCCAGGGCCGTGATGACGCCCCCCACGTGCTCGACCGCGCTGGTGAGGCCGCCGACCGCGCTGCCGTGGCCGTCGACCTCGAGCCGGACGGTTATGGAGTAGGAGACGCTGGGAAGGGTGGCCACGTAAAGCTCCTCTGTGTCACATGTCTGCTGCGCCACGGCGCGCTCAGGCTCAGGTCGCGCGCCGGCGGCACCGCCGGGCGGTCCTGGCTGGGTGGGCCCCCGGTGGCTCCCGGTGCTCGGGCGCACCCTTCATGGTGCCACCGCCGCAGATCAAACGGCGCACCGCACTACATTTCCGGTGCCCGCTCCCGGGCCAGGCGCACGATCACGTCGGTGCAGGCCTCCGGCGGGACCGCGGTGGCGTCGAGCACGATGTGGTACAGGGCCGCATCGCCGGGGTCCACCCGGTAGAAGCGGCGCACGTAGGCGCTGCGGGCGCGGTCGTTGGCCTCCAGCTCGCGCATGTCGCCGGTCCCCGACCGGGCGAGCCGCGCGTCCTTGGGGCCGTCCAGGCGCACGTGCAGGGCGCCGGGGCGGTCGGCGAGGACCACCGCCCCGGCCCGCCCGAGCACCACCGCCCCGGTGGCGGCGACCCGCTCCAGGACGTCCTCGGTGCGGTCGACGAACTCCTGGTCGTACAGGATGCGCCCGTCGGCGTCGGAGGGGGTGACGTAGGCGGGGTCGACGCTGCCGAGGGTGACCGTGGGCAGCCGCGCGGCGCTGGCCAGCAGCCGTTCGAAGCCGGTGGGCGCCCGGCCGTCGTGGCGCAGCGCGTCCTCCAGGGAGCAGCCGATCTCCTCGGCGACCGCCCCGGGGATCGCCCGGTCCACGAAGGGGACGCCGAGGCGCTCGGCGACGGCCGTGCCCACCGCGCCGCCGCCGGCCCCGAAGGTCGCCGAGATGGTCACCACGTACGGCATGAACTGGTTCTACCCGCCGCGCGGCTTCCTGGAACAGCGCCGCCGGAACAGCGCCGCTAGAACAGCGCCGCGGTGAGCTGGCGCCGCGCCTTGGACACCGCCGGGTCGGTCGGGGGCAGCACCTCGAACAGCCCCAGCAGGTGCTTGCGGACCCGGTCGCGGTCCTCGTCGCGGGTGTTCTTGACCAGGGTGATGAGCCGGTTGAAGGCGTCCTCCACCTTCTGGCCGTACATGTCGATGTCGGCGACCTGGATCTGGGCCCCGATGTCGCCGGGGTCGTCGGCGGCGGCCTTGCGCGCGGCGGCGGCGTCGACCCCGCGCAGCCGCCGGATCAGCCGCACCTGGGCCAGGCGCTGCTTGGCGTGCTCGTTCTTGGGGTCCGATTCCAGGGCCGTGGCGTAGACCTGCTCGGCGGCGTCGAAGTCGTCGCGCTGCAGCGCCTCCTGGGCCTCGGCGTCCACCGGGTCGGCCTCGGCTGCCGGACCCCCGGCGCCCTCGGCGTCCTCGGGGCCCAGCCCGGTGAACTCCTGCGGGAGCACGTTCTGGCTGCGCAGCTCCTCGAAGACCTGGGAGAGCCATTCGCGCAGCTGGGCCCCGGTGGCCGGGCCGGTCGGGCCGGGCACCACCTGGCCGCCGATGACCAGGGCGATCATCGGGGCGGCGGGCACCCGCAGCGCCTGGGCGAGCTGCGGGCTGGCCTGCACGTCGACCTTGGCGACCGCCCACTGGCCCCCGGCGCCGATGGCCAGCCGGTCGATGGCCGCCTCGACCTGGGAGGACTGCTCAGAGGAGGACTGCAGCACGGCCAGCACGACGGGCGTGCTCATCGAGCGCTGCAGGACCTCGTCCTGGAAGTTGTTCTCGTCGACGTCGATCGCGTACGGGTTGGCGGTCCCCGAGGCCTGCGCGGCCTCCCGCTTGGCCTCGCGTTCCATGGCGGCCTTGCGCGCCCCGAGGTCGACCGCACCCTGCATGGAGTAGTCCGATGGCTGCATGCCTCCATCCTGCCCCATCTAGAATCGTGGGTCCTCCACGTAGGCGCCGAACTCCTCGCCCATCGTGCGGCAGATCTCCCCGAGGGTGGCCTCGGCGCGGGCGGCGTCCAGGATGAGGGGGACGAGGTTGCCCGCGGCGGGGTCGCGCACGGCGGCAAGCAGCCGGTCCAGGGCGGCCTGCACGGCGGCCCCGTCCCGCCCTTCGCGGCGCCCCTTGAGCAGCTCCACCTGGTCGCGCTCGACCTCGTGGCTGATCCGCAGGATGTCGACCTCCCCGGAGACGGTGGAGGTGGCGGTGTTCACCCCGACGATGCGCTTGTCCCCCTTCTCGAGCGCCTGCTGGTACCGGAAGGCCGACTCGGCGATCTCGGAGCTGAACCACCCGTTGCGGATCCCGGCCAGGATGCCGGAGGTCACCGGGCCGATCGCGTGGTCGGCGTCCTCTCCGCCGCCCATGGCGATGATCTTGGCGAAGGTCCGCTCGGCCTCGGCCTCCATCCGGTCGGTGAGCGCCTCCAGGTAGTAGGAGCCGCCGAGCGGGTCGGCCACGTTGGCCGCCCCGGTCTCCTCCATGAGGACCTGCTGGGTGCGCAGGGCGATCTCGGCGGACTGCTCGGTGGGCAGCGCCAGGGTCTCGTCCAGGGCGTTGGTGTGCAGGGAGTTGGTGCCGCCCAGGACGGCCGAGAGCGCCTCGACGGCGGTGCGCACCACGTTGTTGTAGGGCTGCTGGGCGGTGAGCGACACCCCGGCGGTCTGGGTGTGGAACCGGAGCCACTGGGCCTTCTCGGAGGTGGCGCCGAAGCGGTCGCGCATCCAGCGGGCCCAGATGCGGCGGGCGGCGCGGAACTTGGCGATCTCCTCGAAGAAGTCGATGTGGGCGTCGAAGAAGAAGGACAGCCCGGGGGCGAAGGTGTTCACGTCCAGGCCGCGGGACAGGCCCAGCTCGACGTAGCCGAACCCGTCGGCGAGGGTGAAGGCGAGCTCCTGGGCGGCCGTGGCCCCGGCCTCGCGGATGTGGTAGCCGGAGACCGACAGCGGCTTGAAGGCGGGGATGTTCTCCGCGCAGTACTCCATCAGGTCGCCGATGAGGCGCAGGTGGGGCTCGGGCGGGTACAGCCACTCCTTCTGGGCGATGTACTCCTTGAAGATGTCGGTCTGCAGGGTGCCGTTGAGCTTCGCCAGGTCGGCGCCCTGGCGCTCGGCGGCGGCCAGGTACATGCAGAAGGCGGGCACCGCGGGGCCGCTGATGGTCATCGAGGTGGTGGTGTCCTGCAGCGGGATGCCGTCGAAGAGGACGTCCATGTCGGCGGTGGAGTCCACGGCGACGCCGCAGTGGCCCACCTCGCCCAGGGCGAAGGGGGCGTCGGAGTCGTAGCCCATGAGGGTGGGCATGTCGAAGGCGACGGACAGCCCCCCGCCCCCGGCCTCCAGGATCATCTTGTAGCGCTCGTTGGTCTGGCGGGCGTTGCCGAACCCGGCGAACTGGCGGATGGTCCAGGGGCGGCCCCGGTAACCGGTGGGGTGGAGCCCGCGGGTGAAGGGGAACTCCCCGGGCCAGCCGATCCGCTCGAAGCCGGGGATGTCGGCGCCCTCCGGCGGCCCGTAGGCCGGGTCGACCTCCTGCCCGGAGAGCGTGCTGAAGTCGGCCTCGCGCTTGCGGGCGGAGTCGTAGCGCCGCTGCCAGCGCTCCCGCCCGGCCCCGATCTGCTCACTGGTCGCCATACCGACGATAGTAGGACTTCCAACTAATTTTCGGTAGGGGCGCCCTCCGGATCGGGGAAGTCCCCGAACCCCACCCGCAGCTTGACGAAGGAGCGGTGCATCTCGCGCAGCTCCTCGCCGGTGTAGCCCTCCAGCCCGAAGTCCATGTCCAGCAGGTCCCGGGTGGCCTGCTCGACCACCTCGCGCCCCTCCCCGGTGATCTCGGCCAGGGTCCCGCGCCCGTCGCTGGGGTTGGGCTTGCGGCGCACGAACCCCTGGCGCTCCAGCCGGTCGATGGTGTTGGTGACGCTGGTGGGGTGCACCATGAGCCGCTCGCCGATCTTGCCCAGGGGCAGTCCGCCGGAGTGGCTGAAGGTGAGCAGGACCAGGGCCTCGTAGCGGGCGAAGGTGAGCGCGTAGGGCTTGAGGGCGGCGTCGAGGCGGCCGATGAGGATCTGCTGGGCGCGCATGACCGAGGTGACCGCGGCCATGGCGGGCGAGGCGCCCCAGCGCCGCGTCCAGTTCTCGTGCGCGCGCTCGATCGGGTCGAACGGCAGATTGAGCGGGTTTCCCACGCGGCCACTGTAGCGACCTGCGCACACGCCCGCGCCCGGGACGCCGGACCGGGAAGGGCCCTTGCCTCGCGGGAAATTAATAGTTAACTTTCCTAAAAATTAACCCCCGAGCGTGAGGACACCCCCATGTCCCGCAGACCCCCCGCACTCGCCGCGGTGATCGCCGCGGTGACCGCGCTCCCCCTCGCCCTGTCGGCCGCCCCCGCCGCGGCCGACCCGGCCCCCGCGGCCGCCCCCGAGGGCGTCACCGTCGTCTACACCGAGGGCTCCTCCTGGGAGACCGGCTACAGCGGCCAGTTCACCATCGACAACGCCTCCTCCGCCGACCTGTCCGACTGGCGGATCGAGGTGACGCTGCCCGGCGGCGCCGAGATCACCAGCCTGTGGAACGCCACCATGGACAAGGCCGGCAGCGACTACACGCTCACCCCGCCGAGCTGGGGGGCGACCGTCCCGGCCGGCGGCACCTACCAGATCGGCTTCAACGGCTCCCTGTCCTCCGGCGCCACCGAGACCGCGCCGGTCTCCTGCACCGTCAACGGCTCCCCGTGCGCGGGCGGGCCCGGCGGGGACGACACCGAGGCGCCGACCGCGCCGGAGGGGCTGTCGGTCTCGGGCACCACCTCCAGCAGCGTCGGGCTGTCCTGGACCGGCTCCACCGACGACGTCGGCGTGGCCGGATACGAGGTGCTCTCCGGCGGACAGGCGGTGCGCACCGTCATCGGGGACACCCCGTCGGCCACCGTCTCGGGCCTGGACCCCGACACCGAGTACACCTTCACCGTCCGCGCCTTCGACGCCGCGGGCAACCGGTCGGCCGAGAGCACGGCGGCCACCGCCCGCACGGACACCGGCGGCGACCCCGGCGGGCCCGGCGGCGGCAAGCGGGTCGGCTACTTCACCCAGTGGGGCATCTACGACCGCGGCTACCTGGTGAAGAACGTCGACACCAGCGGCACGGCCGACCGGCTGACCCACATCAACTACGCCTTCGCCAACATCAACGCCAACGGGCAGTGCTTCCAGGCCAACCAGCTCGGCCAGGGCGACGCCTGGGCCGACTACGGCCGCTCCTTCCGCGCCGACGAGAGCGTGGACGGCGTGGGCGACACCTGGGACCAGGACCTGCGCGGCAACTTCAACCAGCTCCGCGAGCTCAAGGAGAAGCACCCGCACCTGAAGGTGAACCTGTCGATCGGCGGGTGGACCTGGTCCAAGAACATCTCGGACGCGGCGAGCACGCCGGAGTCGCGGCAGCGCATGGCCTCCTCGTGCATCGACATGTTCCTGCGCGGCAACCTGCCGGCCTTCGACGGCGCGGGCGGCCCCGGGTCGGCCTACGGCGTGTTCGACGGCATCGACCTGGACTGGGAGTGGCCGGGCTCGGAGGGCCACCCGGACAACGTCTTCAAGCCCGAGGACAAGCAGAACTTCACCGCGCTCGTGGCCGAGTTCCGCTCCCAGCTCGACGCCTTGGAGACCGAGACCGGGCGCACGTTCGAGCTGACGTCCTTCATGCCGGCGGACCCGGCGAAGGTGGAGGCCGGATTCGAGGTCGCGAAGATCATGCCGGACTTCGACTTCATCACCCTGCAGGGGTACGACTACCACGGCGCCTGGGAGACGACGACGGCCCACCAGTCCAACCTGGTGCTGGCCGCGGACGACCCGAGCGAGCCCGAACGGCGGTTCAGCGGGGAGATCGCGCTGGACGCCTGGACCTCGCGCGGCGCCGACCCCGCGGACATCGTGATGGGCGTGCCCTTCTACAGCCGCGGGTGGACCGGCGTGCAGCCGGGGCCGAACGGCGACGGGATGTTCCAGTCCTCCACCGGCCCGGCCCCCGGAACCTATGAGGACGGCATCGAGGACTGGAAGCGGCTGAAGGACCTGCCGGGCCAGGGGTACACCCTGCACCGCGACGAGCAGGCCGGGGCCGCCTGGATCTACGACGGCACCACCCTGTGGACCTTCGACGACGAGACCGAGATGCGCCGCAAGGCCGACTGGATCAACGGCCGGGGCCTGGGCGGGGCCATGGTGTGGTCGCTCGACGGCGACGATGCCCAGGGGACGCTGATGCGGTCGCTGGACGGCTCGCTGGCCTGATCCGCGGGGGACGGAGCAGGGGACGCGGAGCAGGGGACGCGGAGCAGGGCGTTGTGCAGCGCGGAACCTCCGTTGACCGCCACCGAAGGAAATAGTTAAGTTTCTTAAAAGTTCGGCACGTCAGAGGGAGTACCCCCCGCATGCGCTCTGCCCGCATCCCCCTCGCGGCCGGGGCGGCCACGGCCGCCGCCCTGCTGCTCGTCCCGCTCGCGCCCGGCGCGGCCCAGGCCGCGCCGGGCGGCGGCCCCGCCCCCACCGCCGAGCACACCGAGATCTCCCGGTGGCCCGGCGGCTACCAGGCGCAGATCACCATCACCAACCCCGGCACCGAACCGCTGGAGGACTGGAGCCTGGAGTTCGCCCTCCCCGAGGGCGCCGAGGTCCACCAGATGTGGAACGCCGAGCTGGAGGAGTCCGGCGGCGGCTACACCGCCGCTCCCCCGCACTGGGGCGCGGCCGTCCCGCCCGGCGGCACCTCCACCTTCGGCTACAACGGCCGCTACGACGGGGACGGCGCCACCGACCCGGTCGCCTGCACCCTCAACGGCGCCCCCTGCGACGGCGGGGACGACGGGGACGGGGACGGCGACGGAGGCGGCGAGGACCCCGAGTACCGCCAGGTCGGCTACTTCACCCAGTGGGGCGCCGAGGACAAGGGCTTCCACCCCAGGACGCTGGAGGACACCGGGCAGGCCGACAAGCTCACCCACGTCATCTACGCCTTCGCCAACATCGACGGCGACGGCTGCTTCGCCAGCGACGAGGAGGGCGAGGGCGAGGCCTTCTGGGACTACGGCCGCCCCTACCCCGCCGAGGAGAGCGTCGACGGCACCGCCGACGCCGACGGGCAGCCGCTGCGCGGCACCTTCAACCAGCTCCGCGAGCTGAAGGAGGCCAACCCCGGCCTGAAGGTGTCCATCGCCCTGGGCGGCTGGTCGTGGTCCACGGACTTCTCGGACGCGGCGCTGCCGGAGAACCGCGAGGAGGCGGTCGCCTCCTGCGTCGACATGTTCCTGCGCGGGAACCTGCCCGAGCGCAACGGCGCGGGCGGCGAGGGCGCCGCCGCGGGGCTGTTCGACGGCATCGACCTGGACTGGGAGTGGCCCGCCACCCCGGGCGAGCCCGGCAACGTCGTCCGGCCCGAGGACAAGGAGAACTTCACCGCGCTGGTGCAGGAGTTCCGCGGCCAGATGGACGCCCTGGGCGAGGAGACCGGCCAGGAGTACCTGCTCACCTCGTTCATGCCGGCCAACACCGGCGCCATCGACGCCGGGTACGAGGTGCCCGCGCTCATGGAGGACCTGGACTTCATCAACGTGCAGGGCTACGACCTGACCGGCGCCTGGAACCCGGCCACCGGGCACCAGGCGAACGTGCGGGTGGCCGAGGGCGACCCGGCCGGGGCGCCCCGCTCCTACGAGACGGTCGTCCAGGAGTGGGTGGACCGCGGGGCCGACCCCGAGGACATCGTGATGGGCATGCCCTTCTACGGGCGCGGCTGGCAGGGCGTGGAGCCCGGGCCGGACGGGGACGGGCTGTGGCAGGCGGCCGACGGCGCGGCGCCCGGACCCCGCGACCCCGGCTACAACGACTTCAACGTCCTCAAGGAGATGGCCGCCTCCGAGGGGTTCACCGTGCACCGGGACGACCACGCGGGCACGGCCTGGATCTACGACGGCGACCAGTGGTGGAACTACGACGACGCCACCGCCATCGCCCAGAAGGCCTCCTGGGCGCGCGAGTACGGGCTCAGCGGCGCGATGGCCTGGTCCCTGGACGGCGACACCGCGCAGGGTGAGCTGACCGCCGCCCTGCACGGCGAGCTGAACGGAAGAGAGTAGGCCCTCCCCGGACGCGGGGCGCTGCCGACGGGAGACGGCGGCGCCCCGCCCTATGCTCGGACCCATGTCCGTGATCACCGTGCGGGCGTCGGGCTTCGCCGGCCTGGACGCCTCCACCCTCTATGACCTGCTGCGCCTGCGCGTCGACGTGTTCATCGTCGAGCAGGACTGCCCCTATCCCGAGCTGGACGGGCGCGACACCGAGCCCGGGACGCTGCACGTGTGGGCCGCCGAAGGGGACCGCGTGCTGGGGTGCCTGCGGGTGCTGGAAGAGGAGGGCGGCACCGCCCGGATCGGGCGGGTGGCCACCGCCGCCGAGGCCCGCGGCCGGGGCGTGGCGGGCCGCCTCGTGGAGGCGGCCCTGGAGCGCATCGGCCCGCGGGAGGCCGTCCTGGACGCCCAGACGCGGGTCCGGGGCCTCTACGCGCGCTACGGCTTCGCCGAGGACGGGCCCGAATTCCTGGAGGACGGCATCCCCCACGTGCCTATGCGCCGTTCAGCGCCTTGAGCAGGGAGTCGGCGGCGGTGTAGGGGTCGGCCCCGGCGACGACCTCGTCGGCGAGGCGGTCCAGCGCGTCGTGGCCGTGCACGTCGGCCAGGCGGTCGCGCAGCGCCTTCATCGCGATGGCCTCGACCTCCTCGCGGGCGCGGGCGCGGCGCCGCCGGGCCAGCAGGCCCGACGCGCGCAGGTACTCGGCGTGCTTGTCCAGGTGGTCGAGCAGTTCGTCGACGCCCTCGCCGGCGGAGGCGACGGTGCTGGCCACCGGGGGCTTCCACTCCCCGGTCTCCCGCTCGGCCATGGCCACCATCTGGCGCAGGTCGCGCACGGTGGCGCGGGCGCCCTCCCGGTCGGCCTTGTTGACCGCGAACACGTCGGCGATCTCCAGCACCCCGGCCTTGGCGGCCTGGATGCCGTCGCCCATGCCGGGTGCGGCCAGCACGACCGTGGTGTCGGCGTGCCCGGCGATGTCCACCTCGGCCTGGCCGACGCCGACGGTCTCCACCAGCACGGTGTCGAACCCGGCGGCGTCGAGCACCCGCAGCGCGTGCGGGGTGGCCCAGGACAGCCCGCCCAGGTGCCCGCGGCTGGCCATGGAGCGGATGAACACCCCCGGGTCGGTGGCGTGGTCCTGCATGCGCACCCGGTCGCCGAGCAGCGCCCCGCCGCTGAAGGGCGAGGACGGGTCGACGGCGAGCACGGCCACGGTGCGGCCGCGCTTGCGCAGCTCGGCGGTGAGCGCGCTGGTGGTGGTCGACTTGCCGACGCCGGGGGCGCCGGTCAGGCCGACGATGCGGGCGCGCCCCGCCGACGGGGCCAGCCCGGCCATGACCTCCCGCAGCTGCGGGGCGCCGTTCTCCACCAGGGACACGGCGCGCGCCACCGCGCGCCGCTCGCCGCGCAGCACCCGCTCGACGAGACCGGGGACGTCCAACCTGCCACTCCTTCGTGCCGCTCGTGCCGCTCGTACCGCTAGTGCCGCTCGTGCTCCGCCGCGAACCGGCCGGTGGAGCCGTCGGTCTGCTCGCGCAGGATGTCGGCGTGCCCGGCGTGCCGGGCGGTCTCCTCGATCATGTGCACGTAGATCCAGCGGAGGGTGACCCGCCCCAGCTCGGGCTGGGGCACCGCGTCCTCCAGGGCGAACCGCGCGGCCGCGGCCCGCGACTCGGCGCAGGCCCGCCGGTAGTCCTCGGTGAGGGAGGCCACCGTGTCGCCGGGGCGCAGCTCCCAGGTGGAGTCGGGGTCGGTCGGGTCCAGGCCCAGCTCCCCGGACGGGATCCCCTGGAGCACGTGCCCGAACCAGTTCCGCTCGACCAGGGCCAGGTGCCGCAGCAGCCCCGCCAGGGTGGTGCGGGAGGGCACCAGGCGGCGCCGGGCGTCCCCGTCGGACAGCCCGGCCGCCTTCTCCTCCACGGACACCCGGAAGGCGTCCAGGAAGGACTCCAGCACCTCGCGCTCGCCGCCCTCGGGGGCGGCGGCCATGACCCGTTGAAGCGCGTCCACGGCTCAGGCCCCGGGCGCCCGCAGCAGCAGCGCGTCGCCCTGGCCGCCGCCCCCGCACAGGGCGGCCGCGCCCAGGCCGCCGCCCCGGCGGCGCAGCTCGAAGGCCAGGTGCAGGGCGAGCCGCGCCCCGGACATGCCGATGGGGTGGCCCAGCGCGATGGCGCCGCCGTTGACGTTGACCTTCTCCTCGGTGACGCCCAGGTCCCGCATGGACTGCACGGCGACGGCGGCGAAGGCCTCGTTGATCTCGACGAGGTCCAGGTCGGCCACGTCGGCCCCGGCCTTGCCCAGCGCCTGCCGGACGGCGTTGGAGGGCTGGGAGTGCAGGGAGTTGTCGGGCCCGGCCACGTTCCCGTGCGCGCCGATCTCGGCGAGCACCTCGCAGCCGAGCTCCTCGGCCCTGGCGCGGCTCATGACGACCACGGCGCAGGCGCCGTCGGAGATCTGGGAGGCGGACCCGGCGGTGACGGTGCCGCCCTCGCCGAAGGCGGGGCGCAGCCGGGCCAGCCCCTCGGCGGTGGTGTCGGGGCGCACGCCCTCGTCGGCCGCGACGACCTTGTCCTCGCCCTTGCGCTGGGGGATGCGCACCGGGGTGATCTCGTCGTCGAACCGGCCGTCCTTCTGGGCGGCGGCGGCGCGCTGGTGGGAAAGGGCGGCGAAGGCGTCCTGCTCTTCGCGGGTGAGGCCGAGGCGGGCGTTGTGCCGGTCGGTCGAGGCGCCCATCGACTCGCCGTCGAAGGGGTCGGTGAGCCCGTCGTGCTCGGTGGCGTCGAGCACCTCGATCGCCCCGTACTTGTGGCCCTTGCGGCCCGCGGGCAGCACGTGCGGGGCGTTGGTCATGGACTCCATGCCCCCGGCGACGACGACGTCGAACTCCCCGGCGCCGATGAGCTGGTCGGCCAGCGCGATGGCGTCCAGGCCGCTCAGGCAGACCTTGTTGACGGTCAGCGAGGGCACGGTCATCGGGATCCCGGCCTTGACGGCCGCCTGGCGGGAGGGGATCTGCCCCTGCCCGGCCTGCAGCACCTGGCCCATCACGGTGTAGCCGACCTGGTCGCCGGAGATCCCGGCGCGCTCCAGGGCCGCGGCGATGGCCGCCGCGCCGAGGTCGACCGCCTTCAGCGGGGCCAGCCCGCCGAGGAGCCGGCCGATCGGCGTCCGGGCGCCGCTGACGATGACGGATCCGGGCATGTGGGGCCTCCCCGTGTTCCTGGTCGCACTTGTTCTGCCACGATACAGATGTCCGCTCGACCGCCTCCCGGGAGGATCGGCACCCGTGTTCACGCGCATCGACCACGTCGGCATCGCCTGCCGCGACCTGGACGCCGCCGTCGCGTTCTACCGCTCCACCTACGGCTTCGAGGTGGCCCACGAAGAGGTCAACGAAGAGCAGGGGGTGCGCGAGGCGATGCTGCGCGTCAGCGGCACCGACGACGGCGGCGCCAGCTACCTGCAGCTCCTGGAGCCGGTGCGGGACGACTCCCCCGTCGCCAAGTTCCTGGACCGGCACGGCGAGGGGGTGCACCACGTGGCGTTCGGCACCGGGGACGTGGCCGGGGCCTCGGCGGCGGTCGCCGGGCGCGGGGTGCGCGTCCTGGACGCCGAGCCGCGCCCGGGGTCGATGGGGTCGCGCATCGCCTTCCTGCACCCCAAGGACTGCGGCGGGGTGCTGACCGAGCTGGTCCAGGCGGCCGGTTCCGGGCCCGATCCGGAAGGTTCGTGACGCAACCGTCACACAGGGCCTCCCCGCGCTTGGTAAAGTCTGCTGACCGCCAGGATCCTGGCGCCCGCCCAGTCGTCCACGGCCGGCGAGCCTCCCCCGGAGCCGACGGCGTCCCCCCGGCGCTAATGGCGTCCGCAACGGCCGACCAAGACTCCGTATCAATGGAGAGAACTTCGATACGCCTGAGGTCGGCGCGCAGTACCCTCCCCTGGAGGGCGTGCGCGGAGGGCGACTCGCCACCCGTCCGTCCGCTTGCCGTCTCGTCACCGTTCAGGATTCCGCCACATGTCGTCCGATATTGAAGCCCAGCTCACCAACTTCTTCGATGAAGGCACCCAGTCGACCGAGTTCGACGTGGTCCTGCGCGGCTATGACCGGCAGCAGGTCCAGGAGTACATCACCCAGAAGCACACCGACCTGACCCAGGCGCGCGAGGACGCCGAGGGCGCGCGCAACGAGCTCACCGAGGTCAAGCGCCAGCTCCAGGAGCAGGAGCGCCCGACCTACGCGGGTCTGGGCGCGCGCATCGAGCAGCTCCTCCGTCTGGCCGAGGAGCAGGCCGCCGAGCTCGTGCAGGGCGCGCGCGCCGAGGCCGACGACATCCGCGCCGAGGCCAAGATCGAGGCCGCCGACATGCGCGCGGCCGCCGAGAACGAGGCCACCGAGCTGCGCACCACCGCCCAGCGCGAGGCGGACGAGATGCGCACCTCCGCCGAGAACGAGGCCGAGGAGGTCCGCACCACCGCGCGGCGCCAGGCCGATGAGCTCACCGCCACCACCGAGCGCGAGGTCCAGAAGAAGATCTCGCAGGTCGAGCACGAGATGGCGGAGCGCCAGGCCACCCACGAGGCCGAGATCTCCAAGATCCGGATGACCACCGAGCGCGAGTGCACCCAGGCCCGCGCGGCCATGAAGCGCGAGCGCGACGAGACCATCCAGGCCGCCAAGCGCCAGGCCGAGGAGCTGCGCGCGCAGGCGCAGCGGAACATGGAGGAGAGCGAGGCCCGGCGCGCCCAGGAGGAGTCGGAGTTCGAGATCCAGCTGGCCGGCCGCCGCGAGGAGGCCGAGCGGCAGGACTCCGAGCGGCTCGCCGCCGCCCAGGCCGCCACCCAGAAGCTGGTGGCCGAGGCCGAGGAGCGGGCCGCCAGCGCCGACCAGCGCGCCACCAAGGCCAGCAGCCAGGCCGAGCAGACCCGCAAGGAGGCCGAGCAGCACGCCAAGCAGGTCGTCGGCAACGCCAAGAAGCAGGCCGAGCAGATCGGCCAGGAGGCCCGTTCCAAGGCCGACCACCTGGTCAGCGACGCCAAGTCGGAGGCGGACCGCGTTCTGACCGCCGCCCGCCAGCAGGTCGACGAGCTGACCAAGCAGCGCGACAGCATCCAGTCGCACCTGCAGCAGCTGCGCCAGCTGCTCGGCGGCGGCGACGCCCCGGCCCCGGCCGCCCCCGCGGCCCCGGCCGCGGCGGAGGCCCCCGCCCTGGAGCAGAAGGCCTCCTCCAACGGGAAGGCCGCCGCCAACGGCGAGGCCAAGAAGAAGGAGGCGGTCAACGCCTCCTCCGGCGAGGAGGACGAGGACTGGTGGCAGGAGTAGCGCACCGGCCCTGAGCACGCGCGAAGGCCCGGCCCCCGCGGGGGCCGGGCCTTCGCGCGTTTACAGCCCGGTGTCCTTGGTCGCGGGGCCGTCCCACTCGGTCGGCAGCGGGTGGGCCTTGGGGGCCACGCGCTGGACGACCGCGTCCAGGACGGTGCGGACCGAGGGTTCACCGACCCACAGGTGCTTGGCGCCCGGGACGCCGACCACCTCGGCCTGCGGCACCCGGGCGAAGCGGCGCCGCGCCTCGTCGGGGCGCAGGTAGTCGTCGAACTCGGGGACCAGCGCGGTCAGCGGACGCCCGAACTCCGCCCAGGCGTCCAGGTCGGCGTCGGTGGCCCGGTGCAGCGGCGGCGACAGCAGCACGGCGCCCTCCACCTCCGGGTCGCGCCCCCACTTCAGGGCCAGCTCGGTGCCGAAGGACCAGCCCAGCAGCCACGGCCGGGGCAGCCCCTCGAACTCGGCGTACTCGATGGCGGCGGCCACGTCGTAGCGCTCGGCCTCGCCGTCGCCGAAGGAGCCCTGGCTGGTGCCGTGCCGCGAGGAGGTGCCGCGGGTGTTGAACCGCAGCACCGCGGTGTCGGCCAGCGCCGGCAGCCGGAAGGCGGCCTTGCGCAGCACGTGGCTGTCCATCATGCCCTCGGCGGTGGGCAGCGGGTGCAGGCACACCAGGGTGGCGGCGGGGGCGGCGCCGCCCCCGGGCAGCGCCAGCTCGCCGACGAGCTCCAGGCCGTCGGCGGTGTGCAGGGTGATGGGGCGGCGCTCGGCGGGGAGCACCGTGGTGGCGCGGATCTCCATGGGTTCCTCTCAGCGCAGGTGCGCGCGCCGCTGCCAGCAGGAGGAGTGCCAGTGCCGGCGGTCCTCGCCGTCGCCGTAGGGGCGCCAGGCCACCACGTGCGGCGTGCCCGGCCGGATGTCCTGGTGGCACCCGGGGCAGCGGTAGGTCTTGGCGGCCGCGGCGCCGCTGATCTGCCGCAGCACCCACTCGCCGTCGGGTCCGGTCTCCCGCCGTTGGCCCCCGGTGACGCGCAGCATCAGGGCGTCGGGGTCGGCGTCGCGGGCGGGCGCCCCTCGGCGGCGGGGTGTGTTTCGGCGCGGGCTCACCCTTCAAGGGTAGGGGCCCCTGGAGCGTCCAGGGGCCCCGGGGTGCTGCCGTTCTACGCGTTCTCCCGCGCCGCCTTGGCCGTGAGCGGGGAGGGTGTGCAGGGGGCGAGGCCGGCGTCGGCGACGGCGCGCAGGACGCGCGCCACCTCGGCGCCGCCGCGCTCCTCGGCCAGCTCGACCGGGCCCTTGGGATAGCCGCAGCCGAACCGCATGGCGGTGTCGACGTCCACCGCGGTGGCGTAGCCGTCGCCGACCATCCGCAGCGCGTCGTCCATGTGCGGGGCCAGCAGCAGGTCGGCCAGGCCGAACCCGAGCGAGCCGTCGCGGACGGCCTGCGCGATGGGGCCGGAGGGGGCGTCCTCGGCGGCCGGGGCCTCCCCGCCGTAGGGGTAGAAGCCGCGGCCGCTCTTGCGGCCGAGCATCCCGGCGGTGACCATGCGGCGCAGCAGCGGCGCGGCCGCGTACCGGGGGGTGCGGAACTCCTCCCAGAGCACGTCCATGACGGCCAGGCACACGTCCAGGCCGACCAGGTCGGCGAGGGTGAGCGGCCCCATGGGCAGCCCGGCGCCCTCGGAGGCGGCGGCGTCGATCTCCTCGCGGGAGGCCAGGCGGCGCCCGTAGAGGGAGACGGCGTCGTTGATGTAGGGCACCAGCAGGGCGTTGGCGACGAACCCGGCGCGGTCGCCCACGCTGACCGGGGTCTTGCCGATGCGCTTGGCGACCTCCTCGGCCACGGCGGCGGTGCCGGGGTCGGTGGAGGGGGTGGAGACCACCTCGACCAGCTTCATCACCGGGGCGGGATTGAAGAAGTGGAGGCCGACGACCAGGCCGGGGCGGTCGGTGAGCGCGGCGATCTCGGTGACCGACAGCGAGGAGGTGTTGGTGGCCAGGATCGTGCCGGGCGGGCAGATCCGGTCCAGGTCGGTGAAGACGTCGCGCTTGATGTCGGGCCGTTCGGGGACGGCCTCGACGACGAAGTCGGCGTCGCCCAGGTCCTCGCGGTCGGTCGTCAGCGCGATCCGCGCGAGGATCGTGTCGTGCTCCTCCTGGGTGATCTTGCCCTTGTCGCGGGCGCGCCCGAGGGATGCGGCGATGTGTCCGCGGCCGCGCTCGACGGCGTCCGTGTCGATCTCGACTCCGGTGACGGAGAAGCCGGCCCGGGCGAAGACCTCGGCGATCCCCGCGCCCATCGTGCCGAGCCCGACCACTCCGACCTTGTTGAATTCCTGCACCATGGGGCCAACCCTAGACGGTCTCCCCCCGGTGGCCCGGTTCCGCCCCCGCGGCGCCGGGCGGCGCAGCACAATGGCCCCATGCGCATCGGAGCCTTCCTTCCCGCGGCCGGGTTCCCCGGCCGGGACCACACCACCACCCTGGAGGCGGCGGCGCGGGCGGCCGAGGCCGCCGAGCGGGCCGGGTTCGACGACGTGTGGTTCGCCGAGCACCACTTCATGTCCTACGGGGTGTGCCCGTCGGCGGTGGCGATGGCCGCCTTCGTGCTGGGCCGCACCCGCCGGGTGCGGGTGGGCACCGCGGTGAGCGTGCTGAGCACCGCCCACCCGGTGGCCCTGGCCGAGCAGGCCAACCTGCTGGACCAGGTGTCCGGGGGGCGGTTCCGGCTGGGGGTGGGGCGCGGCGGCCCGTGGGTGGATCTGGAGGTGTTCGGCACCGGGCTGGAGCGGTACGAGCGGGGGTTCGGCGAGTCGCTGGAGGTGCTGCTGGAGGCGCTGCGCGGTGGGCCGATGCGCGCCGACGGGGCGGTGTTCGGGTTCCGCGAGGTGGAGGTGGTGCCGGGGCCGCGGACGCTGCCGCACCCGGAGGTGGTGGTGGCGGCGACGTCGGAGCCGACGCTGGCGCTGGCCGCGGGGGCGGGGCTGCCGGTGATGCTCGGCCTGCACCAGGACGGGGCCGCCCAGGCGGCGATGCTGGGGCGCTACGGGGAGCTGCGCGCGGAGGCCGGGGGCGGCCCGGTGGGCGGGCACGTGGCGGCGGCGGTGGCGCATGTGGCGGACTCGCGCGGGCAGGCGCGCAAGGTGCTGCTGGAGGCGCTGCCGCGGTGGCTGGGCCCGGGGCTGGAGGGCTACGTGCCGGTGGACGGGCGGCCGCGGCCGCAGCGGGATCCGGACGCCTATGCGCGGTTCCTGTGCGACGCGCACGCGGTGGGCTCGGCGGAGGACTGCGCCGCCGTGCTGCGCGGGCGGGCGGAGGAGACCGGCGCGGACGCGCTGATGCTGCTGGTGGAGGGCGCGGGCGAGGAGGCGGCGGTGCTGGAGAACATCGCCCGGCTGGGCGAGGAGGTGCTGCCGCTGGTGCGCGGCGGCGCCTGAGCGGCGCCGCCGCGCCCGTGTCGGGGCCGGATCAGCAGTCGACGAGCTCGGGCGACTGGTTGAGGAGCTGGGCCCGGGGGGTGGTGAACGCCGCGTAGGCGTCGTCGGTGCCGGGCGGGAACAGGGCGAGGCGGTGGCAGTTCTGGAAGGCCAGCCGCATGCCGAAGTGGCGCTCGACGGCGGCGCGCATGGCGTCGCTGGCCACCATGCGCAGGAGCTGGCCGCGCTCGGCCTCGCTGGGCGGCGGGGTCTCGTTGGCGGCGAAGCCGGTGCCGTCGGCGTCGGCCCCGGCGCGCTCGGCCAGGCCGCTCACCAGGGACCAGGCGTACGGCAGCGATTCGCGGATGCAGGCGATGAAGTCGGCGTCGGAGACCTCGCCCCGTTCGGCCTCGTCCAGCAGTTCGGGAGGAACCGTCAGCGACATGGGTGTCCCATCTTCTCGTCGGGCGGTCGTTGCGACGGTAAGCCCCGTGCCACGGCGCGTCACGGGGCCCGGGGGCCACAGAAGGCTGTCCCGGCCGCTATATGAAAATAGTTATCATTACCGTTCGGCGCCACCGGTTCCGGGAAGGTTCCGGGGAATCGGGCTCCGCTGCGCCGCTAGGATCGGGGGCCGTGAGACTCGTGATCGCCCGCTGCAGCGTCGACTACGTCGGCCGCCTCACCGCCCACCTGCCCATGGCCCCGCGGCTCGTGCTGTTCAAGGCCGACGGCTCGGTCTCGGTCCATGCCGACGACCGCGCCTTCAAACCGCTGAACTGGATGAACCCGCCGTGCACGGTGCGCGAGGGGGCCGCCGAGGACGGCACCGCCGAGTGGACGGTCACCCACGGCAAGTCCGGCGAGAAGCTGGTGCTGCGCATCGAGGAGGTGCTGCACGACAGCACCCACGAGCTCGGCCCCGACCCGGGCCTGCAGAAGGACGGCGTCGAGGCGCACCTGCAGGAGCTGCTCGCCGAGCACATCACCACCCTCGGCGAGGGGTACACGCTGATCCGGCGGGAGTTCCCCACCGCCATCGGCCCCGTGGACATCCTGTGCCGGGACGGCGACGGCGGCACCGTGGCCGTGGAGCTGAAGCGGCGCGGCGACATCGACGGCGTCGAGCAGCTCACCCGCTACCTGGAGCTGCTCAACCGGGACCCGGCGCTCAAGCCGGTGCGCGGGGTGTTCGCCGCCCAGGAGATCAAGCCGCAGGCGCGGGTGCTGGCGACCGACCGCGGCATCGGGTGCCTCACCCTCGACTACGACGCGCTGCGCGGCATCGAGCCGGACACGCCGCGGCTGTTCTGACCCGACCGACCCGGGAGCCCCACCCCCCGTGCGCCCCCACGTCCTCGCCCTGGTCGACGCGCCGCTGTTCCAGCGCGCCGTCATCGTCCTCATCCTCGTCAACGCCGGGATACTCGGCCTGGAGACCTCTCCCGCGGTCGTCGGGGCCCACGGCCCCCTGCTGCACACGCTCGACCGCATGCTGGTGTGGGTCTTCGTCACCGAGATCGCCCTGCGCTGGTACGCGCACGGGCGGCGCTTCCTGTCCGACCCGTGGAACTGGTTCGACCTGGTCATCATCGGTATCGCGCTGCTGCCGGCCACCGGCCCGTTCTCGGTCCTGCGGGTGCTGCGCGTGCTCCGGGTGCTGCGCCTGCTGTCGGTCATCCCGTCCCTGCGGATGGTGGTGACCGGACTGTTCCGGGCGCTTCCCGGGATGGCGTCCATCTCGCTGCTGCTGGTGCTGCTGCTGTACGTGTCCGCGGTGATGGGCACCAAGCTGTTCCAGGAGCAGGCCCCCGACCACTTCGGCGACCTGTGGACCTCGCTGTTCACCCTCTTCCAGATCATGACCGGCGACTCCTGGAGCTCCATCGCCCGCGAGGTGATGGAGGACGAGCCGCTGGCCTGGGTGTTCTTCGTCGCCTACATCCTGGTCTCGACCTTCATCGCGCTGAACCTGTTCATCGCCGTCGCGGTCGAGGCCCTGGAGCAGGGCGGCGGCAGGGCGCGGCGCGAGGAGCGCGAGCAGGGCTCCCGGGAGGGCCAGGAGGCCCTGCTCGCCGAACTCCGCGCGCTGCGGTCCGAGGTCGCCGACCTGAGGCGGGCGGTGGGCACCGGGGAGCGGGTCAGATGACGCCCTGGGCCAGCATCGCCTCGGCGACCCGCTCGAAACCGGCGATGTTGGCCCCGGCCACGTAGTCGCCGGGGCGGCCGTAGCGCTCGGCGGTGGAGTGGCAGGCGTCGTGGATCGAGCGCATCACCGCGGTCAGCCGCTCCTCCGTGCGGGCGAAGGACCACGCGTCCCGGGAGGCGTTCTGCTGCATCTCCAGGGCGCTGGTGGCCACCCCGCCGGCGTTGGCGGCCTTGCCCGGGCCGAACGCCACCCCCGCCTCCTGGAAGACCGCGACGCCCTCCGGGGTGGTCGGCATGTTGGCGCCCTCGGCCACGGCCTGCACCCCGTTGGCGACCAGGGTGCGCGCGTCGTCGGCGGTCAGCTCGTTCTGCGTGGCGCACGGCAGCGCCACGTCGCACGGCACCTCCCAGACGCGGCCGCCGGGAACGTGGCGGGCCTCGCCGCCGCGCCGCTCGGCGTAGTCGGCGACCCGGCCCCGCTCGACCTCCTTGACCTGCTTGAGCAGGTCGACGTCGATGCCCTTGTCGTCCACCACGTACCCGCCGGAGTCGGAGACGGTGACCACCGTGGCGCCGAGCTGCTGGGCCTTCTGCGCGGCGTACACCGCCACGTTGCCCGACCCGGAGACCGCCACCCGCATGCCCTCCAGGTCCCGGCCGCGCATGCGCAGCATCTCCTTGGTGAACAGCACGCAGCCGTACCCGGTGGCCTCGGTACGGGCCTGGGAGCCGCCCCAGCCGGTGCCCTTGCCGGTGAGCACGCCCGCCTCGTGGCGGTTGGTGATCCGCCGGTACTGGCCGAACAGGTAGCCGATCTCGCGGCCGCCGACGCCGATGTCGCCCGCGGGCACGTCGGTGTGCTCGCCCAGGTGGCGGTAGAGCTCGGTCATGAAGGACTGGCAGAACCGCATGACCTCGGCGTCCGAGCGGCCCTTGGGGTCGAAGTCGCTGCCGCCCTTGCCGCCGCCGATGGCCATCCCGGTGAGCGCGTTCTTGAAGATCTGCTCGAACCCGAGGAACTTGACGGTGCCCAGGTCCACCGACGGGTGGAAGCGCAGGCCGCCCTTGTAGGGGCCGAGCGCGCTGTTGAACTCCACCCGGAAGCCGCGGGCGATGTGCACCCGGCCCGCGTCGTCGGTCCAGGGCACCCGGAAGATGAGCTGCCGCTCCGGCTCGGCGATCCGCTCCACCAGCGCGGCCTCGGCGAACTCGGGCCGCCGCGCCAGCACCGGGCCGAGGGTGTCCAGGACCTCGCGCACCGCCTGGTGGAACTCCTCCTGCCCGGGGTTGCGGCGCAGGATGTCCCGGTAGAGGGGGTCGACATCGGAGTCGGGGGTCGCCGCCATGTGTGCCTCCGCTGTTCGGGTGTGGCCGACGGGGACGATGGTAGGCCCCGGGCCCACCCCGCCCCGCGGCGCGGGGTCCTCCGAACGGACGACCCCCCGCCGTCCACCGCACCGATACCGGAACGGCGCCCCGCGCCGGAGGATCGGACCATGACCGAGACCGATGGACCCGTGATCGACGTGCGGGGGCTGCGCAAGGCCTACGGGGGCGCCCCCGCCGTCGACGGCGTCGACCTGGAGGCGGGGCGGGGGCGGATCACCGCCCTGCTCGGCCCCAACGGCGCCGGGAAGAGCACCACCGTGGAGATCCTGGAGGGCTTCCGCACCCCCGACGCGGGGCACGTGCGGGTGCTGGGCGCCGACCCGGCCCGCGCCGGGCGGGCCTGGCGGGCGCGCATCGGGATCGTCTGGCAGGAGCCGGTGGAGCCCTCGCCGCTGCCGGTGCGGGACCTGCTCCGGCACTTCGCCGGGTACTTCCCCGACCCCCTGCACCCGGACGAGGCGCTGGAGCTCGTCGGCCTGTCCGACCGGGCCCGCTCGGGCGCCCGCGCGCTCTCCGGCGGCCAGCGGCGGCGGCTGGACGTGGCCGTGGGCCTGGTCGGCCGCCCCGAGCTGCTGTTCCTGGACGAGCCGACCACCGGGTTCGACCCGGCCTCCCGCCGCCGCTTCTGGGCGATGGTGCGCTCCCTCGCCGACGGCGGCACCTCGGTGCTGCTCACCACCCACTACCTGGAGGAGGCCGAGGCGCTGGCCGACGAGGTGGTGGTGCTGCGCGCCGGGCGCGTGGCCGCCCGCGGGGACGCGGCCACGCTGGGCGGGCGCCGCACCGCGCGGGCCACCGTGTCCTGGACCGAGGGCGGCGCGCCCCGCCGGGTCGCCACGGACGAGCCGACGCGGACCGTCGCGGACCTGGCGGCGCGGTTCGGGGGCGAGGTGCCGGAGCTGTCGGTGCACCGGCCCACGCTGGAGGAGGTCTACCTGTCGCTGATCGGCGGGGAGCACGAGGGGGCCGCCGCGTGACCGTGCTGCGGCTGGGCGCCTCACGGGCCGTCCTGGAGCTGCGGGAGTACTTCCGGGAGGGGCTGCAGGTGGTCTTCACCTTCGCCCTGCCGTTCCTGCTGCTCCTGCTGTTCACCTCCGTCTTCGGCCAGGGGTTCGCGGGCGGTTCCGCCGGGGCCGCCGCCTACTATGTGCCCACGCTGACCGCCATGGGGCTGATGGCGGTCAGCTTCCAGAACCTGGGCACCGCCATCGCCGCCGAGCGGGGCGACGGCACCCTGCGGCGGCTGCGGGGGATGCCGCTGCCCGCGGCCGCCTACTTCGCGGGCAAGGCGGGCATGGTGCTGGCGCTGGCCGTGCTGCAGACGGCGCTGCTCGTCGGAACCGGGGCGGCGGGCTTCGGGATGGACCTGCCGGCCGATCCGCGCCGGTGGCTGGACCTGGCCTGGATCCTGCTGCTGGGGACGGCCGCCTGCACGCTGCTCGGCATCGCCGTCAGCTCCGCCGCCCGCACGGCGCGCGCGGCCCAGGCGGTCGTCGCGCTCCCCTTCCTGCTGCTGCAGTTCGCCTCCGGGGTGTTCGTCCCCGTCCAGGCGCTGCCGCCGTGGCTGCTGAACGTCGGCGCGGCGTTCCCGCTGAGGTGGATGGCCCAAGGGCTGCGGTCGGTGTTCCTCCCGGAGTCTGCGGCGGCCGCGGAGGCGGGCGGGTCGTGGGCGCTGGGGACGGTCGCCCTCGTACTGGCCGCATGGTGTGCAGGAGGATCGGTGCTGTGTCTGCTGACGTTCCGCTGGAAGGGCGCCCGCGACGGCTGAGGCCGCCGCGGCTGCCCGACGTGCCGGAGGACTGGGTCGCCACGCCCTACTGGGACGCCTTCGTGGTGGCCGTTCTGGGGCTGATGGCGTTCCTGGGGGCCGTCTCGGGCGAGGGCGCCGCCGCCCGGTGGACCGCCGCCGGGGCGCTGGCCGCCCTGGCCGCCTTCTACCTGGTGTACGGGCGGCGGGTGCTGCGCCGGGGGCCGTTCCAAAGGTGGCGGGCGGCCCCGGCGCTGGCCGGATACGCCGCGCTGTACCTTCCCGCCGCGACCGCGGTCCCCTCGGTGGCCACCGCCATGTTCGCGCTGGCGCCGCTGGTGTTCATGACCGCCCCGGGGGCTCCCGCCGGGGCCGCCGTGGCCGCCCTCCTCTTCGGCCCGGCGCTGCTGCGCGCCGCGCTGGACCCGTCGGCGGCCGCCGGGCTGGTGGTCGAACTGCCGGTGCTCACCGTCATCCTGCTGTTCTCGCTGTGGTTCGGCGGGTGGATCGGCCGGATCATCGGGCAGAGCGCCGAACGGAAGATGCTCATCGAGGAGCTGGAGCGCAGCCGGGAGCAGGCGGCGGCGCTGTCCGCGCGGGCGGGCGCGCTGGCCGAGCGCGAGCGCATCGCCCGCGACATCCACGACACCCTCGCCCAGGGCTTCACCAGCGTCGTGGCCCTGGCGGAGGCCGTGGAGTCGGAGATGGACCGCGACCCCGGGGCGGCCCGGCGCCACCTGGAGCTGATCAAGGAGACCGGGCGGGAGAACCTGGCCGAGGCGCGGGCGCTGGTGGCCGGGGGCCTGGCGGGCGGGGCCGCCCTGGAGCTGGAGGAGGCGCTGCGCCGCACCGCCGAGCGCACCGGGGAGGAGGCCGGGGCCCACACCGTGTTCACGGTGCGCGGCCAAGCCCCGGCGCACCTGCCCGCCGGATCACAGGTGGACCTGTTGCGCGGCGCGCAGGAGGCGCTGGCCAACGCCCGCCGCCACGCCGGGGCGTCCCGCATCACCGTGGTGCTGGAGTACCTACCGGGGGCCTACCGGGTCACCGTCGGCGACGACGGGCGCGGCTTCGACCCGGGGGCGCCGCGGAGCGGCTTCGGGCTGGCGGGGATGGGCCGCCGGGCCGAGGCGGCGGGCGGGCGCTTCGCCCTGGAGACCGCCCCGGGCGGCGGAACCGAGGTCCGGTTGGAGATCCCGCACCCGGAGGGGCCGGTGGGAACACCGCAGGGAACAGAGGAGGGCGCATGATCCGCGTGGTGCTGGCCGACGACCACCCGGTGGTCCGCGAGGGCATCCGGGGGATGCTGGCGGCCGAGGAGGACATCGAGGTGGCCGGGGAGGCCGCCTCGGGCGCCGAGGCGGTGGCGGTGGCCGCCGCGGTCGCCGCCGACGTGGTGCTGATGGACCTGCGCATGCCGGGCGGGGACGGAGCCGAGGCGACCGGGCGGCTGCGGCGCGAGGCGCCGGGGGTGCGGGTGCTCATCCTGACCACCTACGACACCGACGCCGACATCCTGCGCGCGGTGGAGGCCGGGGCCACCGGCTACCTGCTCAAGGACGCGCCGCGTACGGAGCTGGCGGCGGCGGTGCGGGCGGCCGCGCGCGGGGAGACGGCGCTGTCGCCGTCGGTGGCCACCCGGCTGGTGTCGGGGATGCGGGCGCGGGCCGAGGCACCGGCGCTGTCCGAACGGGAGGTTCAGGTGCTGCGACTGGCCGCCGACGGGCTGACCAACGCCGAGATCGGGGCGCGGCTGTTCATCGGCGCCACCACGGTCAAGACCCACCTGGTGCGCATCTACGCCAAGCTGGAGGTGTCCGACCGGACCGCGGCGGTCACCCGGGCGATGCGCGCGGGGCTGCTGGGCTAGCCGACCCGCCGACCCCCCACCGGGTTAGACGAAAGCGACCATCACAGCACACCCCGGGGCACATCCGTAACCCCTCTGGCTGAATGTGGCAACAGGCCGTCCGATTTCTTGCTCCCTGCACCATGCCGGTGACAGGCTGCACCGTACCTCGCACCGTTCGCGCCCGACCCGCGCTCCCCGTGGGCGGGCCCAACAGGAGGACGTTCCGTGCGCAGAATCCCTACATCCCCTTCCCCCCGCCGCGCCTCGGCGCTCCGCCGCGCGGCCGCCGGAGGCGCCGGCCTGGCCGCCGTCGTCGCCCTCGGCCTGGCCCCGGCCTCCCCCGCCGCGGCCTCTCCGGCGTCCCTGGACCAGCTGGTGACCACGGACGCGATCCGCGGCCACATGGAGAACCTCCAGACGATCGCCGACTACAACGGCGGCAACCGGGCCACCAGCACGCCCGGCTACGACGTGGCCGCGGACTACGTCATCGACCAGTTGAAGCAGGCCGGGTACAAGCCCAAGAAGAACGAGTACGAGTACTCGCTCTGGCGGCAGCACTCGGACGCGGAGTTCACGCGCACCGCGCCCGACTCCTACACCTACACCGAGGACGAGGAGTACGCTCCGATGACGTTCTCGGCGGCCGGGGACGTGACCGCCCCGGGCGTGCCCGTGGCGCCGGACGCGTCCAACAGCGGCTGTGAGGCCGGACAGTTCGACGGCTTCCCCGAGGGCGCGGTCGCGGTCATCCGGCGCGGCGCGTGCAGCTTCGCGCAGAAGACGCAGAACGCCGCCGACGCCGGCGCCTCGGCCGCGGTGGTGTTCAACTCCGGCAGCGACCCGAGCGACCCGGCCACCACCGAGCTGTTCTACGGCACGCTGGGCGAGGAGAGCGAGATCCCGGCGCTGAGCACCAGCCTGGCCGTGGGCGAGGAGCTGGTCGCCACCGAGGGCCTGGAGCTGCGGGTCCTCGTGGACGCCAGCGTGGTCACCGAGACCTCCTACAACATCATCGCCGACGCCAAGGGCGGGGCGAAGGACAACGTGGTGGTCGCCGGGGCGCACCTGGACAGCGTGCCCGAGGGCTCGGGCATGAACGACAACGCCAGCGGCTCGGCCTCGCTGCTGGAGACCGCGCTCCAGTACCCGGAGCTGGACGACAAGCCCAAGAACAAGGTCCGCTTCGCCTGGTGGGGCACCGAGGAGCAGGGCCTGATCGGGTCCACGAAGTACGTGGAGGGGCTGTCGCCCAAGAAGCTCGACCGGATCGGGCTCTACCTGAACTTCGACATGCTCGGCTCGCCCAACTACGGGCTGCTGGTCTACGACGGCCGCGGCGAGCTGCCGGAGTCCGACCCGGCCCCGTCGGGCTCGGGCGCGATCCAGAAGACCTTCGAGGACTACTTCGCCGGGCAGAACCTGGACACCGACCCCACGGTGCTGGGCTCGCGCTCGGACCACTACCCCTTCATGAGCGCCGGGGTCCCGGTCGGCGGGCTGTTCAGCGGCGGCGACGCCATCAAGACCGAGGAGCAGGCCCAGAAGTGGGGCGGTACGCCCGGGATCACCTTCGACCCGAACTACCACACCCCCGAGGACGACCTGGACAACATCAGCTGGGAGTCGGTCGACATCCTGTCCGGCGGGCTGGCGCACTCGGTGGAGACGTTCTCCGAGTCCACCCTGCCGGTGAACGGCAAGGTGCGCTCGCTGTCGGCCCAGGGCCCGCCGGAGCGGCTGGGCGACCTGTGGTTGCGGTGACGCGGTGACGCGGTGAGGCGCTGACGCGCTGAGGAGCCCGCCGGGTACGCCCCGGCGGGCTCCGCCGCGTCCGCGGCACGGAGCCGACGGGCGGGTGGGGCCGTCTCCGGCTCTGCGGCGGATCCGGACGGGCGGTGGGCCCCCCGACCCGCACCGCCCGCCCGAACCGCTCCGGCCGCCCCTCCCGGGCACGTCCCCTCCGTGCCGGCGCGGCCTCTACCGGATGGCCCCCGGTTCTCACCCGGTCGACGGTGTCCCCCTCGGCACCGACCGACTACGCTCCGTGCGTTGCGTGTTTCACACAGTATCAGCGCCGCCCGGGGCCCATAACCCCTCGTTGCCGAACGGTTACCCGAGGCGACACCCTTAGGGTGGCCCCATGACCAAGAAGGACACCGACAAACCGGTCGTGCTCTCGAAGATCTACACCCGCGGCGGCGACGGCGGCCAGACCCGCCTGGGCGACATGAGCCGCGCCCGCAAGACCGACACCCGCATCACGGCCTACGCCGACGTCGAGGAGGCCAACGCGGCCATCGGCACGGCGCTGGCGCTCGGGGAGGTCCCCGAGGACGTGCGCGCCCTGTTGGGGCGCGTCCAGAACGAGCTGTTCGACCTGGGGGCGGACCTGTCCGCCCCGCTGGCCGAGGACCCGGAGTTCCCCCCGCTCCGCGTCGAGCAGGACTACATCGACCGCCTCGAAGAGGCCTGCGACGCCTACAACGCCGAGCTGCCGACCCTGCGCAGCTTCATCCTGCCCGGCGGCGCCCCCGCCGTCGCGCTGATGCACACGGCGCGCGTGGTGGCCCGCAGGGCCGAGCGGTCGGCCTGGGCGGCGGCCGAGGAGCACGGGACCGGCGACGGCGGGGTCAACCCGCTCACCGCCCGCTACCTCAACCGCCTGTCCGACCTGCTGTTCGTGCTCTGCCGGTACCTGGGCCGCGACGGCGGCGAGGTGCTGTGGAAGCCCGGCGGAGAACGCTGAGGGGCCTCTAGTCCCCCTGGGCGAGCTCCTGCTCGACCGCCTCCACCTTGGACGTGAGGCCGTCGGTGACGCCGTCCCGGATGTCGGCCTTCAGGGTCAGACTCACCCGGGACGCGCCCTCCCCGGCGGCCTCCACGGCCCGCCGGAGCACGTCCATGACCTCGTCCCACTCGCCTTCGACGGTGGTGAACATGGCGTCGGTGCGGTTGGGCAGCCCGCTCTCGCGGACCACCCGCACGGCGCGGGCGACCGCGGGGGCCACCGACTCCCCGTCGCCCATCGGGCTCACTGAGAATGCGACGATCATGCCCTCACCCTAACCGGGCCTCAGCCCTCCCAATGGGGGCCCGGGGGCATGGATTCCAGCCAGGACAGGAAACCCGTGAGCGCACCGGCCCCCATCGCCAGCTCGTAGCCGGGCGTGTCGGGGTCGGCGCCGTCGGGCCCGGTCCAGCCGAGCTGCACCACGGTCATGTCACCGGTCAGCTCGGCGTCCTCGCCCGCGTCCGGGGCGCGCCGCCCCACAATGACGAGGCCGCGGCGCGGCAGCGTCGCTGCCGGCCGCGGCCAGAGGGACAGGACCCGGTACCAGTGGAGCGCGGAGCTCCCGTACCGGCCCAGCCCGATGCGCCAGGGGCCGCCCCCGTAGGGGCGGAGATAGCATTCGACGGCGCCGCCCCGCCGCTCCAGCGCGTAGCGGCGTACGGCCAGCGCCGCGACGCCGACCAGCGCGGCGGCGAGCAGGACGAGGAAGGACCACTCGGCGATCTGCACCCCGGTCAGCCGCTCCCCCACTGCGCGTCCGCCTCTTCCGTCCTAGGCCGCGTCCCCGCCGGCGGCGGCCAGGCGGCTGCGCGCCCGCGCGGCCCGGTCCTGGGCCTCGGTGTCCTCGGCGGACACGCCCTCGGACTCGACCTCGCTGAGCGCCCGCTTGGCGCGTTCGACGTCGACCTCCTCGGCCAGCTCGGCGACCTCGGCGAGGATGGAGATCCGGTCGTCATCGGTGACCGACATGAAGCCACCGTGCACCGCCGCCCGCACCTCGCCGGTCTCCCGGCCGCCCAGCACCCGCACCACCGACCCGGAGGCCAGCAGCGCCAGCACCGGGGTGTGCCCGGGCTGCACGCCGAACTCGCCGTCGACCGTCTTGGCGATCACCATGTCGCCCTCGCCCGCCCACAGCTCGCGCTCGGGCGAGACGATCTCGACGAAAAGCTTCTTCGACACTGCCACAAACTCCTTCGTCCGCGGGCGGATCCGCGCCGGGCGGGCTCCCCGCAGGGGAGCCCGCCCGTCCACGGGCGCCTCAGCCCTGCAGCGTCTAGCCCTGCAGCGACTTGGCCTTCTCGACGGCCATCTCGATGTTGCCGACGTCGAGGAAGGCCTGCTCGGGCAGGTGGTCGTACTCGCCGTCGCACAGGGCCTTGAAGGAGGCGATGGTCTCCTCCAGCGGCACGAACACGCCCGGGTTGCCGGTGAACTTCTCGGCGACGAACATGTTCTGCGACAGGAAGCGCTCCAGGCGCCGCGCCCGGTTGACGATGATCTTGTCCTCCTCGGACAGCTCGTCGATACCGAGGATGGCGATCTGGTCCTGCAGGTCGTTGTTGCGCTGCAGGATCTCCTTGACGCGCTGGGCCACGTCGTAGTGCTCCTGGCCCACGTACTGCGGGTCGAGGATGCGCGAGGTGGAGGCCAGCGGGTCCACCGCCGGGTAGATGCCCTTCTGCGAGATCGGGCGGGAGAGCTCGGTCGTCGCGTCCAGGTGGGCGAACGTGGTCGCCGGCGCCGGGTCGGTGTAGTCGTCCGCGGGCACGTAGATCGCCTGCATCGAGGTGATCGAGTGGCCGCGGGTGGAGGTGATGCGCTCCTGCAGCTGGCCCATCTCGTCGGCCAGGTTGGGCTGGTAGCCCACGGCCGAGGGCATGCGGCCCAGCAGGGTGGAGACCTCCTGGCCGGCCTGGGTGAAGCGGAAGATGTTGTCGATGAACAGCAGCACGTCCTGCTTCTGCACATCGCGGAAGTACTCCGCCATGGTCAGCGCCGACAGGGCCACCCGCAGACGGGTGCCCGGGGGCTCGTCCATCTGGCCGAAGACGAGCGCGGTGTCCTGGAGGACCTCCATCTCGTCCATCTCCAGGAACAGGTCGGTGCCCTCACGGGTGCGCTCGCCGACGCCGGCGAACACCGACACACCGCCGAAGTTGCGGGCGATACGGGTGATCATCTCCTGGATGAGCACCGTCTTGCCCACACCCGCGCCGCCGAACAGGCCGATCTTGCCGCCGCGCACGTAGGGCGTCAGCAGGTCGATGACCTTGATGCCGGTGACCATCATCTCGGTCTTGGACTCGAGCTGGTCGAAGTCGGGCGCCTTGCGGTGGATGGGCCAGCGCTCGGAGACCTTCAGCTCCGAGGTCGGCACGTCCAGGGGCTCGCCCAGGGTGTTGAACACGTGGCCCTTGACGACGTCGCCCACCGGCACGCTGATCGGCTCGCCGGTGTCGCGCACCTCGGCGCCGCGGACCATGCCGTCCTGCGGGGCCAGGGAGACGCAGCGGACCAGGTTGTCACCCAGGTGCTGGGCGACCTCCAGGGTCACGGTGCGCTCCTCGCCGCCGACGGTGACGTCGGTCTTCAGGGCGTTGTAGATGTCCGGCAGGGAGCCGACGGGGAACTCCACGTCGACGACCGGGCCGGTGACGCGGGCGATCCGCCCCGTGGCCTGCCCCGCCTCGGCGGCGGTCCCTTCAACTGTCGCAGTCACTTTCCTTACTCACTCCCCGCTGGCTGCGGCGAGGGCGTCGGCACCGCCGACGATCTCGCTGATCTCGTTCGTGATCTCCGCCTGGCGGGCCTGGTTGGCCTGGCGGGTCAGGGTCTTGACAAGCTCCTCGGCGTTGTCGGTCGCCGCCTTCATGGCGTTGCGGCGCGAGGCCCACTGCGAGGCCGCCGACTCGAGGAGGGCGAAATAGATCCGGTTCGTCACGTACTGCGGAAGGAGCTGGTCGAGCGCCTCCTCGGCGGAGGGCTCGAACTCGTACAGCGGGAGCGCGCCCCCGTTCTGCTTCTCCAGCTCCTCGGCGTCGGCCTCCTCCAGCTCCAGCGGCAGCGCCCGGCGGGCGGACGCCTGCTGGGTGAGCATCGAGACGAACTCGGTGGAGACGATGTGGATCTCGTCCACGCCGCCCTCGGCGGAGTCCTGGGTGAAGCGGCCCATCAGGGCCTCACCGATCTCCTTGGCGTCCGCGTAGGCGGGGCGCTCGGTGATCCCCTCCCACGTCCGCTCCAGGGGCCGGTCGCGGAAGCTGTAGTAGGCCACTCCCTTGCGGCCCACCATGTAGGTGACGACCTCCTTGCCCTGCTCGGAGAGCAGGGCGGTGAGGGACTCCGCCTCCTTGATGGCGTTGGCCGAGTACGCGCCCGCCAGGCCCTTGTCGCTGGTGACGACCAGCACCGCCGCCCGGACCGGGTCCGGGGACTCGGTGAGCAGGGCGTGGTCGCTGACCCGGCTGGCGACGGCGGAGACCGCCCGGGTGATCTCCTTGGCGTAGGGGCGTGCCGCCTCGACCGCCCGCTGCGCCTTGGAGATGCGGGTGGTGGCGATCAGCTCCATCGCCTGGGTGATCTTCGCCGTCGACTTGGTGGCGCGGATCCTCCGGCGGTAGATGCGAAGCTGTGCTCCCATGCGGCTACTTCCCGGAGCCCTTGGCGACCTTGACGGACTCCTGGCCGACCTCGTCCTCGCCCAGCGCCTCGGCCTCCTCGGAGCCGAGGATCGATCCGGCGGAGGTCTGGAAGGTCTGCTTGAAGGCGGTGACCGCCTCCTTCAGCGCGGCCTCGGTCTCGTCCTCGAACTTGCCGCTCTCGCGGATGGCGTCCAGCACCCCGGCGTGCTCGCGGGCCAGGAAGTCGTGGAAGTCCGCCTCGAAGCGGCGCACGTCCTCGACCGGGACGTCGTCGATCTGGCCGGTGGTGCCCGCCCAGATGGAGACGACCTCCTTCTCCATGGCCAGCGGCTCGTACTGGCCCTGGCGCAGCAGCTCCATGAGCCGCTGGCCGCGCTCCAGCTGCTGCTTGGACACGGCGTCCAGGTCCGAGCCGAACGCGGCGAAGGCCTCCAGCTCGCGGTACTGGGCCAGGCCCAGCCGCAGCGAACCGCTGACCTTCTTCATCGCCTTGGTCTGCGCGGAGCCGCCCACACGGGAGACGGACACACCGACGTTGATGGCGGGGCGCTGGCCCTGGTTGAACAGGTCCGACTCCAGGAACACCTGGCCGTCGGTGATCGAGATGACGTTGGTCGGGATGTAGGCCGACACGTCGTTGGCCTTGGTCTCGATGATCGGCAGGCCGGTCATCGAGCCCGCGCCCATCTCGTCGGAGAGCTTGGCGCACCGCTCCAGCAGGCGGGAGTGCAGGTAGAACACGTCGCCCGGGTAGGCCTCGCGGCCCGGCGGGCGGCGCAGCAGCAGGGACACGGCGCGGTAGGCCTCGGCCTGCTTGGTCAGGTCGTCGAAGACGATCAGGACGTGCTTGCCCTCGTACATCCAGTGCTGGCCGATGGCCGAGCCGGTGTAGGGGGCGATGTACTTGAAGCCGGCCGGGTCGGAGGCGGGGGCGGCGACGATGGTGGTGTACTCCATCGCCCCGGCCTCCTCCAGGGCGCCCTTCACGCCGGCGATGGTCGAGCCCTTCTGCCCCACCGCGACGTAGATGCAGCGCACCTGCTTGTCCGGGTCACCGGACTCCCAGTTGGCCTTCTGGTTGATGATGGTGTCGATGCAGACCGCGGTCTTGCCGGTCTGCCGGTCGCCGATGACCAGCTGGCGCTGGCCGCGGCCGACCGGGGTCATCGAGTCGATGGCCTTGATGCCGGTCTGCATCGGCTCGCCCACGGGCTGCCGCTGCATCACGGTGGGGGCCTGCAGCTCAAGTTCACGGCGCTCGGTGGTCGCGATCTCACCCTGGCCGTCGATGGGGCGCCCCATGGGGTCGACCACGCGGCCCAGGAAGCCGTCGCCCACCGGCACCGACAGGACCTGGCCGGTGCGGCGCACCGTCTGGCCCTCCTCGATGCCGGTGAAGTCGCCCAGGACGATGGCGCCGATCTCGCCGATCTCCAGGTTCAGGGCCAGGCCCAGGGTGCCGTCCTCGAATTCGAGCAGCTCGTTCGCCATCGCCGAGGGAAGGCCACCGATGCGGGCGGTCCCGTCACCTGCGCTGGTGACGGTACCGACCTCCTCGCGCGCGGCGGCGTCGGGCTCGTACGACTGGACGAAGCGCTGCAGCGCGTTCCGGATTTCCTCCGGCCGGATCGTCAGCTCCGCCATCTCAGGTATGTCCTTGCTCTCGTATGGCGCCGCGTTGCCCGGCGCCGTGCGTCTTGCGTTGCGTGTATCCGTCGTTTCAGCCGGCCAGGCGGCGGCGGACCTCCGCGAGCCGCCCGGCGACGCTGCCGTCGATCACCTCGTCGCCGACCCGGATGGACAGGCCTCCGACGAGCTCGGGGACGACCTCGATGTTCAGGTGGATCTCCCGGCCGTAGGTGCGGGTGAGCACCGCTTGCAGCCGTTCCTGCTGGTCCTGGCTCAGCGGCGACGCCGTGCGCACCACGGCGATGAACCGCTGCGCGCGCTCGGCGACGACCTGGCCGAAGTACTCCAGGCCCTGTTCCAGGGTACGGCCGCGGGGGCGGGTGACCGACTCGGTGATCAGGGACAGCGAGGGGGCGCTGACCTTGCCCGAGAGCAGGTTCTCGACCAGGCTCCGCTTGTGCTCGGCGGCCACGCCCTCGCGGGTGAGGGCGGCCCGCAGCTCCGGCTGGGCCGCGACGATGCGCTCGAACCGGAAGAGCTCGTCCTCCAGTTCGTCGAGCCGGGTGCCCTCGGCGCCGGCGGCGGTCGCGTAGACCGCCATCCGCTCGGCGGCGTCGACCAGGTCGCGCGGGCGGGACCACTTGGCCCGGACGATGTCGCCGACCACGAGCACCGTGGACGGCGACACCTTGGACTCCAGCAGCCCGCCGATCAGCCCCGACTTGGCGTCGGCGTCGACGGCCTGGTCGGCCAGCATCCGCCGGAGCGAGTGCTCGCCCTCGAAGAGGGACACGACCTCGAAGAGCTCGTGCCCCAGCGTGGCGGCGTTGGCGGAGGGGAGGATCGCGTCCAGGCGCCGGGTCACCTCTTCCAGGGAGGTGCGGCTGATCCCACGCATCAGCGCACCTCGGCCCGGTCGCTGCTGTCGGCGCCCTGCTCCAGCTCCTCCAGGAACCGGTCCACGACGCGGGACTGCAGCCCGTCGTCGTTCAGCGACTCGCCCACGATGCGCGAGGCCAGATCGGTGGACAGGGTCCCGATCTCGGTGCGCAGCTGGGCGAACGCGTGCTGCCGGTCGGCCTCGATCTGCTGGTGCGCCGCCTCGATGATGCGGCGGGACTCGGCCTGGGCCTCCTCCCGCGCCTCCGCGATGATGGCGGCGCGCTGCTCCTTGGCCTTCTCCAGCTCCGCGGCGTACTGGCGGTGCGCCTCGTCGAGCTTCTCCCGGTACTGCTGGCGGATCTCCTCCGCCTCCGCCTCGGCCTTCTTCGCACGCTCGATGCCACCCTCGATCTGGTTGGCACGCTCGTCCAGAGCCGAGGTCAGCTTGGGCCACATCTTGTAGACGACGCCCAAGATGATGAGGAAGGCGATGGAGCCGAAGACGAACTCATCCCAGTGGATGCGCAGGATGTTCTCTTCCGCAGCCAATTCGATCATGGCTGGCATCTCCTTCGTAGTCGCGTTTCGTCAGCTGGCTACTACTGGCCCGACTGGATGAACGCGAGAACGAAACCGAGGATGGCCAGCGCCTCGACGACCGCGAAACCGAAGATCATCTGGCCCTGCAGGATGCCGCGGGCCTCGGGCTGGCGGGCGATGGCCTGCACGCCCATGCCGAAGATGAGGCCGACGCCGATGCCGGGGCCGATGGCGGCGAGACCGTAACCGATGGTCGCGAGGCTACCGGTGATTTCCATTCTGATTCCTCTTTACTCAGACACGCCGACGGGCATTTCGTGCCGTCGAACTGACGTTGATTACCGGACTGGGGTCGTAAAGCGCGCGCACGGGGCGGGCCGCCGGGGAGCGGTCCTAGTGCGCACCCTCCATGGCCTCACCGAGGTAAATGGAGGACAGCAGGACGAACACATAGGCCTGGACGGCCATGATGAAGAGCTCGAAGGCGGTGAACACCAGGAACCCGATCAGCGCGATGGCCGAGAAGCCCGTGGAGAGCAGGCCGAGCCCGATGTTGGGGGCGCCGAAGAGGTTGAACATGTACCAGCCGCCGGCGGCGAAGACCGCGAGCAGGAGGTGCCCGGCGAACATGGTCGCGAAGAGCCGGATCATGTGCGTGGCCGGGCGGATGATGAAGTTCGAGAGGGCCTCGATGGGCACCACGACCGGCAGGATCCACGCGGGGACGCCGCCGGGGACCAGCCGCGCCTTGAAGTGGCCGCCGACACCGTGCCTGCGGATGCCCACGGCGTTCCACAGCACGAAGACGAAGATCGCCAGGACCGCGGGGAAGGCCAGGTTGGAGGTCACCGGCAGCTGCAGTCCCGGGATGATCCCCATCACGTTCATCGTGAAGATGAACAGGAAGAGGGTCACCAGCAGGGGGATGAACTTGTCCCCCGCCTTGCCCATGGTGGTGCGGGTGATCTGGTCCCGGATGAAGCCGACGAACAGCTCGGCCAGGCTCTGGCCCCGGCTCGGCACCACCTTGGAGTTGCGGGTGGTGAAGTACCAGAACCCGGCGGAGATCAGCAGCGCGACGACCAGCACCAGTGTGTACTTGGTGATGCCGGAGGTGGCGGGCAGACCGAAGTCCAGCCAAGGGGTGGGGAAGAAGAGGTCCGTGCCGGGAGCTTCGAACTTGCAGCCGGGGTCGAAGAGGTGGCAGCCCTCCTCGGAGGCGGCGCTGTACATAACGTCAGCACTCACGGCGAACCCTTTCGTCGTGACGCAACTCAATCCTCGATTTATAGGGCCCTGCCGCGCTGCTCTCGGGGAGCCGCGGGCTACCGGGCTGGACGTTCAGGACCGGACGTACTGGGTGATGATCAGGTAGATCCCCCCGACCAGTCCCAGCAGCAGGCCGATGGGCAGGAACAGTGAGTCGAACCCGAGGGCCGAATCCACCCCCCAGCCGATGAGGCCCCAGAAGGCCAGGCCTCCCAGCAGATACGAGAGGACCGCGCCGGCGTTCGCGCGAGGCGGCTCCTCGCCGCCGACCGCGTCTGTACGCTCGTTCATCTCGTCGCTCCGGAAGATAGCAGGAGGTGATAACCGTTCGCACATCCCCCTGCCGGAAGGGGCTCACCGGCCCCCCTCGACCGGTTCGGCCTGCTCGGCCTCCGCCGGTTCGTCCTCGGACTCGGCGTCGGGGACCACGGTCGGCTGCTTGACCCGCCTGCTCGCCCACGCCTGCCCGCCGAGCCAGCAGATGACGCAGGCCAGCGCGGTGAAGGCGAAGGCGGTGTGGTCGAAGGCCGTGGACCCGCCGAAGAGCACCAGGACGACCGCCAGAACACCGACCTTGGTGGTGTAGACCAGGAATGCGACCGGCAGCATGAGCTGCGGGTTCTTCTCGCCCGTGCGGGCGATGACCCAGGCCGACACCACGAAGGCGCCCACGACGAGGAGGGTGCCGTACAGGGCGCCGAGGAGTCCGTGGACGCCTGCCGCCGCCGCGGCGGCGGCCATGCCGATCAGACCGGCGGCGGCCGTGGGAATCGCGGCGCCGCGGAGGATCCGGGCGTCGTGTTCCTGCATGTGCGGAGCTCCGGGATGTTCAGTGGGGTGCTTGCTCGTGAAAGCTATCACAAGGATTTCTGCACCCCGTCGCCTGGGACCTTTACCGCGAGCTTACCGTCGCCCGAGTTGTCCGGTTCCGGGGTACTGCTCCAGAGTAAGCGCTGCTCCCGGATGCTCCGCACCGCCCCCCGGGCTCAGCCCCCAGGCCCGGTGTGCCAGGAGTTCACAGAACCGATCACCGCACGTCGGCCCCTGTTGGGTCAGTGCCGGCCGGCGGCCGCGGCCCGGCGCCGGCGCAGCCGCGGCAGCGTGATCAGTCCCACGGCGCAGGCGGCTACCAATGTGGTCACGGCCAGCACGGTGAACGGCGAGTCCAGGACCGACAGCGACACCGAGGCGAAGGCGATGATCGCCGCCCACAGGTACATCAGCAGCACGGCCCGCTTGTGCGAGTGCCCCAGCTCCAGCAGCCGGTGGTGCAGGTGCTTCTTGTCCGGGGCGAACGGCGACTTGCCCGCCAGGGTGCGCCGCACCACCGCCAGCACCAGGTCGGCCAGCGGCAGCGCCAGCACCAGCAGCGGCAGCAGCACCGGCAGGAACGCGGCCAGCGAGTGGATGCCGCCCAGCCCCCCGGCCTCGGGGGCGGCCTGGCTCTCGGGCAGGAACAGCCCGGTCACCGAGATGGTGATGGAGGCCAGCAGCAGCCCCAGCAGCATCGACCCGGTGTCGCCCATGAACACCCGGGCCGGGTTGAAGTTGTGCAGCAGGAACCCCACGCACACCCCGACCAGGATGATCGCGATCATCGCGGGGTAGGACTGGCGGTCGAAGCCGCGGTCCACGGCGGCCACGTAGTAGTAGGCGAAGAACGCCAGCGACGAGATGGCGACGATGCCCGCGGCCAGGCCGTCCAGCCCGTCGGCGAAGTTGACCGCGTTGATGGTGACCAGCACCAGCAGCACCGACAGCACCGCCCCCAGCCAGGGGCCCAGGGAGAGCTGCATGCCGGGCAGCGGCAGCCAGAGCAGCTGCACCCCCTGGGAGACGAGGATCCCCGCGGCGGCGGTCTGCCCGGCCAGCTTGGGGACCGGCCCCATCCCCCAGCGGTCGTCGATGATCCCGATCACCGTGATCAGCCCGCCGCTGAGCAGCAGCCCGGCCCAGATCTTGGCCGTGTCGGTGCGGAAGACGTCCTGCAGGTGCGGCAGCTGCGCCGAGATCAGCAGCGCCGCGGCGAACCCGCCGTAGACGGCGATGCCGCCCATCCGCGGGATCGGCTCGGTGTGCACGTCGCGGTCGCGCACCGGGGGCACGGCCCCGACCGCGATCGCCGCCCGGCGCACGAAGGGGGTCAGCAGATAGGTGACCGCCAGGGCGATGACGAAAGTGAGCGCGTACTCACGCACGGCGTGACCGGAGGCCTTTCACGGAGCTGGCTGGCGGGAACGGCTTGCGGATGGGCACGAACCTAGCACCCCCGGCGTCACGGTGCGGACGCCTCGCCCGGCTCCGCCCCGTCGTTCTCCTGCGCGGGCCCGGACTCGGGCTCGGGTTCGGGCTTGCGCCGCGGCTTGGCCTCCCCGATCACCGTGCCGCACACCGCGCGCAGCTTCTCGATGGGGATGGCGCCCAGGCGCAGCACCCGCGGCACCGCGTAGGTCAGGTCGACGATGGTGGAGGGCACCGCCTCGGCGCAGGGGCCGCCGTCCAGGTAGACCGCGACGCTCTCGCCGAGCTGGGCCTCGGCCTCGGCGGCGGTGGTCGCCGCGGGCTCACCGGAGACGTTGGCGCTGCTGACCGCCATCGGGCCCGTCTCCTTGAGCAGCTCCAGGGCGACCGGGTGCATCGGCATGCGCACCGCCACGGTGCCCTTGGTGTCGCCCAGGTCCCAGGACAGGCTGGGGGTGGCCGTGCACACGATGGTCAGCGGCCCGGGCCAGAACTCCTCGATCAGGTCCTGGCCGTGCCCGCCCAGGTCGTCGATGAGGGCGTGCGCGGCGCGCACCGACCCCACCAGCACCGGCGGCGGCATGTCCCGCCCGCGCCCCTTGGCCTCCAGCAGCCCGGCCACCGCGGCGGGGCTGAAGGCGTCGGCGCCGATCCCGTACACGGTGTCGGTGGGCAGCACCACCCGCTCCCCCCGGCGCACGGTCGAGGCGGCGTCGGCGACCCCGTCCTTGCGCTCGGACTCCTGTGCGCAGTCGTAGCGGCGGCTCATCGGTCCCCTTCTCCCAAGCGTCCTCAGTCGTCGGCGCGGCGCATGGCCACGAACCGGTCCCGGCGGGCCAGGTCCTTGCGGTTGCGCACGTCGCGCCACCCCCGCTCCTCGGGGAAGAGCGGGGGGATGTCGATGCCCTGTCCGTCGCCGTGCTCGATGGCCATCGCGCCGCCGGGGCGCAGCAGCCGGCGGCCGACCGCCTCCAGGCCGCGGATGAGGTCCAGGCCGTCGGCCCCGGCCCACAGGGCGGGGGCCGGGTCGTGGTCGCGCACCTCCGGGGGGACGGTGCCGGCCTGGCCGGTGGGCACGTACGGGGGGTTGCTCACCACCATGTCCACCCGGCCGTCCAGCTCGGCCAGGGCGGTGCGCATGTCGGCGTGGTGGGCGGTGACCCGCTCCCCGTGGCCGGTGGCGTCGATGTTGCGCTCCGCCCAGGCCAGCGCCCCGGGGTCGAGCTCGACGGCGTGCACGCGCGAGCGCGGCACCTCCTGGGCGATGGAGATGGCGATGGCGCCCGAGCCGGTGCCCAGGTCGACCACGACGGGGTCGGCGACGTCCATGGCGCGCAGCGTCTCGATCGCCCAGTCGACCATGATCTCGGTCTCCGGGCGGGGGGTGAACACCCCGGGGCCCACCGCCAGCTCCAGGTAGCGGAAGTAGGCGCGGCCGGTGATGTGCTGCAGCGGCTCGCGGGCGGCGCGGCGGGCGACGCACTCCCAGTACAGGGCGTCGAAGTCGGCGTCGGCCACCTGGTGGAGCTCTCCTCGACGAACGCCGTGCACGAACGCCGCGAGCTCCTCGGCGTCGGTGCGGGGCGAGTCGACGCCCGCCTCGGCCAGCCTCAGCGTGGCGCGCGCGACTTCGTCGAGCAGGAAGTTCATGACTGGGCCTGCTCCAGCCTCTCGGTGGTGTCGGCGTCGATCAGGGCCTGCAGCACGCCGTCCAGCTCGCCGTCGAGGACCTGGTCGAGGTTGTAGGCCTTGTAGCCGACCCGGTGGTCGGAGATGCGGTTCTCCGGGAAATTGTAGGTGCGCACCCGCTCGGAGCGGTCCACGGTGCGGACCTGGCTCTTGCGCTCGGCCGCCGCCTCGGCGTCGGCGCTGGCCTGGGCCTCGGCGTACAGGCGGGCGCGCAGGATGCGCATCGCCTGCTCCTTGTTCTGCAGCTGGCTCTTCTCGTTCTGGCAGGAGACGACGATGCCGCTGGGCAGGTGGGTGATGCGCACGGCCGAGTCGGTGGTGTTGACGCTCTGCCCGCCCGGGCCCGAGGACCGGTACACGTCGATGCGCAGGTCGTTCTCGCTGATCTCGACCTCGATCTCCTCGGCCTCGGGGACCACCAGCACCCCGGCGGCCGAGGTGTGGATGCGGCCCTGGGACTCGGTGACCGGGACGCGCTGGACGCGGTGCACGCCGCCCTCGAACTTCAGGCGGGGCCACACGCCCTCGCCGGGCTCGGGGGCGCCGCCCTTGTTCTTGAAGGCGATGGTGATGTCCTTGTACCCGCCCAGGTCGGAGGCGGTGGAGTCGATCACCTCGGTCTTCCAGCCGCGGTTCTCGGCGTAGCGCAGGTACATCCGGACCAGGTCGCCGGCGAACAGGGCGGACTCCTCGCCGCCCTCGCCGGCCTTGACCTCCAGGATGACGTTCTTGTCGTCGGCGGGGTCGCGCGGGACGAGCAGCACGCGCAGCCGCTCGGTGAGCCGCTCGCGCTCGGCCTCCAGGCGGTCGGCCTCCTCGCCGAAGGAGCGGTCCTCGGCGGCGAGCTCGTGGGCCGCCTCCAGGTCGCTCTCCACCTGCTGGAGCTCGCGGTAGGCGGCGATGACGGGGGTGAGCTGGGAGTACCGCTTGCCCAGGGAGCGCGCGCGGCCCGGGTCGGCGTGCACGTCGGGGTCGGCGAGCTGCTGCTCCAGTTCGTAGTACTCGCCGAGGAGGTCGTCCAGCTTCACGTGTCGTCAGTCCCCATCGATAGCGCGGTCGGGTCTCAAGGCGCGGCGCCGGGACGCGCCGTCGCACGTCCCGGCGCCGCTGCGGCTGGCGCTACTTGCGCTTGCCGAAGCGCTTCTCGAAGCGGGCGACCCGGCCGCCGGTGTCCATGATCTTCTGCTTGCCCGTGTAGAACGGGTGGCAGGCGGAGCAGATGTCGGCGCGGATGGCGCCCTCGGTCTTGGTGCTGCGGGTGGTGAAGCTGTTCCCGCAGGTGCAGGTCACCTCGGTGACGACGTACTCGGGGTGGATCTCGGCCTTCACTGGGTCTCCTCGCTGTGCGGTCGCCGGACGCGCGCCACGGAAGGAACGCTGGACACGGGTGCAGAGGTCTGCGGCGCGCGGGAACCGGTACCGCCTCTCGGTCTCTCATACGGACCTGGCGTGCCCCTGCGCTGGGCAGAGGGGTTCCTTCCCCTACCAGTCTGCCAGAGAGTGCAACAAGAACCGACCGGGACTACTTCCCGCCGTCCTTGCCGCGGCCGGTTCCCGCGACGTCCTCGCTGGGGTAGTCCTCGGGGGTGGGCGAGGGCGAGGGGTCCCCGGGGGCGTCCTCGGGGCACATGGCCAGCTCGATCATGGCCCAGGCGGGCGGGTCGGGGTCCTCGCGGTAGCGGGCCTGGAAGACGGTCAGGTCGCGGTCCTCGGAGTGGACGGTCCAGGTGCGGTGGCCGGGGATGTTGCCGGGGTGCATCCACACCCGGGTGCCGCATTCCAGGGTGTAGGAGCGCGGGCCGAGGGCGTACCCGTAGTCGCCGGCGTTGTAGGCCTGGACGGTGAGCATCTCCTCCAGCACCTCCGCGCCGAGCACCTCGCCGTCGAGCAGGGCGCGCCAGTAGGTGTTGATGTCGCTCACGGTGGAGACGACCTGCGCGGTGCCGTACCAGCGGGAGGTGTCGAAGGAGGTGACGTCCTCGGCGGTGTGCCCGCCCGCGCCGTCGGAGACCCAGGCGTAGCCGTGCATGGACGGCGCGGGCACGCCGGTGCCGGTGGGGATGGAGGTCTCGGTCAGCCCCAGGGGGTCCAGGATGCGCGCCTGGACCTCCTCCCGGTAGGGGTTGCCGGTGACCTTCTCGATGACCAGGGCGGCCAGCACGTAGTTGGTGTTGGAGTACTCCACGTCGGAGCCGGGAGGGAACACCGGGTCGTGCTCGTTGGCGATCTCCACCAGCTCTTCGGGGCGCCAGGCCCGCCCGGGGTCGCTGCGCACGCTGGGCATGGACTTGTTGTAGCTGTACAGCCCGCTGGTGTGGCTGAGCACCATGCGCAGGGTGATCCGGTCGCCGCCGTCGACCAGCCCGGGCAGCACGTCCTCCAGGGTGTCGTCGAGGCGGACCCGGCCCTCTTCGACGAGCTGCAGCACGGTGGCGGCGACGAACGGCTTGGAGATGCTGGCCACGCGGAAGTGCGCCTGCGGGTCGACGGGGACGTCGGTGGACAGGTCGGCCACGCCGGCCACGCCGCTCCAGGAGTCGCTGCCGCCCTCGCCGTGCTCGACGTACTCGGCCACGGCGCCGCTGGCCGACCCCCCGGCCACGGTCTCGTTCAGCGCGCGCTGCAGCGCCAGACGGCGCTCGGCACTGATGCGCGGCGGCTCGGGGGGCGGGGACGAGGCGGACGGCGCCGGGGCGTCGGCATCGGAGGACCACGGGGCGGCGACGAGCACGCCCCCGGCGGCCAGCGCGACCGCGCACACTCCCGCGGCGGCGGCCCATCTCTTCTTGTCCATCGGGTGGCATGGAAGCACGGAACCGGGGTTTTGGCGAACCGCCGTGCGGGTAGGAAAAAGCGGCTATCCCCCGCCCCCTGCGGTCGCGCGTGCCGCCGCCTCGGCCTTGTCCCGGCGGCGCAGCAGCACCACCGCCGCGGCCAGCGCGAGCAGGAGCGCCGCCAGTTGGACGGCCCCCGCGTTCACGCCCGCCCCGTAGGCGAAGAGATAGGCCAGCGCTCCCGACGCCAGCAGGTAGTACGTGAGCGGTATCACGGTCTGCCGGATCAGGTCGCCCTCCCGCCCGGCCAGGCCGACCACCGCGGACGCGGCGACGACGTTGTGCACCGTGATCATGTTCCCGGCCGCGCCGCCGACCGCCTGCGCGGCCACCACCGTGGGCGGCGCGGCGCCGATCTGCTCGGCGGTGGAGAACTGGAACAGGGAGAACATCAGGTTGGAGACGGTGTTGCTGCCGGCGATGAACGCGCCGAGCGCGCCGATCCACGGGGCCAACAGCGGCCAGGCGCCGCCGCCGATGGCGGCCGCCCCCTCGGCGAGGGTGAGCGGCATGCTGGCGAGCCCGGCGCCGGAGAACTCCTCGCCGCTGTTGATGAAGACGCGCACCAGCGGCACCGCGAACAGCAGCGCCACCGCGGCCCCGGCGAGCTGGCCCCCGGCGGTGCGCCACGAGGCGGCGATGCGGCGCCCGCTCATCCGGTGCAGGGCGTAGGTGGCCAGGCAGACGGCGATGAACGCGGCGCCCGGGGAGTAGAGCACCGGCACCGCCTCGCCGATGCCGGTGCCGAGGATGTCGTCGGCGCCCAGCTCCACGCCCTCCAGCCACTCCTTGGCGGGGGTGATCATCCGGGTGGCGATGAGGACGGCGGCCACCAGGAGGTAGGGCGCCCAGGCGCGGAGCAGGCCGATGCGGGGGCCGTCGCCGTCCGCGGGCGCGGCGTCGGGCACCAGGCGCCCGGTCCAGCGCTCCTCCCACTCGGAGCGGGGCGGGAAGTCCCACGGCTCCTTGGGCATCAGGAACCCGGCGCGGGCCGCGGTGACGACGATCAGCAGCCCGGTCAGGCCGCCGAGCAGGGAGGTGAACTCCACGCCCAGGAAGGCGTTGTACAGGACCGAGGGAACCACCATGGCCAGGGCGGCGAACAGGGCGAAGGGCCACACGGCCAGGCCGTCGGTGAAGCGGCGGCGGCCGCCGTAGAAGCCGCACAGCATGCAGCACAGGAAGACCGGGACCAGGGTTCCGGTGAGGGCGTGCAGCAGCGCCGTCTGCAGGCCGATGCCGTCGACGAGGGCGGTGAAGGAGGTGCCGGCCGCGGCGGTGTGCGCCTCGACGTTCGGCGCGCCCTCCAGGCCGCCGCTGACGCCCACCAGGATGGGCGTGCCCACGGCGCCGAAGCTCACCGGGGTGCTCTGAATGATCAGGCCGACCATGACCGCGGCCATGGCGGGGAAGCCCAGGGCGAGCAGCAGCGGGGCGACGACGGCGGCGGGGGTGCCGAAGCCGGAGGCGCCCTCGATGAAGCTGCCGAACAGCCAGCCGATGATGACCGCCTGCACGCGGCGGTCGGGGCTGATGCCGGTGAAGGTGGCGCGGACGGTGGCGATGGCCCCGCTCTGGGTGAGCGTGGCCAGCAGGAGCAGGGCGCCGAAGACGATGTAGAGGAGTCCGGCGGCCAGGATCAGCCCCTGGACGCTGGAGGCGGCGATGACCGTCGCGTCCACGTCCCAGACGAGGGCGGCCACGGCCACGACCACCGCGTACCCGGCGGGCATCGCGTACTTGGCGGGCCAGCGCAGCCCCACCAGCAGGACGCCGACGGTCAGAACGGGGGCCAGGGCGAAGAGGCTGAGCAGGGCGAGGTCGTCCATCCAGGCAACTCCCGGGGGGGGCTGGAGTACACCGTATACACGAGCTGGAAGGATGCTAAGCCCGCCGTGTGGGCCCCGTAAAGGCGCCGGGACGCGAAAAGGCGGCCCTCCCGCGAGGGGGAGGGCCGCCCGGGCGCTCGGCCGGCGCGGTCTAGTCGCCCCCGGGGCTGGTCTTCTGCACCTGCATCAGGAACTCCGCGTTGCTCTTGCTGTCCTTCATCTTGTCCAGGAGCAGCTCGACCGCCTGCTGGGTGTCCAGCGCGTGCAGCACCCGGCGGAGCTTCCAGATGATGGACAGCTCCTCCTGGGACATGAGGATCTCCTCCTTGCGGGTGGAGGAGGCGTCCACGTCCACGGCCGGGAAGATGCGCTTGTCGGCCAGGGACCGGTTGAGCTTGAGCTCCATGTTGCCGGTGCCCTTGAACTCCTCGAAGATGACCTCGTCCATCCGCGAGCCGGTGTCCACCAGCGCGGTGGCCAGGATCGTCAGCGAGCCGCCGTTCTCGATGTTGCGGGCCGCGCCGAAGAACCGCTTGGGCGGGTACAGCGCGGTGGAGTCCACACCGCCGGACAGGATGCGCCCGCTGGCCGGGGCGGCCAGGTTGTAGGCGCGGCCCAGGCGGGTGATGGAGTCCAGCAGCACGACCACGTCCAGGCCCATCTCCACCAGGCGCTTGGCGCGCTCGATGGACAGCTCGGCCACGGTCGTGTGGTCCTCGGCCGGGCGGTCGAAGGTGGAGTGGATGACCTCCCCCTTGACCGTGCGCTGCATGTCGGTGACCTCTTCGGGCCGCTCGTCGACGAGGACGACCATGAGGTGGCACTCGGGGTTGTTCTCGGTGATCGCGTTGGCGATGGACTGCAGCACCATCGTCTTGCCCGCCTTGGGCGGGGACACGATCAGGCCGCGCTGCCCCTTGCCGATCGGCGCGACCAGGTCGATGATCCGCGTGGTCAGCACGTTCGGCTCGGTCTCCAGGCGGAGCCGGTCCTGCGGGTACAGCGGGACGAGCTTGGAGAACTCGGGGCGGTTGCGGGCCTGGTCGGGCGCCATCCCGTTGATGGTGTCCAGGCGCACCAGCGCGTTGAACTTCTCGCGGCGCTCGCCCTCGCGGGGCTGGCGCACCGCGCCGGTGATCGCGTCGCCCTTGCGCAGGCCGTACTTGCGCACCTGGGCCAGCGAGACGTAGACGTCGTTGGGCCCGGGCAGGTAGCCGGTGGTGCGCACGAACGCGTAGTTGTCCAGGATGTCGAGGATCCCGGCGACCGGCAGCAGGACGTCGTCCTCGCTGATCACCGGCTCGGTGTCCGGACGGTCGCGGCCGCGGCGGTCGCGCCGGTCCCGGCGGCGCCCGCGGCGGCGCCCGCCGCCGGAGTCGTCGTCGGCGTTCTGCCGGCCGCCCTGGCCGCCGGAGCCGCCGTGCTGCTGGCCGCCGTCGCCGTGGCCCTCGGCGGGGCCGTCGTCGCGCCCGCCCCGGTTGCGGCGGTTGCGCTGGCGCTCGCGGCCCTGCTTGCGGCCCTCGCCGCCGTCGGGGCCGCTCTTCTGGGAGGTGCTGGAGGTCTTCACACTGCTCGCGGAGGTCGGGGTCTCGGTCGCTTCCGCGGCCGCCGGGGCCTGCTCGGCCTCGTCGGAACGGCGCCGCGCCGAGCGGCGGCCGCGGCCCGCGGTGTCCTTGTCGGCCTTGGGGCCGTCCTGCTCGGTGCTCTTCTCGGTGCTCTTCTCGGCGCCCTTCTCGGCGCCCTTGCCGCCGCCCCCGGCGGCCCGGCCCTTCTTGGCGGACCCTCCGGCGGAGCCCTTCTCCGGGGCGTCCTTCGGCGCGTCCTTGGGCGCGTCCTTGCGGTCGGCCTGGGGGGCGGCCACCGGGCCGCCCTGCTTGGCCTCGATGGCGGCGATGACGTCGTTCTTGCGCATCCGCCCCGTGCCGGTGATGCCCAGGCTCGACGCGAGCCGCTGGAGCTCGGTGAGCTTGAGCGCCGACAGCCCGGTGGCGCCGGATCCGGCCCGGGACCGGGACGGGCCGCTCTTGGCGGCGCGTTCCGCGCCGTCGCCGGCGTCCGCAGCGGGCGCGGTGGAATCGTCGTTGGTGCTGACCGCCGCGTCCGTGTGGAGTTCGGTGGTGTCGCTCACTAAGGGTCCTTCCCAAGGAGCGGGCTCGTGCCGTTGTCATGTCAAGAACGGCCGGCCCGGTGGTGCGAACCGGCGGGGGCCGGGTCGGGCGTGCCCCACGTGGTTGTCGGGAACCGTCGGTCGGCGCCCTTACCCAATCGCGGCGGGCTCTGGGTACAGCCAGACGTCGGGGCGGTGAGCTCGATGGTTCGTCCCGCGGACCGTTCTGTCGCTCTCGCCGGGCGAGGACGGCGCCTCGGTGGGATGGGCGGGGCCGCGGGGGCGACGTGAGCTCGACACGGGGGCCGGCCCGCGTGGCGCGGAGGTCCCTGTGGCGGATGAGCACACGCCCCGCAACGGGGCATCTGGTGCTACGACCAGCCTAACATCACCGGAGCCCAAGGCTATTCCTCGACACTGGTCAATGAACGGGGAGAACTGATCCGCACCCCAGCCGGATCGATTGCTAAGGGGCGTATGTGCCAAGCCGTACCCGTTCGGGCGCGAATCGAATCAACCGCATCCCGATGGATTTGCCCGACATCGCCCGCCACTGGGGCGTTTCGGGCACCGGTGCCCCCATCGGCGGCGAGCACCAGCACGGTGGGCCCCGCGCCGGAGACCACCGCGGCCAAGCCGTCCCGTCCGCGCAGGTCGGCGGCCAGACGGGCGCTCTCGGGCATGGCGGCGGCACGGTAGCGCTCGTGCAGGCGGTCCTCGGTCGCCTCCAGGAGCAGCTCGGGGTGGCCGGAAACGGCCGCGGTGAGCAGCGCCGCCCGGCCCGCCGTGAACGCGGCGTCGGCGTGCGGCACCTCGGCCGGCAGCAGCCCGCGCGCGGCCTCGGTGGACAGTTCGGCGTCCGGGACGCACACCACCGGCCGCAGCCGCGGGTCGGGCTCCAGGCGCAGCGCCCGCCAGGCCCCGCGCCCGCCCCAGGACAGGGTGAACCCCCCGTACACGCAGGGGGCCACGTTGTCGGGGTGGCCCTCGATGTCGGCGGCGGTGCCGAACACCCAGTCCCGGTCGACGTCCCCGTCCGGCCCCACCCGCCCCGCCAGGGCGGCGGCGGCCGCGACCCCGGCGGTGATCGCCGAGGCCGACGAGCCCAGCCCGCGCCCGTGCGGGACGGCGTTGCGGCAGCGCAGCTCCACGCCCGGGGGCCGCTCCCCCGCGGCCTCCCAGGCGGCGCGGAAGGCGCGGGCGACGAGGTGTCCCGGCCCCTCGGGCACCGTCCCGGCGCCCTCGCCCTCGACCGACACGCGCACCCGCCCGTCGTCGCGGACGCGGGCCTCGACCTCGTCGTGCAGGTCCAGGGCCAGCCCCATGGCGTCGAAGCCGGGGCCCAGGTTGGCGCTGGTGGCCGGGGTGAGCACGCGCACCCCGGCGGGCGCGGCGCTCACGCCAGGCCCAGGGCGCCCGCGGCGGCGCGGGCGTCCACCGGGACCGTGGTCGCCGACGAGGCGCCGGCCAGCGCCCAGTCGGGGTCCTTCAGGCCGTTCCCGGTCACCGTGCAGACCACCCGGGAGCCGGGCGCGACGCCCCCGGCCTCGGCGCTCTGCAGCAGCCCGGCGACGCTGGCGGCCGAGGCGAGCTCCACGAAGACGCCCTCCTCGGCGGCGAGCATCCGGTAGGCGGCCAGGATCTGCCGGTCGGTGACCGAGGCGATGGCCCCGCCGGACTCGTCCCGGGCCTGCTCGGCGGTCTGCCAGGAGGCGGGGTTGCCGATGCGGATCGCGGTGGCGATGGTGCGCGGGGAGCGCACCGGCTCGCCGCCGACGATCGGCGCGGCGCCGCTGGCCTGGAAGCCGAGCATGCGCGGGGTGCCGGTGGCGGGGCCCTCGGCGGCGAACTCCTTGTAGCCCATCCAGTAGGCGGTGATGTTCCCGGCGTTGCCCACCGGCAGGCAGTGCACGTCGGGGGCGTCGCCCAGGGCGTCGACCACCTCGAAGGCGGCGGTCTTCTGGCCCTGCAGCCGGTAGGGGTTGACCGAGTTGACCAGCGCCACCGGGTAGTCCACCGACAGCTTGCGCGCCAGCTCCAGGCAGTCGTCGAAGTTGCCGTCGACCTGCAGCAGCTTGGCGCCGTGCACGAGCGCCTGGGCGAGCTTGCCCATCGCGATCTTGCCCTGCGGCACCAGCACCGCGCAGGTCATGCCGGCGCGCACCGCGTAGGCGGCGGCGCTGGCGCTGGTGTTGCCGGTGGAGGCGCAGATGACCGCCTGCGCCCCGTCCTCGGCGGCCTTGCTGATGGCCATCGTCATGCCGCGGTCCTTGAAGGAGCCGGTGGGGTTGAGGCCCTCCACCTTCAGGAAGACCTCGCAGCCGGTCAGCTCCGACACCCGCCGCGCCGGTACCAGCGGGGTGCCGCCCTCCTGGAGGGTGACCACCGGGGTGTTCGCCGTGACGGGGAGGCGGTCGCGGTACTCCTCGACCACCCCGCGCCACGCCCGTGCCATGCTCACGACAGGGACCTCTCGCGATCAGAAGTGATTGATCAGAAGTGATACGGAAAACGCGGGAACCCGCGCCAGCAGTCTAGATGCCCGTACCGAGCGCCTCGACCCGCATGACGCTGGCCACCGAGCGCACCTCGTCCAGGGCGCGCAGCCGCTCCACGGTGGCGTCCAGCGCCGCGTCCGGGGCGGGGTGGCTGACCAGGACGAGCTGGGCGTCGTCGCCGCGCCCCTCCTGGCGCACGTTCATGATGGACACCCCGTTCTCGGCGAACACCTCGGCCACCCGGGCCAGCACGCCGGGCCGGTCGGCCACGTCCAGGGACAGGTGGTAGCGGGTGACGGTGGCGCCCATCGGGTGCACCGGCAGGCCGGTGTCGTGCGCGCCCTCGCCCACCGAGGTGGCGGCGAGCCGGTTGCGGCCCACCGCGACCAGGTCGCCGAGCACGGCGCTGGCGGTGGGGGCGCCCCCGGCGCCGGCGCCGTAGAACATCAGCCGCCCGGCCGACTCGGCCTCCACGAACACGGCGTTGTAGGCGCCGCCGACGGTGGCCAGCGGGTGCTCGCGGGGCAGCATGGCCGGGTGCACGCGCACCCCGACCGAGGCGCCGTCCTCGGAGAGCTGGCAGATCGCCAGGGGTTTGACGACGCAGCCCATGGCCTTGGCGCTGGCGATGTCGGCGGCGGTCACCCCGGTGATGCCCTCGCGGTGCACGTCGGCGGCGGTGACCTGCCGGGTGTGGAAGGCCAGCCGGGCCAGGATGGCGGCCTTGGCGGCGGCGTCGAAGCCCTCCACGTCGGCGGTGGGGTCGGCCTCGGCGTAGCCCAGCGCCTGGGCCTCCTCCAGGGACTCGGCGAACCCGGCGCCCTGGGCGTCCATCCGGTCGAGGATGAAGTTGGTGGTGCCGTTGACGATGCCCATGACGCGGCGGACGCGGTCCCCGGCCAGCGAGTCGCGCAGCGGCCGCAGCAGCGGGATGGCCCCGGCGACGGCGGCCTCGTAGAACACGTCCACCCCGGCCTCGCGGGCGGCGTCGTGGATGGTGGCGCCGTCCTCGGCGAGCAGCGCCTTGTTGGCGGTGACCACCGACTTGCCGGCCTTGATCGCCGACAGCAGGAGCGAGCGGGCCGGCTCGATCCCGCCGATCACCTCCACCACCAGGTCGATGTCGTCGCGCGTGACGAGGGACGCGGCGTCGGTGGTGAACAGCTCGGGGTCCAGGCCCGTGCCGCGGGAGCGGCCCAGGCGCCGCACCGCGATCCCGCCGATCTCGACGGGCGTGCCGATGCGCGCGGCGAGCTCCTCGGACTGCTCGTCGATCAGGCGGACGACTTCAGCACCAACGACGCCGCATCCGAGCAGCGCCACCTTCATCGCCATAGGGGGGTGACTCCCACTTCTCTCATGTGCTTCTGCGGTTCCTGTTCCTGTCCCGGTCAGCCCTGGTCGAGGCGGAGCAGGTCCTCCTCGGTCTCGCGGCGCACCAGCGTCCGGGACGCCCCGCCGCGCACCGCGACCACCGCCGGGCGGGGCAGGTGGTTGTAGTTGCTGGCCATCGAGTGGCAGTAGGCGCCGGTGGCGGCCACCGCGACGAGGTCGCCGGGGCGCAGGTCCCGGGGCAGGTACAGGTCGTTCACGATGATGTCGCCGCTCTCGCAGTGCTTGCCGACCAGGCGGGAGAGCATCGGCTCGGCGGAGCCGGCGCGGGAGGCGGGGGCGCAGGTGTACTCGGCGCCGTACAGGGCGGTGCGGATGTTGTCGCTCATGCCGCCGTCGACGCTGACGTAGGTGCGGATGCCCTCGACGTCCTTGACGGTGCCGACGGTGTAGAGGGTGACCCCGGCGGGCCCGGCGACGGCGCGGCCGGGCTCGACCGACAGCCGCGGGACCGGTAGGCCCCCGGCCTCGCACTCGCGGGCGACGATGGCGCTGAGGCTCTGCGCGATGTCCTTGGCGGCCAGCGGGGTGTCGGCGGGGGTGTAGGCGATGCCCAGACCGCCGCCCAGGTCCAGTTCGGACAGGGTGGCGCCGGTGTCGGCGTGGATGCGGGCCAGGAACGCGGCGACGCGGCGGGCGGCGACCTCGAAACCGGCGGTGTCGAAGATCTGCGAGCCGATGTGCGAGTGCAGGCCGACCAGCTCGGCGTGGTCGGATTCGAGCAGGCGCCGCACGGCGCGCTCGGCGGCGCCGGTGCTCAGCGCCAGGCCGAACTTCTGGTCGTCGTGGGCGGTGGCGACGAACTCGTGGGTGTGCGCCTCCACGCCGGTGGTGACGCGGACCAGCACCCGGGGGCGGGCGCCGCGGTCGGCGGCGATGCGCTCGAGGCGGTCGATCTCGTCGAAGGAGTCGACGATGATGCGGCCCACCCCGGCGTCCACGGCGCGGGCCAGCTCGGCCCCGGACTTGTTGTTGCCGTGCAGGCCGATGTCCTCGGGAGGGAACCCGGCGGCCAGGGCGACGGCGAGCTCGCCGCCGCTGCACACGTCGAGCTTGAGCCCCTCGTCCCGGACCCACCCGGCGACGGCCTTGGTGAGCAGGGCCTTGCCGGCGTAGTAGACGTCGGCGCCGACGGCGGCGAAGGAGTCGCGGAACTCGCGGGCGCGGGCGCGGAAGTCCTCCTCGTCGAGGATGAACAGCGGGGTGCCGTATTCGCGGGCCAGGTCGGCGGCCGGGATCCCGCCCAGCACGATCTCCCCGCCGGCGCGGTGGGCGCCGCCGGGCCACACCCGCGGGTCGAGGGCGTAGAGGACGTCGGGCGGGGCGGGCGGGTGGTCCTCGGGCAGCACGTCCGCGTGGCGGGGGCCTGCGGGGTGGGCGTAACGGCTCATGTACGGCTCTCGGCGGTGTGTCGGGGCTCTGGGAAGCGTGTCACGGGCGGGGCGGGGCCGGGGTGCCTAGAGCCTTGTGGGCGCGGTCACACCGATGAGGAGGAGGCCGGCTCCGAGGACTCCGGACACGGCGGCGCGCAGGTCCTGCCGGTGGGCGGCGCGCTCCCCCGCTGCCCCCGCGCCGTCGCGGGGACCGGCCCACACATGGTAGGCCGTGGCGAGCCCCTCCAGGTATCTGACCAGCATATGGGGTCGCCCACGCCGCGCGGCCGCGGCGGCGGTGCCGGGCCCGTCGTAGAGGGCGCCGAGGAGGCCGGTCAGGTCCGGGTCGGGCTCTCCCGGAAGGTGCAACGCGCGTCCCGCCGCGTCTCTTCCCGCGTCCCCCTCCCCTTCTCTCCCCTCCCCTTCCTCCCCGGCCTGCCACCGCTGCGCCGCCACGGCGTGCGCGTGGGCGTAGCGGACGGCGAAGGCGGGGTTGTCGGCGGTGAGGTGGGCCCAGGCGCCGGGGTCGTCGGCGGTGGGCAGGGCGGGCAGGCGGGGGCCGGTGAGCTCGCCGGGACGGGGGTGTTCGGAGAGCGAGCGGCAGAAGGCGAAGCGGGCGGAGGCCTCCCCGACGGCAGCGATGAGGCGGCCGGGCTCGGTGTCGAGGCGGGGGCGGTCGACGAGCGGTTCCCGCCAACCGGCGCCGGCCCGCCCCTCTCCTTCCCGTGCTCCCCCGTCCTCTCCCCCTCCCGCTGTTCCTTCCGGTCTCCCCAATCTCCTCCGGGCGTCGTCGCGGGCGGCGGCACGGGCGGAGTGCAGGGTCGGGAGGTCGGCGAGGCCGGTGAGCCCGGGGAGCGGGGGCGCGGGGCGCCGCCCGGAGGCGAGGAACACCGCCCCGTCGCGGGCGTCGCGGAGGAGGGGGCCGAAGAGGCGGGGGTCGGGGGTGAGGAGGAGGCGGCCGCCGGGGCCGGCGGAGGCGTCGACGATGCCGTCCTCGCGTCTGAGGCGGTCGGCGATACCGAGGGCGAGCGACTCCGTGTCCTGCCCCGCCTGCTCCCCCGCCCTCAGGGCGATGGCGGAGGTGAAGGCGAGGGCGTCCCTGTCCCTGCGCGGGTCGGCCGGGGGGAGGGCGGCGGGGTCGGCCCCCAGGACGCGGGCGGCGGCGCGGCGCACGGCGGCGTCGAGCTCCCAGGGGGAGGCGGAGGCGAGCGCCATCAGGCGACCCCGGCGAGCTCGCGGACGGTGCCGATGAGCTCGTTCGGGTCGAAGGGCTTGGTGAGGTAGGCGTCGACGCCGAGCTCCTCGCCGCGCCGCAGGTCCTCCCCCTGGGCGCGGGCGGTGATGAGCACGACCTTGGCCTCGCGGGTCCCGGCGTTCTCGCGCAGGCGCGTGGCGGTGACCCAGCCGTCGAGCCGCGGCATCATCACGTCGAGCGTGATGACGTGCGGCCGGACCTCCTCGGCCCGCTCCAGGCACTCCCGGCCGTCGACGGCCTGGTGCACCTCGAACCCTTCGAGCTGCAGGTTCACCGCTATGAGCTGCCTGATGACCTCGTTGTCGTCGACCACCAGCACCCGAGCCACCGCTTCTTTCACGTCCGCGAGAGTAGCGCCCGCACCGCCGCCCGCGCGGCCGTTTCGCACGATCCACCCCCGCAGTACTGCTAGAGTGGATCACGCAGCGCGCCCCCTTAGCTCAGGGGATAGAGCAACGGCCTCCGGAGCCGTGTGCGGAGGTTCGAATCCTCCAGGGGGCACATCGCAGCGACCTCCACAGATCGCACTCTGACCAGCGGGAATGCTTCGGCGCCCGCTGGTTTTTGTATGTCATCTCGTGTCACCCGGAAGCACGTTTCGCGGACTTCTCTGGTCACAGTGCGGTCAGGACATATGGAACAAAAAAGGCGGAGACCCCGTATCGGACAGGGTCTCCGCCTTCAGCGCGCTACGCGCGTGTGATCTGCGTCACGTCACCAGTCTTCGCCCATACGGTCGATCCAGACTTCGTCCATCTCTGCCCAGACCTGGGCATACACCCGCTGCAGGGTCTCGACACTGTGGCCCGCCCACTTGGCGACCTGCGTGGCCGGCACCCCGCGGTTCAACCGGTAGGTGACCCCGGCGTGCCGGAGGTCGTAGGGGCGCTTCAGCAGCGGCCCCTCCCGCTGCTCCGGAGCGAATGCCAGCTCCCGCGTGCGCTGCCAGACCTGCCAATACGTTGAGGGCTGAATCCGGTTGCCGTTCCTGCTGTGGAAGAGCCGCCCCTTCGGGTCGGTGCCGAAGGCCGCGATGTGCTCGCGGAGCATCCGCACGAGAACCGGCGGGATGGGGACCGTCCGCGAGCTCTTCCTCCCCCTCCCCTTCAGCTCCCGTTCCTCGTGGACCTCCCCCGAGTCGGTCCACTGGCGCCCGGGGGCCGCCGTGCTCGTTGCGAAGGTGAGCTTGCCCCAGCCGTCGACAGGCAGCTTGCACCCGGAGCGCTTGAGCCCGGCGACTTCTTCGGGCCGCATCATCGCGTAGTACATGCAGCCGAACCACGCGGCGAACCGCGGCCCCTGGGTGCGCCCGACGTAGCTCACCATCGTGAGCGTATGGCGGACGATCTGCGGGTTGCCGATCGCTCGGGGGTCGACTTCGTCCTCCAGCTTGGGAGGTTGCCACACCTGCGGAAGCTCCTTGTCCTTCAGCGGGTTCTCAGCGAGCCTCTTCTTGGTGACGGCGAAGGTGAGGGCGCCGCTGAAGCCGCGCCGCCGTCGGCTGTAGTAGTCGCTCGCCGCAGAGGTGCCATCGAGCTTGGTCGCGCACGCGCGCATGGCCGCTCCGAGGAACTTGGCATCGGTGAGCGCCTTGATCGGCAGGGACGCCTTCTCCAGCCATTCAAGGGCGGCCTGGGTACTCCTGGGTGCCTGCGCACGCTCCTTGTTGGGGTCGAATGCCCAGTTCCGGAGCGCGAAACGGAGGGTCTCCTTGTCAGGCGCCCCCGGGAGGTCATCGACCAGGACGGGGGTGACCGCCATGAGGGCTTCGACCATGCTGGCGCGGGTGTTGCCCGCCATGTCCGGCCACCGGAAGTGGGCGTACTCGACAGCATGGGCGAACCAGGAGACGTTCCGGGCTGCTTCTTCGAGGGCCCGGAGTTCCTCCTCGGGGAGACCGGATTCCACATCGAACTGCTGGCCCTTGCGAGCGGCCCGCCGCAGGTCGGAGAGTCGTCCGTCAGCGAGGTCGGAGGTCGCGAACGAGTCGTGGTGCTCCTTCCCAGCGACCTTCCAACGCACCTGGTAGGGGCGGGGGTAGCCGTCCGCTTCGCCCTTCGACCCCGGCTTCTTGCGGAAGCGGATCTTGTAGAAGACCACGTCGTAGCTCATGGTGGTCATCGGGTGGCGCCCTCCAGCCATTCGTCCAACCAGCGGCGGCGGACACGGATCTCGCCGCGCTTTCCGCCCATGCGCTTGAACTTCGGGGCCCGCTGGAGGCGGATCATCCGGTCCCAGGTGCTTCGGGAGATGCGCAGCTCGCGGCAGACTTCGGCGACCGTGAGCATCTCGTTGGGGTTGTGCGGCGCGGGGCGCGCCTCCGTGGCGCTCATCGGGGGGTGACCTCCAGGTAGACGCGGATGTGCCCGGGGAAGTCGGCAGGGAAGCGCCGTTCGCGGGCGGCGTCCCAGTGGGTGGGCAGAGCAGCGAGCAGTTCGTCGACGGCCGCCTTGGGGCCGGTCAGGCGAACCGAGACGTGCTCGCCCTTCGCTGGTGTCGGGGAGTCGGTCATGATGGACGTGCCTCTCTGGGTAGAGGTGCGGCCCCGGCGAGTGCTTGCAGGCGTGCCGGGGCCGCTTCGTGTTCGGATTCGGTGGAAGGCCGGGTCAGCCCGGCGAGTTGTCGGGCGGCGGGACTCCCAGCGCGCACGAGGCGCACTGGTCGCCGTAACCCGTGCCGCGCCGGTACCGGCGGTAGGTGCGGTGGCAGGTGCGGCAGGTGCCCGCCTCTACCGGGGCCGGGGTGTCGCCGTTAGAGAGTTGGGCGGCGTCAGCTTCCGCAGCGCCCCAGCTTCCGCCCGCGCCCGTGGCCTGCGGATTCTCGGCTGTTGTTGCGGGTTCTGGTGCGGGTTCTGCGGAAGCTGGCCCTGGCGGTGCAGGTGTGGTCTCGTGGGCCGAAAAATCGCGCCCTTCCTGGTCACCACCCCTATCGGGGGCGGGACCCGGGGTCGGGCGCTGCGGGTTCTGCGGATGCTCGCCCTGGAGGGCGATCCGGTAGAGCTTGCTGCGGTGGCGGTCTCGGGATCGGCCGGCGTCTTCGACGGTGATGCCCACCGCCCGTAGGACGGGGGCGTCGCGCTTGAGCTGTCCGGCCGCGCGGGTCGCGTCGACCGGCCAGGACTTGGGACGCGGCTCGGGCGGCGGGACGACCTCCATGAGCTGTCCGATGGTGCCGGTGAACTCCCCGGCCTCTTCGACCATGGCGGCCACGGCCGCGGTGAAGGGGCGCGCGTCCAACAGGTCCGAGGTGGTGACCTCGGTGGCGGCGAGGTAGGTGTCCAGGGTCGACCAGCCGGTCACCCGGTCCAGGGCCCCGAGCACGCGGGCGAAGTCGGCCATGCGCGGCAGCTCCGGCAGGTGCGTCCTGGGCAGTTCTTCCAGGACTTGACAAAGTAGATCTAGAAGAGCGGCGAGGATGTCCGGGGTGGCGTCCTGGTAGGCCTGCTGCAGCGAGGCGTCGGTGCGCCGCTGGTCGCGCTTGATGGGCAGGAACTCCACTGGCAGCAGCCGCTCAGTGAGGTCGCTGGCCAGGGCGCCGGTGTCGATGGAAGTCATCGACAGCAGCCGCCGGAAGGACAGCACGGTGACGTCGTCGTCGGAGTACAGCGCCCGGTCGACCACGCCCTCGCCGGTGACCGCCTTGCACAGCGTGTCGCTCAGCCAGGGGGCGATCGTGGACACGTTGTCCAGGCACACTGCCCAGGAGGCGGACGCGGTGGTAGCCCAGGACTTCTGGTCCTTGGGCAGCGAGCGCAAAGGGGCCGGGGAGGGGTCGATGAGGTTGGTCAGCATGGCCAGGGCGGTGGACTTGCCGGTGCCCTGTTCGCCGCGGGCGGCGAAGATCGGGTGGGGCATGTCGGGGATCAGCCCGGAGACCAGCCACCCCACCACCAGCCGCAGCCCGGCCTCATCGACGTTGAGCAGGGAGCGGAGCCTGCCGATGCCGGCCTCGGTGCGGCCCGGCTCGCCCGGGGCGGGGATCGGGGAGGTGAGCCCGGTGCGGCGGAACAGCACCGGCGAGTCGGTGGTCACCTGCCAGCCGTCGGGTCCGGCGATGACGCACCGCCCGTCGGCGCCTCCCAAGTCGAGCACGACCCGCCCCTGGTGGGTGGCGAGTCGCAGCGCGACCGGGCGCGGTTCAAGATCCATTGCTCTGCCTTCGAGAACGGCGGTGACGTCGGTGAGCGCGGACTGGGACGGAACCGACCCGCACTCTTCGGTGTAGAAGCGCGCGAGGCGGGCGCGAAGGCCCCGCTGGCCCTTGAGGGGGAAGGCGATGTGCCGGGCGGTGCCGGTGCGGGCGGTGGCGTAGGCGCGCCCGTCGGTCCCGGCGACCACGTCGACCAGGTCGTCTGCGAGCTGGATGAGCCGGGTCGCCTGCGACGGCTGCTTCTGCTTTCCTCCCTCGTCGTGGGCATCGGCGGGCCCGGCGCTGCTCATCTCAGATGGCTCCTTGTCGTGTGCGGCGTGGGATCTGCAGGCCCTTGGTCAGGCCCGAGCGGATGGTGGCGGCGATCTGGGACGGCGAATCGGGGGCGCCCCCGGCGGCACCCGCTGCTTGGGCGGCGCGAGTGAGCACGGCGGTGATCTCTCCGGGCTCCAGCAGCCCCTTGGCGGCGAGCTGTCCGAGGGAGACCGCCGCGACGTACAGCGAGGTGTTCCGCTCGCCGCACACGGCGCGGGCGACCTTGGCGGCCTCGCCTCGCAGGGCGGCGGTCGCATAGGCGGTGCGGCGCCGGTCGGCGGTCGCGACGTCGGCGAGCACGGCGTCGGCACTCGCGGTGGGCGGGGGCTTGAGGTGTTCGGCGATCCATGCGGGCAGCGGCGCCACCGGGGTGCCGGGCGGGCTGGTGGCCCGGTAGGCGCCGGTTCGGGTGGTGGATCCAGGGCCGACGACGTATCCGCCGACGGCGCGGGTGTCGATAAGCCACCCCAGGCCGCGGCCCCGGTCTCCGGCGGTGTTGCCGAGCTGCTGGCCGGGCGGGGCGGTGTAGTAGAGGTGGGTGCCACCCGAGGCGGTAGCCACGGTGAAGGTGCCCAGCAGCTCGCCGGTGTCGGCCCCGGCGTGTTCGGCGAGGGCGGCCAGCACGTCGGCGCCGTCGGTGATGCCGGGGCGCCGCCAAGGCTCGGGCGGGTGCTCGCCCGGGTCGGGGGTGTCCAGGTCGATGACCACCAGGCCGGAGGGGCCGGTGGCGATGCCGTAGTTCGCGTCCGGCCACCGGGCCCACCAGGTGCGCACGGTTCCGGGGTCGGTGGTGGCGGTCCGGGACCACTTGACCAGCTGCCGGTTCTTCGTGCCGGGGGCGAGGGGGAAGACGTGCCAGCCGCGGCGGGCAGCGGCCAGCGGGTAGTCGACCGGGTCGAATCCGGGCATGGCGAACAAGCCCTCCTAGCAGGGTGGGTGTCAGGGGTTCCGTCGCATCTCCCCACCGCCCCGGGCAAAGCCGGGGCAGCAGGGGCACACGGCGGACGGCCATCAGGCCGCTCGTGCGGTCTCGCGTCGGCGGCGGCGTTCGATGCGGCGGTCGTCGGGGGTCATGCCGCCCCAGATGCCGTAGGGCTCGGGGCGGTCCAGGGTGTGCTCTCCGCACTGTTCGATGACCGGGCAGGCCGCGCACGTCTTCATCGCGCGGCGCTCGCGCGCCTCGCGCTGGTCGGGGCGCTCACCCTCGGGCGGGAAGAACAGCGCCTTCGGCTCGAAGCGGCAGCGGGCCCGGCGCTGCCAACTCTCGGGCTTCACCGGGCCTCCTCACCGGAGCGGGGGCCGATGTAGCGGGCGTAGACCTCGTGGCGGCCGTCCTGGGTGGTGACGTAGCGGGCCTCGAAGGCACCAGAGGGCTGGTAGGCACGGGCCCCGCCCTTGCTCTGCCCGCTGCGGATGCCCGATGCCACGGAGCAGGCTGTGGAGCGGGTGGGGTGCCCGCTGATGCGTGCCCACGTCCCGGGGCGGTTGCGCAGGGCGCGGGCGATCTCGTGGTGGGGGCTGCGCTTCTGTCGGGGCTGGTAGGCGTCCGGGGGCGGGGCCTTGACGAAGGTCATCCGCATGGTGGATCTCCTCTCGTGGTGGTTCACGCGGCGGCGGTGCCGTAGTGGCAGTCGGGGCACTGGCCGAGCGAGGTGGGCAGGCAGAAGTCGAAGGTGTGCCGACAGGTGGGGCAGGTGCGGCGGGCGGCCATCGCCCGCTCCAGCGAGGCGAGCACCGCCGGGGTGGGGGCGCGCTTGGGCTTGGCGGTCCGGGTGTCGTAGAGCAGGGCGTAGCGGATCCCGCCGCGCCCTGTGGGGGCGCGGCGGGAGCGCCAGGTGATCTGCCCGACCGGTTCCTGTCCGCCGGGGCGAAGCCCGCGGGCGGCGAGCTGGCCGCGGGTGGCCAGGTAGGGCGGTGCCCACCCCCAGGGCCAGGACGGCAGGCCGAACCGTGCGCCGTCAGGGTCGTAGAAGCGGGAGAAGCTCACCCCTCCCCCTCGCGCAAGTGCAGTTCCATTGCGATCAGGGCGGCGGCCTGGGCTTCGGTGAGCAGGCCGGGCACCTGCTCGGGGTGGCCGGTGCCGTCGGCGAGGGCGAGCGGGATGTTGGTGCCGCAGCGGCGGCAGTACCGGTGGCCGGGCAGCGGCTCGCCCTTGAGGCCGACCTCGCGCGATCCGGCGAGGTCGTCGGCCCACACATGGCCGTGCTTGTCGCATTCGGCGCCGCAGGCCTCCCAGACGGTGCACGCGCCGCACAGCACCCGGTCATCGGCGAAGGTCCACTCGAAGGCGGTCAGCACGCGGCGGGCCGTGTCGGCGTCGGAGAAGGTGGTGTCGAACCCGGCGGCCAGGTCGTCGGCCCAGGCCGGACCGCACCGGTCGCAGATCACGGCCACCCGCTTTCGAGGGCCGAAGCTGATCAGGGGCATCAGGGCCTCCTTGGGCATAGGCGAGGCCCGGAGGAACGGGGGTCGCTCCGGGCCTCACGGGCGGGTTCTAGAACGGCGGCGGGGCACCGGCGCCGCTGCGGACGCGCCAGCGCACCGGCGCCGGGCCGGGCGCCGGGGGCGCGGGGAGCTCGGGCAGCACCGGGCCCGTCACGTTCTCGCGGCGCTCGAAGCGGTGGCAGCGGTCGCACAGCACCAGCCCGGGGCGGCTCGTGGCGCGCCAGGGGTGGGCGGTGCGCTCGCACTCCAGGCCATCCAGGCAGGAGCGGCACACCTCCTGGCCGCCGCCGGGGCCGGTGCGTCCCCATTCGGGGTCGGCGGCCACCGCGGCGGCCGCGTCGCTGCGGGTGGCGAAGAGCAGGGGCCCGCCGTCGGCTTCGTAGGGATGGCCGCACAGGCCGCAGGTGATCTGGTAGTAGGTGGCGGACGTGATCGCCATCAGGGCTGTCTCCTTCTCAGAAGGGCGGGCGGTCGCCGGGCGCGCTCTGGCCGGCGGCGGGGGCGGCGGTGCCGCGGGTCTTGGTGACGGCGGTGGTGGCCCACCGCAGGCTCGGGCCGATGTCGTCGACCTCCAGCTCGAAGAGGGTGCGGTTCTCGCCGTCCTCGCCGGTGAAGGCGCGCTGCTTCAGGCGCCCGGTCACGATCACGCGGTCGCCCTTGCCCAGCGATTCGGCGACGTGCTCGGCAAGGGCGCGCCAAGCGCTGCAGCGCAGGAACAGCGGCTCGCCGTCGCGCCACTCGGAAGCCTCGCGGGCGAAGTAGCGGGGTGTGGAGGCGACGTGGAAAGAGGCGACCGGGGTGCCGCCCTCCAGCCAGCGCACTTCCGGGTCGCGGGTCAGGTTCCCGGTCAGGGTCAAAGCGGTCTCGTTGGCCATTCCGCGGCTCCAATCGCGGGCGTCGGTCGGTCCCTCCCGCCCCCGGCGGACGCGCCGGGGGCGAGGGGCACCGGCCGGTCAGCCCTCGGAGGGGAACCACGGATACGACAGGTGGAAGCGGTCGAAGTTGGCGCGGGCCTGCGAGACCGCGCCCTCGGCCTCATCGGGGGTGCACCTGTACTCCCGGACCAGCACGTCCGTGGCCTCGTTGAAGTCCATGCGGCGGCCGCGGCGGCAGATCCGGTACCCGAGACCGACGTGGTAGTCGACCGTCAGGCGCGCTCGCGCTGCGGTGATGTCGCGTACGCGCACCAGGTCCAGGACGCTCCGGGCAGCGCCCGCCTCGACGCCGCGGACCTTGGTCAGGTGCGAGTGCGCCTCGGACTCGTCCATGCGCAGCCCGTCGACGCGGTACCGGGTGGCGCCGCCATCGACCACGTAGGCGATCTCAGCGGCCAGTGCCACGACCTCGGGCACGGCGTCGGAGTTGTCGGTGATGTCCATGCGGGCCTCCTTGGGGGCGGAAACGATGGCGGCCCCGGCGAGGCGGCGCCCGCCGGAGCCGCGGCCGGGCTCACCGGCGGCTGTAGACGGGGCGGCCGCAGTCGCCGCAGGAGGTCTCGCGGTAGACGTTGATCAGTCGGCCACACACGCAGCGCGACGCGGGGGTGGCCAGGCGGAGCAGGGCCCGTACCATGGGGCTCACCTCCTTCCGGTGCTCATCGGGAGTTGGAGTGGGCTCGGGACGGCGCGTCTTGGTCGATGAGGCCGTCCCGGGCCTCTTGCATGTGGGCGGGCTTGTCCTGCTGGTGGCGCGCGGCCTCTTCGGCCTGCAGCGCCCGGCGCGATGCGATGTCCGCTGCGGCCAGCAGGCCAGCGCAGGCGGCCGCGAGGATCAGCGCCAGGGGCGGCGGGGATGCGGCGACCAGCCCGGCGGGGATGAGCCAGACCTTGTGCCAGGCCTGGTCGACCAGCGGCGCCCCGGGTCCGTTGTCGTAGAAGTCCCGCTTCCTGAACCACTTGTCGGTGGCCAGGACCAGTCCACGCAGGGGCGCACGCCGGTCGGCCCACCAGTGGGTTCCCGCGTTCACGGCCAGCCCGAGCGCGGCCGGAAGCGGCTCCAGCGCGGTTTGGGTGACCACGGCGACCAGCGCGAGCAGGAGTAGTTGAGCGAGAGTCAGGGCGGCGACGTGCCCGGTACAGGCGCGGCGGCCCTGGTGGTCGCAGCGCCCCTTGTTGGTGGCCTGGTGATCGGTTTGGAACAGGTAGTCACCGGCGTAGTGGCCGCCGGTGAGGGCTGCGATGGTCAGCAGCGCGGTGGTCGGGTCGGCGTGCAAGACGGACCTCGCTTCCATGAGGCAGGGGTGTCGCATCGGTCCGAGCAGGTGCCGCGGCTTGGCGGGGCGGTGCGACACCGGGCCCGGCCCGGTGTCGCACCACAGAGGTGCCGGTGTCGCATCACCCCGTGGGGGTGTCGCCGCTGTCGCCTTCCCCCTCGGGGGAGCGCCGCTCGCCCTCCCGCCGCACGGCGGCGGCGAGTTTCCCGGCGTGGCCGCGGGTGCAGCCGAGCCGGTCGGCCAGCTCGCGGGCGCTCAGTGCGGGCTGAGCCTCCAGGGCGCGGCGGGCGCGCTCCAGCAGCGTCAGGCCGTCCTCTGAGCCGTTCTGGTCCCCGCTGGCGGCATCTGCGGGCTGTTGGGCCGTAGGGGCCGCGTCGGCGGGCTCGGGGCGGCCGTCGGACTCGCCGGTGTCGCCCTCTTGGGGATGGGGCGGCAGGGTGGCGACACCTTCGCCCCCGCCGGTGTCGCCGTGCGACAGGAAGCGTTCGATGTCGGCGATGCCGAACCGGGCCAGCGCCTCGACACCGTCGCCGTCGTCGCCCGCGCCACCCTGCGGGGTGCCCGTCCGGTGGGCGGGTGTCGCCTCCACAGGCGGGGAAGGCGACACGTCCCCTTCGCCTGTCGCTTCCTGTGAGCGCGGGGGCGACACCGACGTGGCGGTGGCGATGTCATCCACGGTCTTAGGCACGTCCGGGGTCAGGGCGTCGACCAGCCGGAAGGCGCGCGCCAGGTCGTGGCCGTTGGCGAGCATCCACATGACGTGCGCGGGGGTCTTGGAGCGCCAGGCGCGGCCGTGCTGCTGTTTGAGCATCGACACCGCGTACTGGCGGGCCTTCTCCAGCTTCAGCGCGGTGGCGTAGCTGGAGATGCCCCAGCCCAGCATCAGCCGCATGACCTTGAGCGTGGAGACCGGGTGGGCGATGAGCCGCCCCGGGGGGATGCGCTCAGGCAACTCGCCGTGGACCAGGCCGGCCACGTGGCGGATCCAGGCGGCCACACCCTCGGAGATGAGGATGATGACCAGCGGCGGCCCGGCGTGCCCGAGCAGTTCCACCCACCCGGCGTGCTGCCCGGACTGGCCGACGTTGAGCAGCACGGTCAGCACGGACAGCAGGTAGGCGCTGTAGCGGGCGAGCGGGTGACGGCGCCCCTGCCACTCCATGACCAGGTCCAAGGCCAGGAAGTAGACGATGACGGCATCGATCCCGATGGGGAACATCCACCGCAGGTCCCCGAAGGGGGTCGCCTGCAGCCAGGTGGCGGCCTGGAAAAGGGCCGCGTAGCTCATGGCGAAGGCGAAGCCGACCAGCACGGCCGCGGCGGCCAGAACCGCGACGGTCACCACGGCGTGCACCGCCCCCGCCCGGCGGCCCGAGCCCTCCCCCGCCTCTGGTGCGGCCTGTGAGGGCTTCTCCTTCGGCTTCTTCTTGTCGGCGATCCTGGTCAGGTACTTCTTCAGCAGGCGCTGGCCGACCACGGCGGCCGCCAGCGCCATAGCGGCGATCAGCCACCAGGGCGGGCGGGCCGCGACGGCGGCCAGCGCGGACAGCAGGTCCATCAGTCCACGTCCTCATACGGCGTGTGGGCAGGGGCGGGGAGCGCGCGGTCGATGGCCTCCAGCACGGGAGAGGGAAGCAGCGACCAGCGGCGCGAGTGGCTGTGGTGGGTGCCCCGCTTCTGGTGGTCGCGGGTCTCGCGATCGCCGCGCTCGACAGCGCCCGGGGCCGCCTTCCACACCTGGCCGCAGGCGCACACCAGGTGGGCGCGCTTGGGGACGTCGGGGTGCCAGACCAGCTCGCGCCTGCTCTCGGGGCAGTCCGGCTTCTGGCACTCCCATCCGGGGACGTCGATCCACCCGTAGATGCGCGCCCCGGCCAGCAGGCGCTCTTCAGCGGTTCCGCGCGAGCACCCCATGCCGGCGCCTTCCAGCAGGGCGAAGGTGCGGGCGAGGCGCCCGGCATTGTGGGCGTCGGCGAGCAAGCGCTCCCGGCCCTCTCGCAGCGTGCGCAGCTCGCTTTCGGCCTCGCCCAGGCGCCGCCGCAGCCCGGCGGCGGCGCGGCGCTCATCGTGCAGGTGGTCCAACAGGTCGATGGTCGAAGCGTGGTGGTCGGTGCGCGCGGCCTCCAGCTCTTGCCGGGTCCTCTGCAGCTCGCAAAGGCTCTCCTCCAGCGCCTTCAGGCGGCCGCGGGTGGTGATGCACAGCATCAGGCCACCTCCCCGGCGGCCGCGTCGATCCGGTCGCGGTACTCCGGCGCGCACCACACCTGGACTCCGATCCCGTCGACCACGGTGGTGGTCTTGGGGGTGTCGCCGTACTCCAGAACCACGTCGGTGCCGAAGAAGTAGGCGTAGTCGCGCACCGTCTGGTGGGAGCAGGCCTGGCCGACCAGGGAGGGCCATTCCTTGGGGCGCTCGAGCTTCACGTGCGGGTGGATCCCGTTGCGGATCGACCAGGAGACGAGAGGGAGGTCGTTGGTCAGCAGGTCGGCCAGGACGGCGGCGGCGCGCTGCTGGCAGTCGCGGTTGACCAGGGCGTCGCGGGCGGGCAGTTCGAGCAGGGACATCAGCATCAGCGCGGTCCGGGTGTCCAGACCGGGGGCGAGAGTCGCCATGAGGATCCTCCGATAGATCCGGTGATCGGGTGAATCGAGGTTGTGCAATCGGGCCGCAGAGCATTCGAATCGGGGGTGTCAAGGGCTGACGACAGAGGTGTCAGCCGGGGGTGTCAGTCGGGGTGTCAGGGGGTGTCAGTCGGGGGTGTCACCCCGGGGCTGACACCCCTGTTCACCTAGGAAAAGGAGGGGCGGCCCCCCGGAGGGGTGTCAGCCCTGTCACCTCGGCTACGCCTGGGCAGTGCGCGCGCGAAGTTGATCTTGGTCAGGCGGGCACCAGTGCACGCCTGCAGTAGGTCTGTTCCTCGCGGTCGAAGACGAGCGTGCCGTCTTCCACGAGTTCCTTCAGGCGGTCGCTGTACCACGCGCGGGACTTGCGGACCATCGGCGCGAGCTCGGAGATGATCTGGTGCCGCTTGAACGGCTCCTCGCCCATCCGGTCGACCGCGGCGCGCACCATCTGGCGGGCGGTGTCGGGCGAGACCTCACGCACCGTGGGGGGCGGGCCGAACGACATCTTGGTCGTCGGCACCGGGGGCGGCACGGTCAGGTCGGCGGGCAGGCCCGGGTCAGCGTCGGGGGTGGCCGGGGCTTCTTCGGCCCACTCGTCATCGTCGGCGGGGTCGTAACGGGTGGCCGCGTTCTCGTCCACGTTCTCCTCCTGATCCGGTCCGGTTGCCGGGGCCTGGCCCGTCGGGGTAGCTGCCGGGGTGGTCTGGTCGCCGTCGTCGGAGAGGCCGATGAACCGGTCGGAGCGCGGGTTCAGCGCCTCCCAGGCGGCCTCGCCGATCGCCGCGATCGCGGCCTTGGCGGTGATGGGGTCCAGCTCTCCGGCGCCGAACGCGTGGGCGTGTTCCTCCATTTGCTGCGTGGTGATCTCGTAGGAGCGGTTCTCTACAGCGAGCCGCTCGTCGGGTGTGTCCTTAGCGGCGACGTAGAACATGCCGGGTCGGCGGTCGCCCCACTTGGACGGGTCGGCTCCGGCGTCGATCGCGCGCTCGGGGAGGGCGAACTGGTTGTCCGCGCTGTCGGAGATGCCGAAGGAGACCGCGGAGTTGAGCTGGGCTCGCAGGGTGGTCGGCATCTGGTCGTGGGTGGCGCGCTGGAGCGAAACCACCAGGTGGATTCCTGCCGAGCGGGCGGCCTTGCCGATGCTCAGCAGCTTCTTCAGGTCTTCGACCGTGAACAGTTCGGAGGCTTCTTCGAGCAGCACCACGATGTAGGACAGGCCGGAGTCGGGGTGCCAGGACTTGAACTTGCGGCGCCCCAGCTCCTTGGTGCGCGGGTCGATCACGGCGTGGATGACCTTGAGGAGTTGGCGCCCGGCCTTCTTGGTCGGGGCGCACCGCTCCATACCGGCGATCATCGGCCCGAAGGTCTGCAGCGACTTGGCAGCGTCCGCGCCCCACAGCACCGCGTTCTTGCGGCTGATCACCTCAGCGGCCAGGTTCCACGCCCCGCCGAAGGACTTTCCGGCGCCGGAGGTCCCCGACAACAGCACGTGGGTGTCGGCCGGGGAGTAACCGGCCGCTTCCCAGTCTGCGGAGACCCCGAGCACCAGCGGCGAGTCGTAGATGCAGGCGCCGGGGGCCGAGGGGCCCGGCCAGGGCAGGCTCTCCTTCGCGATGGACCCGCCCTTGATGTGGGTGACCTTGACCAGGTCAGCCTGGTCCTCATCGGCCACCGCGCTCAGCGAGCCGCGCCGAACCTTCAGGGCTGATGCGATGCGCGGCAGCTCCCGGGTGAAGTCTTCTGCGACCTGACCGGGGCGAAGCCGCACCGCGTGCTCGGAGCGGTGTTCCTTGTCGTCGGTCGTGCGCCAGCGCGACCCCTCGAAGCCGAAGGCCTCGCGCACACCGCCCTTCATCCACCGCTCCCGCAGGTCGGCGAAGGCGTCCGAGCGCACGGCCCTGCGCATGTTCCACGACAGGGCCAGCGGAACCCCGCCGAACAGCAGGGCGTGGACGGTCGGAGACTCCAGAGGTCCGGTGATGGTGCCCGCCGCCAGCAGTCCCGTGCTGGCCAGCACCGTCACGGTCGAATGCATCCGCCCGAAGGCCGACCGGGCATGGGAGACGACGTAGGTGAAACCGGCCAGGGCCATACCGGCGGCGGTCTCGCCCATGGTGACCCACGCGGTGGCGTCGGTGCCGCCGTAGACGCTGTGCAACAGCCCGGCGGCCCCGACCAGGCCGCCGCCCACCACGTAGGGCGGGGCCAGCGGGCCGATGACCGACACGGCGCGCTCTGCGGCGCGGTCGGCCATCCGCTTGCCCAGCGACTTCTCGTGCTGGGGCTGAATCACGATGTCCTTGCTGGACATGGAGCCTCCTTCCTGGTCGGGCGCTACTTGATGACGAAGGGGTTCTTGGCGGGCTTGGGCTGGGACTCGGGCTGCTGCAGGAACAGGGCGTTGAAGGAACCGATGAGCTTGGTGGCCGACGTGCCGACGTGCAGGGCGTGCTCGCCCATGCGGTGCAGGTGAGAGGCGACCCGGTAGGCAGCGGCCCGCTGGTCCAGGCCCATCATCATCGGGTGGCCACCGGGGAAGGCCGCGTAGCGCAGCCCGACCTCCAGCAGGGCGGCCCGGTCGTGCAGGTCCTGGGAGTTGGTCAGGGCCCACTGCTGGAGGTCCTGCACGGTGCTGGTGAGGATCTCGTTGTCAACCAGCTCGGTGCTCTCGGGGATCAGCAGGTTGCTGCTCATGGACGCGTTCCTTTCTTCGCAGGTGACAGGACGAACGCGGGATGGGAAGCGGAGTCGGGCGGGTTGGCTCGCCGCCACACCCGACCTGCGGCGGCGGCGAGGTTCACGAGCTTGAGCTGCAGCGGGCGGGTGTTCAGCAGGGCGGCGATCGCGATGTCGGCCCCGAGCGCCAGGTCCTCAAAAAGGGCGAGGAAGAAGCGGCCCCACCGGGCCAGGCGCCGAAGCCGTCGTCGGTTCACCGCAGCTCCTTGGCCACGGCCCGCGCGAAGGGCTTGAACACGATCTCCCAGAGGGCGATGCCTACGGCTGCTCCGAACAGGGCCATCCATGCCGGTGAGCCGGGCGTGAGGCCGGTGAAGGTGTCGAGCAGGCCCCAGACCAGCCAGGCGAAGAGCAGGAGCACCGCGGCCGCGAGCAGGGGGTTGGTGGCCCTGGCTGATCGCCGCGTTCGGCGTCGGGTCCGGGCCGCCATCACAGGGTTCCCCATTCGATCTCGAAGGCCGGGTTGTCCAGCGGGATGCGGTGGGTCATCTGCTCGCGGGCGGCGGCTTCGGGGCGCGTGTCGTCGGTGGCGGGCGACCAGTCGCGGGCCCTGATGAGGGCCCAGGCTCCGGCGGTGCTGTCGTCGCTGACGGCGATGACGTCGCCGCGGATGATCTCCATGTCGGGTTCGGTGCCGATCACGGCGCCGTCGGCGTCGCGGACCAGGCGGGTGGTGTGGTGGCGCACCACCACGGGGGTGCTGGAGACCAGGGCGTCGAGGACGGCTTGGACCAGGTCGGTGATGCGGGCGCGAAGGGCAGGCACGTTGGCCTCCTTGAAGGTTCTGATCAGGGGCATCAGGGGTGCGGGCGGGTCAGCACCCACACCAGGGCGATCAGCGCGATGAGTCCGAGAACCGGCAGGAGCACTCCCACGCGTTCCTCCCGGGACTTCAGGCCGCTCGCTGCCGCCACGAGGCGGCGGGGGCGGGCGAGGTTTCGGGGGCGGGGTGCTGGTCGGCGGTCATGTCGGCCAGCGCCGTCACACGGGCGAGGAACTCGTCGAAGGGCTCGCCGATCGCTCGGGGAGCGGCCATCTCCCGGTAGAGCTCGGGGACGATCGCGTCGGCCGGGTGGTCGGTGTCGTCGTGCGGGAACAGGGCGTTCGCGTCGGTGCTCACGGGTCCTCCAGGCGGGGTTTTCGGGCAGGGCAGAGCAGCGCCGGGGCGCTGGTAGAGGGCGGGGAGCAGAGGGCGGCGGATGCCGCCGGGATCATGCGGCCAGGTCGGTGACCAGGCGAAGGCGGGTCCACAGCGACCCGTGGTTCAGCAGGAAGGCGAGGATCCCCGGGCGGGGCGCCGGGCCCCACTCGCGGACGGTCGCCTCTGCGGTGGCCATGTCGGTGTCGAGGACTTCGGCCACGTCGGCGGCGTGGGCGGCGACCAGGTCGTCGGACTCCAGGGCCGCGATGTCGTCGGCGAGGTCGTCCAACTCGTCCTGGCTGGGCTCGCGGGGCTCGGAGCGCTCCGGCTCGGGCTGCTCAGCGGCGGGAACGTGGGTGCGCGGGTCCTCGCCGATGGTGCCGGTGGCCTCGCGCGGCAGGAGCGCGTGGTCGACACCGGCCTCATCGGCCAGCACCCGCAGTGCGGCCTCCTGGTCGGCGGTGGTGACCTCGCCGTAGAGGAGGGCCTTCAGCTCGTCACGGTCGATCGCGGCCAGGAGGTTCCGATCGGTGGCGCGCATGAAGATCCCCTTCCATCAACTGGCTTGAACCAGTACTGGTTTAAGCCAGATACAAGCACGAGGCGTCACCCCTGTCAACCCTCTGGCTCAAACCAGTTCGGTAGTCTGTTGGGATGAGCGGTAAAGACCTTCCGAGCAGGCGAATCGCCGAAGAGCTGCGGCGCAGGATCGCCGCCGGCGAGTTCACCGAAGACGGCAAGGACGGCAAGCTCCCGTCTGAGCGAAAGCTGGCCGCAGACCATGACGCGGCCCGCAATACGGTCCGCGAGGCCATCCGCCAGTTGGCTGAACAGGGGTTGGTCGACACGCACCACGGCAAGGGCGTCTTCGTGCGCCGTCGACGTCAACTGCTCCGGTTCGGCGACCGCTACTCCAAACGGCTACGCGAGGAAACCGGCGTCTCCCCCTACCGAGCCGAACTCGCGAAGCAGGGGCTGACCCCGCGCGTCGACTGTCCGTCGATTACCCGCGTCTCGCCCCCGTCTGACGTGGCCGAACGCCTTGGGCTCTCCGAGACTGACAGCACCGTGGCCCGACGGGAGAACTGGTACTACGCCGTCGGTGAGGGCGAAGAGTTCCCGGTTCAGATCGGGATCACGTACATCCCGTGGGAGATCGCCGAAGGCAGCGTCCTGTCCTACTCAGCCGACATGGGCAAAGGGAGCCTCTACGCACGCTTCGAGGACCTCGGGCACCCCATCGCTGCGAGTCGCGAAGAGGTTTCCGCGCGGATGCCCGACCCGGACGAAGCCGAAGGGCTGAGCATCCCGGACGGCGTCCCCGTACTCGAGATCCTTCACACGGGGATCGATGATCAGGGACGCCCATTCGAGGTCACGAAATTCGTCATTCGGGCCGACGTCGGCGGCCTGGACTACACCGTGCCAGTCAAGGACTGAAGGAGCTGAGATGAGCACGTCCGCAGCAATACGTGAGCGGCGTGACGATGACCTTGCATCCGCAGGTCAGGCGCTCATACGTGTCCACGAGACCAACGGATATCCGGTCGAAGGGGTCAGCGACCCCATCGGGTGGCTCACCCCTGAGAATCTCCTCAAGGCGTGGGTGGCAGAACTGGACGGCCGCATCGTCGGACACGTCAGCCTCGCTTCGGGGGAGGGCGAGGACGCGGCCGCACTCTGGAGGCAGCAGGCCGGTTCGAACGAGCCACTCGCTGCCCTGGAGCGACTTTTCGTCGCCCCGGAGGCACGGAGCCAGGGACTTGGCGATCGACTGGTTCGAGCGGCTATGGAGGAGGCGAACCGCATTGGCCGACGTCTCCTCCTTGATGTGATGGCGAAGGACCAGGCGGCCATCCGCCTATACGAGCGCCTCGGATGGCGCCGCATCGGTGAACTCAGCCACGGCGTCCCCGACGGCAGCACGGTTCCCGCTTTCGGGTACGTGGCTCCTCTACACCGGGAGAAAGACGCATGAGCGACACGCCGCGCCATAGCGTCAGCGTCACCGGTGTCGTGGTCTGCTCCGATGACCGCGTTCTGATGATCAAGCGGGCTGACGACGGCCGCTGGGTTCCGCCGGGCGGCGTGCTGGAGCTGAACGAGTCGCCGGAGGGCGGTGTCGTCCGCGAGGTCCTCGAAGAGACCGGTGTCGAGGTCAAGCCGGAACGGCTGATCGGCGTCTACAAGAACATGCGGCTCGGGGTCGTCTCCCTGGCCTTCCGCTGCTACCCGGTGGCTGGCGAACCCCGGGCGACCGATGAGGCCACCGTCGCCTCCTGGCTGACCGTCGAAGAGGCCGTCGGGGCGGCCCCGGAGGCGCGCGCCGTCCGGGTCACCGACGCGTTCCGGGAGGGCGGCCCGTTCGTGCGGATCCATGACGGGACCTCGCTTCTGGCCTGAGGACGGTGACGGGGCGGTTCCGGCACGAGCCGGGGCCGCCCCTTTCGTGTGTCCGCGCCCTCGGAGCTAGCCATTAGGGGCAGCTTCCGCACCGTCGCTACTGGTCACGGCTTCGCAGGGGTACTTCCGTGCGGAACCTGCGGAACCTACGCGGAAGCTGGCGGGCGGCGCCAGGTTCCGCAGCATCCGTGCAGGTGATACGCAGTTTCGCGCCCGCTGCGGACTCTGCGGAACCTGTCACCTCTTAAATCTCTAAAGGGAAGACCCCCTATGGCTAGCTCTGAAGCTGCACCCACGCGACCCGGTGACGGTGTAGCTAACACACCCACTGCAGAGCGAGAAGAGGCTACCCATTTTCATGACCGAAAGTGGCCAGCCGGTCGCGCATCGGCACAGTCTCGCGCCATCGTGTCTTCGGCCACGACCCAGGGTGTTCACCACATAGAAGAGTAGTTCAGCATGTCAGACGAGGAAATCGCCAACACAGGCGACAATGAATCCAAGAACCAGAACACCAAAGAAGGGGCCAATGCCGTTGCTTACGACCTAGCACAAGCACGGTTTAAACTTCACGATAACCGAACTAAAATCGACAGGGCCGAACTCAGGAAGAAATATTCCTGGGCTGCAATATTCGTCTCCCTGTCGCTTTGGCTCCCAATTGCACTCCTGAATTTTACACCATCTCCTCCCATAAATCCGCTTTGGACGAACATCGGAGGAATTGTTGTAACTCTGACAGCTATCGTCACTTCAGCCTTCTTTATCTCAAAATTCAATAAAGATCTCGTTGAACTTTGGGATCTCCGAAGGAAGCATAGGGATTCTGAGAAGAGCGCGCGTCTCCGGCTCCCCGACAACGCCTCCAGGAACATCCTGTGGCACTACCACTCCGACGTCGCTGCATCGATAGACGAATACCGGTCAGGCGCCTCAAAGCAACGCAAAGTTGGCAACTGGTTCCAGGGATTTATCATCGTCTTTTCAGTTGCCGTGAGTCTACTTGTTACAGCTTCCAGCCAGTTCCCGGCCTTGCAATGGGCTGGAGTGGCAGCCAGCTTCCTTGTCGCCACGGCAACTTCCCTTAATGGGTACTTCAAGTTTCGCGAACGCGGAGTAAATATGCAACGAGCCGCAGATGACTTGGAGTATGAATATAATTCTGCAGAACTTGGCATCAACTCATACAGAGACACCGACGATGACGTCAATCGACTTAAGGATTTTGCGGAGAAAACAGAAAAAATCAAACTAGACCAACGGAAGCGAGAGCAGCAACTGGAACAGGGGCCACAGTCTCGTTCAGCAGCCAATAACGAAGGCAGCCAGTAGCCCCCTACAACACAAGCAGACCGCGCGCCCAGCACCGACGCGCGGCTCGGGGGGCCCGCCAAGCAAGGGGGACCACCCACCTACGGACGGTGGGGATGGGACCTGCCAGCGGCCCCGACAGGGGCCGCTGTGGTCACCTCGTGGTCAGAGAACACAGCCGCGAAGCGTCCTTGCAGGTCGGGGGCGTCGAAACGAACGGCCTCCGGAGCCGTGTGCGGAGGTTCGAATCCTCCAGGGGGCACTGTGAAGACCAGCGGGAAGGCTTCGGCGACCGCTGGTCTTTCGTATGCCCGGAACCCCTCAGGTGTGGGCGGAGGCGGGAACGCATACGGCCGAACAGCCCGGTCACCGGGTGAAGCTGCGCAACGGGACGGACCTGGCGTGCGTGGTGTGCCGGAACGACTCCTTCCATCAGCGCGAGTGGCAGTTGAACACCGCGGGGATGAGCTTCTTCGACCTGGACTTCCTCAATCGGAGCGCCACCTGCCACATCTGCGCCGAGTGCCGGTACATCCACTGGTTCAACCTCTGAGGCCGGCTCACCGGCCTCACCGGCCGCCGGTGGAGGGGTCCGCGTCGATGACGTCCTTCGGCGGGGTGTGGGTCGCGTAGACCCAGGCCGTCAGGGTCATCAGTGCGGCGAGCACCGCCCACACCAGCGTCGCGGCCCAGAGCCGGGAGACCAGGTCCCCGAGGAACATGGGCATCAGGAGTCCGGCGAGCGGAAGCGCCAGGCCGAGGCCGAGCGCGGAGGCCGCCGCCTTGGTCGGGGTCCGCCGCCATCGGATCAGCCGCAGCCCGGTGACGGCGGTGACCACCGCCCCCGACGGGGCGAGTATGAGCGCGAGGACCAGGGCGGTGTGCCGCATGTCGATCGGGTACTCCGCGGTGCGCTGGGTCATCCCCTCGGCGGCGATCTCCCTGGGCAGGCCGCGCCACATCGTGCCGGTCACCTTCTGCCCCTCGTCCAGGGTCCGCAGGACGGGGCCCCTGCCGTCGGTGCCGACTCTGATCCGGGTGCCGTCCTCGGCGTTGAGCGTCAGCGCGCGCGTACCGCTCCTGCCCCGCTCATTGACGATGTCGGAGGCGGTGAACTCCTGGTCCCACAAGCAGTCGGCCGCCCCCTCGGGAGGAGAAGGGCAGGGCTCGGCGGCAAGGTAGGCGCGGTTGTCCCGGTGGCCGTCCGCGAGGTTGGCGGCCACCGCATAGGCGGCACCGCCCATCAGGGCGAGGCCGTACAGGAGGACGAGGGCGCTGCCGATGGCACTGCGCAGGATCCGGCTGGGAGCAACGGGGAGCATGTCCCCACTGTCTCAGTACAGCCGTTTCGGCTCGACGGCGAAGGATCAGCCGACGGTGTATAGCGGGGCGACCGGCTCGTCGTCGGTCCGTTCCCCCAGGGCGCGCGGCGGGAGCGCGAGGTAGTAGCGGCCGCCGGACACGCTCACGCGGACGTCGGAGACGGCGCTCCCCGGAAGGGCGGGGAGCCCGTCGGCGATCACCTCGGCGGGCCCCTCGCCGTCGGCCGGGAAGGAGAGCAGGCGCAGGTCCTCCTCGGCACTCGGGGGCGCCGACGCTTCAGGTTCGTGCCAGGCCAGGACGAGGACACGGCCGTTCTCGACCCCCAGCACCTCTCGGGGCGTGTACCGCTCGGCGTAGTAGGCCCAGCGGGTCTGCCCGGTCGTCAGGTCGACGGCGGCCAGCCGGTCCCAGGGCTCCTCTCTTCCGGACGCGATCAAGTAGAGGATGCCGTCGTCGACGGTGTAGCTCTCCCCGCCCCCGAGGGCGGGCGGGTATGCGTAGTCGGGCTCCTCGCCCGGCCCCTCGGGGAGCGCCCCCCGCTCCTGCTGGGCGTGGACGATCTCCGCGTCGCCGCCGTCGAATACGTGCACATCGAACCCACCGCCGGGCGGTCGGCACTCTCCTCGGTCCCAGCAGGACCTCACGAGCGGGTCGCCCGACAGGAGAGGGGCCTTGGTATCCGAGGCGTCGCTGCGCTCGGACACCTCGCCCGTCGCGGTATCCAGGACCCCGACCCTCCACTGGTAGTCACAGGCGGCCAGAACCGCCAGCTCTCCCTCGCCTCCGGGGAGCGGCGACTGTTCCACGTCGAGGCAGGAGTAGTCGGGGCCGTTCGCCCACTCCTTCTCTTCGGCGTCGGGGAACAGCGGGTTCTCCTCCTGCCAGACCTCGCGCCCCGCTTCGTCGGCGTCCAGCCCGAGCAGGATCTCTCCGCGCTGGACCACCACACGCGGGCCGTCGGCCCAGACCTCCGCCCCGGTCGCCCACGGATACCGCTCTGCCTCCTTCTTCGCCCCCTCCCACGGGGGACCGGCCTCGGCGGTCCACACCTCCTCGCCGCTCTCCAGGTCGAGGGCGACCACGGTGCGGCAGGCGTTGCCGTAGCCCCCGTAATCGCCGTCGCCGTCGGCCTCTTCGACGAGGACGACCCCGATGTCCCCCTTCTTTCCGGCGGGGGTCTCGGCCGCGGCGCACAACCCACGCCCCTCCGGGGTGAAATCCCAGAGGTGCGCCCCCTCGTCGGAGGAGTAGGCGGTCACTCCCCGGTGGTCGGCGTGCACGACGGCACCGGCCGTCGGCCAGAGGGCGGCCCAGTCGTCGAATCGGGACTCGACCGGTCCCGAGGCGTCCGCGGACGCCTCCCAGACGATGCTCAAAGCCTGCTCTTCCCCCGTGACCGTGATCGAAGGCCCGGTCGCCATCTGGGCCCCCACCAGCACAACGCCCCCGGCGACCAGGCAGAGGGCCCCTGCCGCGATACCGAACCTCCACACCAGCGGTCGGCGTCCATACGGGTTCACGCGTTGGCTCCTGGGGGCGGCGGGGGACGGAGGCGGATCCGGCATCCTCCCGGCCCGACGAGCACACGGACAAGGTCATTCGACCAGGATGGAAAACTCCGGTACCTGGGCCCCTGCCGCCGCAGGGAGGGCGCGGTATACCGTGTGCGGCGTCACAGCGGCGCATAGGAGGGACCATCGGATGAGCGGATTCACCACCAGGCCCGAGCTGCGCGGGAGTTTCGGGATGGTCGCCTCGACGCACTGGACCGCCAGTGCCGTGGGGATGTCCGTCCTGGAGCGCGGCGGCAACGCCTTCGACGCCGCGGTCGCCGCCGGGTTCACCCTCCAGGTCGTCGAACCCCACCTCAACGGGCCCGGCGGTGAGGTGCCGATCATCTTCCAGGCCGCCGGGGAGCGCCCCGCCGTGCTCTGCGGACAGGGCCCATCACCCGCCGCCGCCGTGCCCGAGGCGTTCGACGGGATGGGGCGCATCCCCGGCAGCGGCGTGCTCCCCGCCTGCGTGCCCGGGGCCTTCGACGCCTGGGCGCTGCTCGCCCGCGACCACGGCACCCTGCCGCTGCGCGACCTGCTCTCGCCCGCCATCGGCTACGCCCGCTCCGGCTTCCCCCTCATACCGCAGATCACCGAGAAGATCGCCGCCGTGCGCCCCGTCTTCCTGGAGCACTGGCCCACCTCCGCCGACGTGTGGCTGGACCGCGGCGGCGCGGTGCCCGACCCCCGGGGGTTCCACCGCAACCCCGCCCTCGCCGACGCCTACGAGCGGCTCCTCCGCGAGGCCGAGGCCGCCGCCCGCGGCCGCGAGGGGGTCTACGACGCCGCCCGCCGCGTCTGGCGGGAGGGGTTCATCGCCGAAGCGATCCTAGACTTCCTCGCCGAGCCCGTGCCCAGCGGCACCGGGGAGCCGCACCGGGCCCTGCTCAGCGGGGACGACCTGGCCTGCTGGAGCGCCACCTACGAGGAGACCTGCGCCGTCGAGTACGCGGGCCTGACCGTGCACAAGACCGGCCCCTGGGGTCAGGGCCCGGTCTTCCTGCAGCAGCTCCGCCTGGCCCAGGCCCTCGGCACCGGGGACGCGGACCCCCTCTCGGCCGACTTCGTCCACCTGGTCACCGAGGCCGCCAAGCTCGGCTTCGCCGACCGCGAGGCCCACTACGGCGACCCGCGCTTCACCGACGTCCCCCTGGACGCCCTGCTCTCGCCCGCCTACGCCGCCGAACGCGCCGCGCTGGTCGACGCGCACGCCTCCATGGAGCTGCGCCCCGGCTCCCCCGGCGGCCGCTCCCCCCACCTGCCCGACCTGGACTTCGACGCCGGCGCGAGCGCCGCCGACCGGGCCGGGGGCGAGCCGACCGTGGAGCGCTCCGGCGCCCAGCGCGGCGACACCTGCCACCTGGACGTCGTCGACGCCGAGGGCAACATGGTCGCCGCCACCCCCTCCGGCGGCTGGCTGGCCAGCTCCCCCGTCGTCCCCGGCCTGGGGTTCCCGCTGGGCACCCGCGGCCAGATGTTCTGGCTCGACCCGCGCTCGCCCAGCGCCCCGGCCCCGCGCAAGCGCCCGCGCACGACCCTGTCGCCGACGCTGGTCACGCGGGGCGGGGAGCCGGTGGCGGCGCTCGGCACCCCCGGCGGCGACCAGCAGGACCAGTGGTCGCTGACGCTCTTCCTGCGCCTGGCGCACGGGGCCGCGCACCCCCTGGAGGGCGACCTGCAGGCGGCGATCGACGCCCCCATGTTCCACACCAACGCCCTGCCCAGCTCCTTCTACCCGCGCGAGATCGTCCCCGGCGAGCTGGTGGTCGAGGACCGGCTGGGCGCCGGGACCATCGACGAGCTGCGCCGCCGCGGCCACCGGGTCACCGTCTCGGGCCCGTGGACCCTGGGGCGGCTGTCGGCCGTGGTCCGCGACCCGGCGAGCGGGGTGCTGCGCGCCGCCGCCAACCCGCGCGGCGCCCAGGGCTACGCGGCCGGGAGGTGAGCCCCGCCGGGTGAGAGGCGCCGGGTACAAGATCGTCCCGGGCCCGTGTGCCGCCGCCGCGCCACGGGGCCGGGCGCCTAGCGTCCGGGGCATGGCTGCCGAGCGCATCGCCGACCAGCCGGTACGGGTCCTGCTCGAAGCGGGCGCCGAGCGGATCTACGGGGTGGTCGGCGACAGCCTCAACCCGGTCGTGGACGCCGTGCGCCGCGACGGCCGCCTGGAGATGGGTGGACGTCCGCAACGAGGAGGCCGGTGCGTTCGCGGGCTGAGCATGCTCATGGGCGAGCTGCTGACGGTGGTGCAGTACCGCCTCCCGGTGGAGACCGTCGTCTTCAACAACGCGTCCTTGGGGATGGTGAAGCTGGAGATGATGGTCGACGACCCGCCCGCCTTCGGCACCGACCACCCGCAGGCCGACTTCTCGGCGATCGCCCGCGCCTGCGGGATGCCCGCGTGGCGCGCGCAGGACCCCGCCGGTGTCGACGGGGCCCTCCGGGAGGGGTTCGCGCTGTCCGCCGGGCGCACGGTGCTGGAAGGGGGCGTCGGGAGGATGCTCGACCTGGCGCGTTCTAATCTGCGGAACGTTCCGCGTCCCTGACCTCGGGGACGGGGACGGGCCCGGCCCCTGGCCGCTTCATGAGCGTGCCCACCACGCACACCAGCGTGTTCAGGGCCAGCCCGACCAGCCCGCCGTGGACGCCGTACACGTCCTCCACCCCGGCCAGGACCAGCCCGCCCGCGAGCGCGGCCCCGGCCGCCATGCCCCAGAACACCGGCCCCTCGGCCAGCCGCTTCCAGTACAGGCCGAGGATGAACGCGGGCGCCACCTGGATGAGCAGCTCGAACTTCAGCACGAAGATGTTCACCAGGAGGGTGGGCGGGTTCCACGCCAGCACCAGCAGCACCGCGACGGCGGCCACGCCGACGCCCTTGCCGACCGCCACCGCCTTCTTCTCGTCGGCGCCGGGCGCGATGTGCCGGGCGTAGACGTCCTTGGAGATGATCGAGGACAGGGACAGCAGCACCGAGTCGGCGGTGGACACGATGGCCGCGACGACCCCGCCGAACAGCAGGATCATCATGACGTAGAAGAAGACGTTGATCCCGGCGACCTCGTTGGCGATCAGGCCGACGAGCTGCTCGGACCCGGTGTCGTCCAGGCCGGGGAAGAGCCGGATGCCGATGAGGCCCACGGCGAACACCACACCGGTGGTGACCAGGGGCATCCACGCCATCCGGGACAGCGACCGCTTGAGGGTGCGCTCGCTGTCGGCCGCGTAGATGCGCTGCACCGCGTGCGGGTACAGGGCCGCGCCGATGCCGACCATGACGACCAGGGACAGCCAGTTCACCGAGTCGCGCACCGGCGGCACCGCCGCCTTGTCGGGCTCGGTCGCGATGATGTGGTCGACCACCCCGCCCAGGGAGCCCCCGGCCAGCCACAGCCCTCCGGCGAGCAGCACGGTGACCCCGACCAGGAGCGCGATGCCCTGCATGACGTCGGTGAAGGCGACCGCCCGCATGCCGCCCATCCACGAGTAGGCCAGCATGACCACGACGAAGCCGATGACCGCCGCCTGGTAGGGGACGGTGCCGCCGGTGAGCCCGGCGATGCCGTGGCCCATCGCGACCAGCTGCTCCAGCAGGTAGTTGGCCAGCGCCCAGAGCATCAGCACCGCGGCCAGCAGGGAGCTGCGGGCTCCGCCGAAGCGGTACCGCATCCAGTCGGTCGGGGTCACGAACCCCTCGCGCTTGGCGACGGTGTAGAGCCGGGGCGCGAAGAGCAGGTAGCCGCCGATGATGGCGGTCATGAACGTGACCGACTGCCACCAGGTGAAGCCGGACCGGTAGGCGGCCGGGGCGTAGCCGACCACGTTGTTCCCGCTGTACTGGCTGGCGTAGAGGGTGAAGAAGAGGACGACGGCGCCCAGGTGGCCGCCGGCCAGGTAGTAGCTCTTCATGCCGTCGCGCACACCGGGGCGGCGTCGGCTCACCCAGAAGCCGATGCCCAGCATGATGACGGCGTAGGCGGTGAGGACGGCGATCCCGGGGGCGCCGCCGAAGGTCAGGTCGTTCACGCGCCGCCCTCCGCCCGGTCCGCACCGCCGGTGCCGCCGGTGCCGCCGGCGCCGTCCGCGCCGTCATCGGCCATCGCCCACTGGGTGCGGCACACGTGGCTGAGGTGGGCGGCGAGGGCCACGGTGAAGGCCATGCTGACCAGGGCCCACAGGGGGACGCCGAGGACCAGGGGGTGGACGGTCCCGGGCGGCCAGTACCAGGGCACTCCGCCGACGAGGAGCACGGCGGTCACGATCCACACCCACGGTCGGCGTATCGGTTCCCGGGGCGCGCTCGGGCGCCCGGCGTCGTCGTGTGCACCGGCCACACTGCCTCCTCGATCGTGGACCGCCAAAGCAGGGCAATGCTAGCCATTTCACAGTGTGGACAGTATGCACCCCTCCGTCCGCGGGGCCGGAGGGGCCGAAGGGGCCCCGGGGAGGGTCGGGCGGCCGGGAAGCGGGTAGGAGCCCGGGCGCCGGGCGCCGCCCGACGGTCGGAAGGAGCGCGCATGCACCTGGACATGGTCGTGGAGATCCCGCAGGGGTCGCGGAACAAGTACGAGATGGACCACCGGTCGGGGCGGATCCGCCTGGACCGCACCCTGTTCACCTCGACCCAGTACCCGGCCGACTACGGCTACTTCCCCGGCACGCTCGCCGAGGACGGTGACCCGCTGGACGCCATGGTGCCGCTGGAGCAGCCGTCGTTCCCCGGGTGCCTGGTGCGGGTGCGGCCGGTGGCGGTGTTCTGGATGCGCGATGAGAAGGGGCCGGACGCCAAGGTCCTGTGCATGCCGGCGGGCGACCCCCGCCTGGAGCACATCCGCGACCTGAAGGACCTGCCCGAGTTCCAGCGCCGCGAGGTCACCCACTTCTTCGAGATCTACAAGCTGCTGGAGCCGGGCAAGAGCTCGGAGGTCCGCGGCTGGCAGAACCGGAGCGCCGCGATCGCCGCCATCGAGGACGCGCGCGAACGGGCCGGGGCCGAGCGGGCGGCGCAGGGCTAGCGGGCCGCCGGGGCCGCGTCCCAGAGCCGCCGGGTCCGCGCCCCGGGGTCCACCGCCAGGGACGACTCCGGGTCGGCGAACCGCCACACCGGGCGGCTCGCCGGGTTCCACGGCGCCCACCCCGGGTCCCCCGTGCGGGCGAACCGCACCCAGGCGGAGCGGATCTCGCGGGACAGGCGCTCCGGCGGCGAGGCGCCGACCAGGCCCTCGGCGCGGGGCAGGGTGCCGAACAGGAACGGCAGCTCGACCCCGTGGCAGGCGCCCAGCTCCCCGCCGAACCCGGGCGAGCGCCAGGCGAACTCGTAGCCGTAGGCGCGCACGCCCACCCGGGAGCGGGCCTCCAGCACCCGGTAGGCCGGGATGCGGAAGAGCGCGTCGCCCAGCAGCGCGGCGAGGGCCTCACCCGGGCCGCCCGGGTGCTCGGCGGCGTACACCGTCGCCGCCTCGGCCTCCAGCCCGAGGCGCGCCACCGCGTCGGTCAGCGCCTTCTCGTCCCCGGACCGGTGCAGGCCCGCGGGGACGGCGTAGCGCCGGAACTCCTCGGCCGCGGTGCCGATGAGCAGGTCCACCTCGGCGCCGTCCCCCGCCCGCAGGCCGTCGACCGGGCGGCGGGTGATCAGCTCGCCGTCGACCACCGGGGCGAAGGGCAGCGCCGCCGGGTGGGACAGCCGCTCCCCCCACACCGCCGGGTCGGAACCGCCGGTGAACTCGTCGGCGATGGAGGCCTGGGCGTCCAGCAGGCGCCCGACGGGCAGGCGGGCCAGGGCGGCGGCGGAGGCGGAGCGCACGCCCGCGCGGCGGGCCAGCTGGGCCGCGACCCGCCGGGCGTCCCCGCTCCGGTTGGCGTGGTGCCCGGCGCCGGACTGGGCGATGACGCGCCGGAACAGGCCGCGGGCGCGGGGCACCCCCATCAGGGTGACCGCGGACATGGCGCCGGAGGAGTGGCCGAAGAGGGTGACCTTGCGGGGGTCGCCGCCGAACCGCTCGATGTTGTCCCGCACCCACTCCAGGGCGTGGATCTGGTCCAGCAGGCCGACGTTGGGGGTGCCGCCGTCGAGCAGCGCGAAGCCCTCGGCGCCCGCCCGGTGGTGGAACGCGACGGCGACCACGCCCTCCCGGGCCAGGGCGGCCCCGTCGGTGACGGCGGTGGGGCCGAAGCCGGGGCCGGCGCCCGCCCCGGAGCCCCGGTGGAACCCGTCGCCGGGCATCCACACCATGACGGGCAGCCCTCCGCCGCCCGGGTCGGGGGTCCAGATGTCGAGGTTGAGGTAGCCCTCGCCGGGCACCCGCCGGTCGGGCAGGAGGGGGCGCAGGGCGGGGTCGGCGGACGGCGGCGGCGCGGGAGGGGTGGGCCCGGGGGCGGTGGCGTCCCGGACGTCGTCCCAGGGGGCGGGGTGCCGCGGCGGCCGGAAGCGCAGGTCACCGACCGGGGGCGCGGCGTAGGGGATGCCGCGGAAGACCGCGGCCCCACCGTCGAGGGCGCCCCGCACCCGCCCGGTGACGGTGTCCACCACCGGCTGCATGATCGGCTCCCCTCCCGCGTTCCCTCCGGTCCTCACCCGTCCTACGGAGGTGGCGTTAAGGAGTCAATAGGGCGAAAGCCCTGCCGATGTCCTGTTCCGGACAGGAATGCCGGTCAACCGGGAAGGACACGATCGCGTGGGGCGGGTGTGACGCGTGGGAGCTTTCCCACCGAGGCGTTCCGGCCCGGGTGGTGGCCCCCCTTCGGCCACCCGGTGAGAGGCGGCCGAAGGCGACTGCGTGGGAGGAGCAGGCCGACGCCGAGGCACTCCTCGACTCCGGGCGGGTCCATCCCCGCGCGTGCGGGGAGCACAGCCCCAGCACCTCACGGCCGAAGCCGTAGAGGGGTCCATCCCCGCGCGTGCGGGGAGCACAGAGCCTCCTCAGCCCCCCTCTTCCTCGGGGTGGGTCCATCCCCGCGCCTGCGGGGAGCACTCCCAGCTCGGGATCACGGACAGCGGGGCGACGGGTCCATCCCCGCGCGTGCGGGGAGCACTTCCCGCGGAGCTGGAGCCGCAGCTGCGACCCGGGTCCATCCCCGCGCGTGCGGGGAGCACCATCACCATCGTGGCCGGGGTCGCCGCGATCGCGGTCCATCCCCGCGCGTGCGGGGAGCACTCGACACTACGAACATGATCTTCAGGGTTGCCGGGTCCATCCCCGCGCGTGCGGGGAGCACCAGCTCCGGCCGATGCGGTCCGGCGAGGGCGTGGGTCCATCCCCGCGCGTGCGGGGAGCACTGCAGCAGGAACCGCTTGCCGACGTGGATGGGGGGTCCATCCCCGCGCGTGCGGGGAGCACGCCAGCTCGGGCACGAGAAGGAGCATGACCGCGGGTCCATCCCCGCGCGTGCGGGGAGCACAGAGTGAGAAAAATAGTCTCTGCAAGTGTGAGGGGTCCATCCCCGCGCGTGCGGGGAGCACGAATGAAAGGGTGTGCCGGTGGAGTGGGGTCGGGGTCCATCCCCGCGCGTGCGGGGAGCACGCCGATTCCTCTACCCAGCCGCTCTTCGCCGCGGGTCCATCCCCGCGCGTGCGGGGAGCACGGTTGGTAGCCCTTAGGGCGGATCTCCTGAAGGGGTCCATCCCCGCGCGTGCGGGGAGCACTCTCGTTGACCTGGGGTTCTGGGGCGGCGAGACCCCCACTCACGCAACTTTACGCCTCCTCCTTCCGCATCGCGGCTATGACCGCCGACCCGGCACCCCCGCCCCTCGCCCACTCGATCGCCTCTTCCGCCGCCGGGAGGCCCGCCTCGCGGTCCTCCGCCACCAACCCCAGCCTCGTCCGCCGTTCCAGGATGTCCTCCGTCTCCAACGCCCCCTCCACCGTCGCCGCGAAGCGCATCTCCGCCGGGGTCACTCCCGCCGCCACCGGGCGCAACAGCTCGGGGTCGCCCTCCGCCATCGCCGCCACCGCCGGGGCCTCCGTGCCGTACCGGGCGATCAGCCTCCTCGGGGCGTCGACCGCGTCCAGCTCCCCCCACGGCGCCGCCCCGACCACCGGCAGCGCACGCGTCCTGCACGCCCCCGCCCTCAGGCCCGCCGACTCCACCGCGGCGTCCACGGCGTCCTCGGCCATCCTGCGGTACGTCGTCAGCTTCCCGCCGACCACCGTCAGCACGCCGTCCGCCGACCGGAGCACCGCGTGCCGCCGGGACAGGTCGGCGCTGGCGCCGCCCCCGCTGCCCTCCAGCAGCGGGCGCAGGCCCGCGTACGCCCCCGCCACGTCCGACCGCTCCAGCGCCGTCCCCAGCGCCCGGTTCAGCACCTCCAGCAGGAACGCGACGTCCTCCTCCGGCGCCTCCGGGACCTCGGGCAGCGGGCCGTCGACGGGTTCGTCGGTCAGCCCGGCGAACACCCGCCCGTCCGCCTGGGGCAGCGCGAACACGAACCGGTTGGCGGTCCCCGGCACCGGCACCATCAGCGCCGCCTTCGGCCGCCCCACCGCCTCCGCCCCCAGGACGATGTGCGTGCCCCTGCTCGGCCGCATCCGCACGTCCGGGACCAGCTCCCCCGCGTAGACGCCCGCCGCGTTGACGACCGCGCGCGCCCGCACCTCGATCCTCCGCCCCGACCGCAGGTCGCGCAGCACCGCACCGTCGCCGCCCAGGCGCTCGGCCGCGCACCGGGTGACCACCCGCGCCCCGAACCCGGCGGCGGTGCGCGCCAGGGCCACGACCAGGCGCGCGTCGTCGGTCAGCTGCCCGTCGAAGGACAGCACTCCCCCGCGCAGCCCCTCGGCGCGCACCCCCGGCAGCAGCCGCAGGGTCTGCTCCGCCGTGAGCCCGCGCGAGCGCGGCAGCGCCCGGCGGCCGGTCCCGGCGGCGACGCGCAGCAGGTCGCCGACGGCCATCCCCGCACGGGCGGCGACGGCGTGCGCGGTGTCCACGGCCTCGTGCAGCGGCAGCACCATGGGCAGCGTCCGCACCAGGTGCGGGGCGGTGGTCTCCAGCAGGACCCCGCGCTCGCGCGCGCTCTCCATGGCCACGCCCACCTGCCCCTGGGCGAGGTAGCGCAGCCCGCCGTGGACGAGCTTGGAGCTCCAGCGGCTGGTGCCGTGCGCCAGGTCCCCGCGCTCCACGAGGGCGACCTTCAGCCCGCGCGCCGCCGCGTCGAGCGCGGTCCCCGCGCCCGTCACCCCGGCGCCGACCACGAGCACGTCCACGGCGCCCCCGTCGGCCAGGGCGTCGAGGTCGGCCTCGCGGCGCGCCGCGTCCAGGACCGTGCTCATCGCCCCTCCTCCGGTGCCAGGTAGCCGTCGAGGAGCCTGCGCGCCTCCGCGACGAGGGCGTCCTCGTCGAGCACGTCCTCGGTGAGGCGCCGCGAGGTCATCAGCGACTGCACGGACAGCAGCACGATGCGCGCCATCCCCTCGGTGTCGCCCGGCCGGACCGACCCGTCGGCCTGCCCGTCCTCGATGCCGGAGCGGAGCAGGTCCAGCGCGGCGAACTGGCTGGTGCCCAGGCGCTGGAAGGCGTAGACGGCCATGGTCTCGGGCTCGTGGTCGATGATCCGGGTGAACAGGGGGTGGCGCAGCGCCTCCCGCATCAGCCCCTCGGCCTGGGCGGTCAGCCGCTCCCGCGCGGTGCGCGCGGCCGCGGCGCCGCCGGACCCCGCGCCGTCGCCCGCCGCACCGCCGGTGTCGTCGGCCCGGTCGAGCAGCGCCAGCAGCTCGCGCGTGAGCAGGTCGGCCACGAGGGCGGTGACGTCCGGCCAGCGGCGGTAGACGGTCGGACGGCTCACCCCCGCCCTGCGGGCCACGTCGGTCAGTGTGGTGCGGCGGATGCCGAAGGCCTCGACGCAGGCGCGGGCGGCGTCCAGGACCGCGTCCTCAACGTTACGTCTTGACGTCATGTGTAAAACTGTACGCCATGAGCATGCAGCAGCGTCCCGCCGCCCGCACCGGCGCGATGTCCTGGTACGCCTGGGGCGACCCGGACCGCGCCGCGCCCCTCGACCCGAACGTGCGCGCCCTGATCGCCCAGACCCTCGGCGCCGAGCTGCGCGACCTGCCGCCCGCGCCCGAGGACACGGTGCGCCTGCCGGACCCGGCGCTGCCCGGCCCCGCCCGCGCCGACCTGGTGGCCGCCGTCGGCGGCGACGCCGGGCGGGTGCGCGACGACCGCGCCGCACGGCTGCATCACGGCGCCGGGAAGTCCACCCCGGACCTGCTGCGCATGCGCGCCGGCCGGGACGTGCGCGCCCCCGACGCCGTCGTGCTGCCCGCAGCGCACGAGGAGGTGGAGGCGGTGCTCGCCGCCTGCTCCCGGCACCGGGTCGCGGTGGTGCCGTTCGGCGGCGGCACCAGCGTGGTCGGCGGGGTCGACCCGCTGCGCGGCCCGTTCTCCGCCGTCGTCGCGCTGGACCTGAGGGAGATGGACCGGCTCGTGCGCCTGGACCCCGAGTCGGGAACCGCCGTCCTGCAGGCCGGGCTGCGCACCCCTGAGGCCGAGGAGCTGCTCGGCGCGCACGGCTACACCCTGGGCCACCTTCCGCAGAGCTACGAGTACGCCACCATCGGCGGCTACGCGGCGACCCGCTCCAGCGGCCAGGCCTCCTCGGGCTACGGCCGCTTCGACGCCATGGTGCTCGCGCTCAAGGCCGCCACCCCGCGCGGCACCCTGGAGGCCGGGCGCGCCCCCGCCTCCGCCGCCGGGCCGGACCTGCGGCAGCTCCTGCTGGGGTCGGAGGGGGCCTTCGGTGTGATCACCGAGGTGACGGTGCGCGTGCGGCCGCTCCCGGCGGCGCACCTCGACGAGGCGTGGGCGTTCCCCTCCTTCACCGAGGGCGCGGCCGCGCTGCGCGCGCTGGCCCGGTCGCCGCTGCGCCCGACCACGGCCCGGCTGTCCGACGAGACCGAGACGTTCGTGAACGCCGCGCTCTCCGGCAAGGAGGCCGCCCCCGGCTGCCTCGCGGTGGTGGGCTTCGACGGCGCGGAGGACGACGTGGAGGCCCGGCGGGCGGCGTGCGCACGCGCGCTGGCCGAGGCGGGCGGCACGCCGCTGGGGCCGGAGCCGGTCGCCGACTGGCGGGGCTCCCGCTTCCACGCCCCCTACCTGCGCGACACCCTGCTGTCCGCGGGGGTGCTCGCCGAGACCCTGGAGACCGCCGCCACGTGGGCGGACCTGCTCCCCCTCTACCGGTCGGTGTCAGGGGCGGTCTCCCAGGCCCTCAAGGGGCCGGAGGGCGACGCCGTGGTGCTGTGCCACATCTCGCACACCTATCCCGAGGGCGCCTCCCTGTACTTCACCGTGGTCACCGCCGCCGGGGACGACCCGCTGACACGGTGGGAGCGCGCCAAGCGCGCTGCGGGGGACGCGATCGCGGACGGCGGCGGCACCATCAGCCACCACCACGCCGTGGGCACCGACCACCTGCCGTGGATGGAGAAGGAGATCGGCCCCTTGGGCGCCGAGGTGCTGCGGGCCGTCAAGGACCGGCTGGACCCCGAGGGCGTGATGAACCCCGGGAAGCTGATCCCGCCGCCCTCTCCGCGCGCGTAGAGTGCCGCGCGTGGACATCGCGTGGGCGTCACGGCCGGGAGAGGGCGCGTTCAACGAGGACGTGGCCGCCTCCGGCGACGGCTGGGCGTTCGTGCTGGACGGCGCGACCGCCCCGCAGGGGGCCGAGGAGGCGTGCGGGCACGGCGTGCATTGGACGGTGCGGCGCCTGGCCGCCGAGCTGGCGGCGCTGCTGGACGGCGTACCGGGCGAAGGCGCCCGGCGGCTCCCGCTCGCCTCCGCGCTGGAGGAGGCGACCGTCCGCACGCGCGCCGCACACGGCCCCGGATGCGACCCCGACCACCCCGACGCCCCGGCGACGACGGTCGCGGCGGTGCGCGCCGCCCCCGGCGGCCTGGAGTACCTGGTGCTGGCCGATTCGGCGGTGCTGCTGCCGGTGCCCGGCGGCCCGCCGGAGGTGCTCACCGACGACCGGCTCGACCGGCTGCCCGGCGGGCGCCCCTACAGCCCGGCCCTGGTGCGCGCCATGCGCAACGCTCCGGGCGGGTTCTGGGTGGCGGGCTCCCGGCCGGAGGCCGCCCGCGAGGCGCTGACCGGGGTGCGCCCGTTCCCTGCGGCGCCGGACGGCTCCCCGGACCGCCGGTTCGCCCTGCTCACCGACGGGTGCACCCGGCTGGCCGAGCGGTTCGGCCACGGGTGGGACCGGGTGTGGAAGTGCCTGGAGGACGTGGGCCCCGGGGCGCTCGTCTCCTGGGTGCGGAACGAGGAGGTGCGGGCCGCGCCGCCGCGGGGCAAGCGCCACGACGACGCGACGGCGCTCCTCGGCCGCCTGCCGGACCCCGGCCGGGCGCCTCAGGCGCGCTCGGCCTCGCCCTTCAGCCCGGAGGCGACCTCCTGGGCCAAGTCGACGGCGAGGTCGCCCTTCTCCTCGACCGGCTCGTCCTCGCCGTAGTAGCTGACGATCGCGAACATGTTGGACATCCGGAAGTAGACGACGCCGTACTCCACCTCCTCGGTCATGAAGTCGTCCGACATCAGGTACCCGCGCCGGTCGTCTCCGACCGACACGGAAAGCTCCTCCAGCGGCTCGGAGAGGTACTCCTCGTCGTCGGGTTCCATGTCGCCGGCCAGGATGTCGTCGTAGTCCTCGGTCGCCCGTTCGAACTCGCGCTCCAGTTGCCGGTAGTCGCGCTCGCGGGTGTCGGGGTCGTAGAGGGCGATGCTCACGTTGAACCGCGGCAGGTCCTCACCGCCGCCGTCGACGTCCGTGCAGATCACGCCTTCGACGATGTCCTCGTCTTCGCCGGCGCCCCCGGCCGACTCCTCCATATCGGCCCCTTCGAGGTCGCCGATCCCGGCCAGGGCGTCCTCCGGCAGGATGTCGTCGCAGCCGGGCAGGGCCGCGTAGGCGGGGCCGGTCCGGGTGGCGAGGACCACCGCGACGACGGCGACGACCAGGACCAGAGCGGCACCGCCGCCCACGAGGGCGAACAGCATGCCCCGGTTGGGCCGGCCGCCCTGCGCCGGTCCCCCCGGGGGCATTCCCCCCGGGGGCATTCCCCCCGGGGGCATCCCTCCGGGCGGCATCCCGCCCTGGGGCGGGCCTCCGGGAGGCGTACCGCCCGGCGGCATCCCTCCGGGCGGAGGGGGCGTGGGGCCGCCCGGCGCACCGGGGAAGGCCGGGCCTCCGGGCGCCCCGGGGAACTGTGGGCCGCCCCCCGGCCCCTGGGGACCGTACGGCGGGTTGGGGGGATTGACGGACATCGTGGGGACTCCTCGGGGGGACACGGGGGAAACGCCCGGAACTTCGGGACGCGAATCACCGTACAACCGGTGGGCCCCGCCCCGGGCGGCGTCAACGGCCCGTCAAGGTCCCCCGGACGGGCGTCAGGGCCCCGTTAAGATGCGGCGATTCATCCCCGGATACCCACTTCAATGGCGAATCGGCCGGTTCCGGTCCCCGGAGGCGCGCGGCCCCCGCCGGACCGGTCTGCAGTGGAAGACCAGGCGAAATCACCCACAATGGTTGGTGTGACACGAGGACGGCTGCGGATCTACCTCGGGGCGGCGCCCGGGGTCGGCAAGACCTATGCCGCACTGAGCGAGACCCGGCGCCGCGCCGCCCGCGGCACGGACGTGGTCATCGGCTTCGTCGAGGCCCACGGCCGCGGCCGCACGGCCGAGCGCGCCGAGGGCCTGGAGGCGCTGCCGCGCCGCCGCATCGAGCACCGCGGGGCGGTGTTCGAGGAGTTCGACGTGGACGCCGCGCTGCGCCGCGCCCCGAAGGTGGCGCTGGTCGACGAGCTGGCGCACACCAACGTCCCCGGCAGCCGCAACGCCAAGCGCTGGCAGGACGTGGAGGAGCTGCTCAACGCCGGGGTCGACGTGATCTCCACGGTGAACATCCAGCACCTGGAGTCGCTGAACGACGTCATCAAGCAGATCACCGGCACCCGGCAGCGCGAGACGATCCCGGACGAGATCGTGCGCCGCGCCGACCAGATCGAGCTGTGCGACATGTCCCCGTACGCGCTGCGGCGCCGCATGTCGCACGGGAACATCTACCCGGCCGAGAAGGTCGACGCCGCGCTGTCCAACTACTTCCGCGAGGGCAACCTGACCGCCCTGCGCGAGCTGGCGCTGCTGTGGGTGGCCGACCGGGTCGACGAGGGGCTGGCCCGGTACCGCGGCGAGCACAAGATCCGGCACACCTGGGAGGCCCGCGAGCGGATCGTGGTCGCCCTGACCGGCGGCCCCGAGGGCGAGACGCTGATCCGGCGGGCGGCGCGCATCTCGGCGCGCCTGCGCGGCGGCCAGCCCCAGCCCAGCCACCTGATGGCGGTGCACGTGGCCGCCGGGGACGGGCTGGCCCGGGTGGCCACCGACGCGCTGGTGCGGCAGAAGCGGCTGCTGGCCGAGCTGGGCGGCACCTACCACCAGGTGATCGGCGACGACGTGCCCACGGCGCTGCTGGAGTTCGCCCGCGGGGTGAACGCCACCCAGATCGTGCTGGGCTCCTCGCGCCGCCGCGCCTGGCAGCACGCGTTCGGACCGGGCGTGGGCGCCACGGTGGCCCGCGAGTCCGGCGACATCGACGTGCACATCGTCACGCACGAGGAGGTGGGCAGCGGCCGGGGGCTGCTGCCGCCGCTGCGCGGGTCGATCAGCCGGGCCCGCGCCGCCTGGGGCTGGGTGATGGGGGTGCTGCTCCCGCCGCTGCTGGCGGGGGTGCTGCACCTGCCCCCGTTCGACGGCCTGGGGCTCACCACCGACCTGCTCCTGTTCCTGGTGGGGACGGTGGGGGTGGCGATGGTGGGCGGCATGTGGCCGTCGATCGTGTCCGCGGTCTGGGGCAGCCTCCTGCTGAACGTACTGTTCACACCGCCCCTGTACCGGGGCACCGTCGCCGATCCCGACAACGCGCTCGCGCTGGCGGTGTTCGTGTTCGTCGGCGTGCTGGTGGCGTTCGTGGTGGACCTGTCCAAACGCCACTCCCTGGCCGCCGCCCGCGCGCGTTCGGAGGCCTCCACCATCTCCCTGCTGGCGGGGAGCGTACTGGCCTCGGAGAACCCGCTGCGCGCCCTGCTGGTCCGCATCCGCGAGACGTTCGCGCAGCGCTCGGTGGCGCTGCTGGAACAGCGCGACGACGGCACCTGGTCGCTGGTGGAGAGCCACGGCGAGGCGCCCTGCGCCACACCCGACGAGGCCGACGCCCTGGTCTCGGTCAGCGACTCGCTCGCCCTGGCGCTGCGCGGGCGGGTGCTGCCCGCCGCCGACCGGCAGATCCTCAGCGCCTTCGCCAGCCACATCGGCATCGCCCTGGAGCGCCAGCGGCTGGCCCGCGACGCCGCCCTGGCGCGGCGCCAGGCGGCGGGCAACAAGATCCGCACGGCGCTGCTGGCGGCGGTCTCGCACGACCTGCGCACCCCGCTCACCTCGATCAAGGCCAGCGTGTCCAGTCTGCGCTCGCCCGAGATCCACCTCGACGACCAGGACCGCGGCGAGCTGCTGGAGAACATCGAGGAGTCCACCGACCGCCTCAACGGGCTGGTGGGCAACCTGCTGGACATGAGCCGCCTGCAGACCGAGACGGTCACGCCCAAGATCCGCGAGGTGGGGCTGGAGGAGGTGGTCCCCGCCGCGCTCATCGGGGTGCCCCCGGCCGCGGTGGAGGTGGACGTTCCCGACGCGCTGCCGCGGGTGCGGGTGGACACCGGCCTGCTGGAGCGGGCGGTGGCCAACGTGCTGCAGAACGCGGTGCGCCACTCCCCCGTCGGCGGGCCGCCGGTGCGGGTGGCCGCCAGCGCCCACGGGGGCACCGTGGAGCTGCGCATCGTCGACCACGGCGCCGGGGTCGCCGACGAGTACAAGGAGCGCATCTTCGAGGCCTTCCAACGCCTCGGGGACGCGCCCCGCGGCACCGGCATCGGCCTGGGGCTGGCCGTGGCCCGCGGGTTCGCCGAGGCCATGGACGGCGGCCTGGCCGCCGAGGACACCCCTGGCGGGGGGCTGACGATGGTCTTCACCCTGCGCTCCGCCGCCCCCGGGGGCGCGGGGCCCAAACCGGAAACCGAGGACGCCTGATGCGGATTCTCGTCGTCGACGACGACGCCCAGATCATCCGGGCCATGCGGATCAACCTGCGCGCCCGGGGCTACGACGTGGCCACCGCCTTCGACGGGGCCTCGGCCCTGCAGGCGGCCGCGAAGAGCCCCCCGGACCTGGTCCTGCTCGACCTGGGCCTGCCCGACATGGAGGGCGGCGACGTGATCGAGGGGCTGCGCGGGTGGACGCAGGTGCCGATCATCGTGCTCTCGGCGCGCCACTCGGCCAGCGAGAAGGTGCGCTCCCTGGACCAGGGCGCCGACGACTACGTGACCAAGCCGTTCGGGATGGACGAGCTGCTGGCGCGGATCCGCGCGGCCCAGCGCCGCTCGGTGCACGTGGAGGAGGCGCCGGTGGTGGCCACCGACTCCTTCACCGTGGACCTGGGCGCCAAGCGGGTGGAGCGGGACGGCCGGGAGGTGCGGCTCACCCCCACCGAGTGGCACATCCTGGAGATCCTGGCGCGCAACGCCGGGCGGCTGGTGAGCCAGCGCCGGCTCCTGCACGACGTGTGGGGCCCGGCGTACCAGAGCGAGACCAACTACCTGCGCGTGTACATGGCGCAGCTGCGGCGCAAGCTGGAGCCGGACCCCGCCCACCCCCGCCACCTGATCACGGAGGCGGGGATGGGCTACCGCTTCGAGAAGAGCGGCTGAAAGAGCGGCCGAGCGGGCTCAGGCCCACGCGCGGAGGCAGGCGTCGCGGACCCGGCGCAGGTGGTCGGGGTTGTCGGTGAAGACCCCGTCCACGCCGGTGCGCAGGACCGCGGTGTAGTAGCCCCGGTAGTCGCCGTAGGCGGTGGGGTCGTCGCCCGTGCGGTACCCCTCGGGCAGGAACCCGTTCTCGCTGCGCAGGGTGTAGGGGGTGACGAGCAGGTCCCGCTCGTGGGCGTCGGCGACCAGACCGGTGGGCTCCCCGGCGCGGCCGTCCTCGCCGATGGGCAGCACCCAGCGCATATCGGGGCCGATGGCGTCGGCGTACTCGGCGATGCCGTCCAGCGCCTCTGGGGTGGTCAGCTCCTGCTGGCCGGAGCCGATGAGTTGCACGACGGGGGTGTCGACCCGCTCGTCCACCTCGCGCGCGCTCTCCGGTTCGAAGGACTGGACGATGACGGGGGCGTCCTCGCCGTCCAGGCCGTGCTCCTCCAGGGACGCGGCGAGGGCTTCCTCGGTGTCCAGGCCGATGGAGTCGAAGTAGCCGCCGTGCTTCAGCTCGGGGATGAGCTTGACGTCCCGGTGCCAGGGGTTCCTGGTCTTGCGCTCCCACTGCGCGACGACCTCTTCCCAGGTGGGGATTGTGAAGGCGCCGTCGAAGCGGGTGTTGTCCGGGCGGATGTCGGGCACGCGCTCGACGGCCCGCAGGGTCTTGATCTCCTTGAGCGTGAAGTCCTCGGAGAACCAGCCGGTGACGCTGCGCCCGTCGATGGTCTTGGTGGTGCGGCGGTCGGCGAACTCGGGCCGGTCGGCGACGTCGGTGGTGCCGCTCAGCTCGTTCTCGTGCCGGGCCACCAGGTGGCCGTCCTTGGTGGGCACCAGGTCGGGCTCGACGACGTCGGCGCCCATCCTGTAGGCCAGCCGGTAGGAGGACAGCGTGTGCTCGGGGCGGTAGGCGGAGGCACCGCGGTGGGCGATCACCCAGGGCTCCTCGACCAGGGACTCCTCGGTGGGCGCCGGGACCGGCCGCTCGGCCGGGGCGGCGGCCGCGGGGGCCTGCACGGAGGCGAGGAGCGCTCCGGCGGTGGCGGCGGTGGCGGCCAGGGCGATCCATCTGGGGGTGCGCGGCATGGGTCTCCTTATGTCCGCGGGTGGTGCACGGGCGCCATGGGACGTTTCCGCACCCGTGCGTCGCCGGGCTTCACTCGGCTTGAACGAAAACCCACGCGCACCGGAAAAGTAAATGGGCGGTCCGCTTGTGGCCACCCGCCGCCGCCCGCCGCCTCCCGGGCTCCGCGCGTCAGCGGCCGTCGGCCAGCTCCATGAGGAAGGCGAACTGGTCGCCTTCGGCGCGCCCGCGGTCGGCGAGGGCCACGGCGTAGACGGGCGCGACCGCGCGGGACCAGTCCATCAGCCGCTCGGTGGGAACGCCCATGGCCTCGGCCAGCTCCGCGGCCCGGGTGCGGGCCTCGTCGCACCCCCGGGTGCGCCACAGCACCCAGTCGATCCCGTCGGCGGCGGGGTCGCCCAGGCAGGCCCGCGGGTCGACGGCGACCAGGCCGCGCTCGGGCCCACCGTCCAGGACGTTGCCGGGGTGCAGGTCCCCGTGGAGGGGGACGCGGTCCTCCTCGCTCGCGCCGTGCGCCAGGGCGCGGGCCCAGGCGTGGCCGTGGTGCAGCAGCGAGGCGGGGACCAGGTCGGCGGCGGGCCCGTCGGCGCGCACCCGCTCCCACTGGTCGAACAGGAACTGCATGCGGTTGACGAGCGGGTTCAGCTCCATCCGCTCCTGCTGTGAGACGGGCACCGCGTGCAGGTCGGCGATGAGGGCGCCGATCTCGCGCATGGGCGGGACCGTCCTGCCCATGGCGACGGTGCGGCCCTCGCCGATGGCCTCCAGCAGCAGGGCGCCGCGGGCCCGGTCCACGCCCCATACGCGGGGGACCCGGCCGGTGCCCTCCCACAGGCGCAGCACCCGCGCCTCGGAGGTGCCCAGGCCCGGGTCGGGCGAGACCTTCAGGATGGCGGCCGAGCCGTCGGAGCGCGTGCAGTGCAGCACGACCGAGGTGCGCCCGTGGGGGGCGGGGCCGTCGACGGTCAGGCCCCATTCGCGGGCGAGCGCCTCCACCCGCTCGGGGAGCCCGTCCAGCCACCCCGTCGCGCCGCCGCCGAATCTGCGCACCAAGCGCTGTCGCTGCCTGTCGTCGACCAACTGCGCTGTGCCATAGCTCATGGGTCCACCTTAGGGATCGGTACGCCCCGTGGTCCGGGTTTGATGTCGCCCCCTTGCCGACGCCGCGATGACCGTGGAACCGCCCCCGTGCCGGACGGCGTCGCGGGACTCCTACCCACCGCGCTCCGCGTTCTATACCCCCCGCCCCCATGCGGCGCGCCGCTTTCCCGGAGCCCCGGCGACCCGCCGCCCCGCACCCTTGACATACCAATACCCCCTAGGGGTATAAAAGGAAGACGGACAGCCCGACGACGACACCCCATGGAGGCGGATCATGGCGGCCGACCACGCGGAGCACGCCCACCACGAAGGACACGGGGGCCAAGGCGGCCACGAAGGGCACGGCGGGCACGGGGACCACGCCGCGGTCTTCCGCGACCGGTTCTGGCTGAGCCTGGCCCTGTCGGTCCCCGTCGTCTTCACCAGCCACATGGTCGCCGGATGGCTCGGCTACACCGTGCCCTCCCCGCTGGCCTGGGTCCCCCCGCTGCTGGGCACCGCCGTCTACCTCTACGGCGGCCGGCCCTTCCTCAGCGGCGCCGTCTCCGAGCTGCGCTCCCTGCGCCCGGGGATGATGACGCTCGTCGCCATGGCGATCACCGTCGCCTTCGGCTCCAGCCTGCTCTCCTCCCTGGGCGCCGTCGGCCCGCAGCTCGACTTCTGGTGGGAGCTGGTGCTGCTGGTGGTCATCATGCTGCTCGGCCACTGGCTGGAGATGCGGGCGCTGGGGCAGGCCTCGGGGGCCCTGGAGGCCCTGGCCGAGCTGCTGCCCGACACCGCCGAGCGGATCGGCCCCGACGGCGCGGTCGAAGAGGCGCCCGTCTCCGACCTGCGGGCCGGGGACACCGTGCTGGTGCGCTCGGGCGGCCGGGTCCCCGCCGACGGCACCGTCGCCGAGGGCGGCGCCGCCATGGACGAGTCGATGATCACCGGCGAGTCGCGCACCGTGCGCCGCGGCCCCGGCGCGTCCGTCGTCGCCGGGACGGTGGCCACCGACTCGGCGATCCGGGTGCGGGTGGACGCGGTCGGCGACGACACCGCCCTGGCCGGGATCCAGCGGCTGGTCTCCGAGGCCCAGGAGTCGCGTTCGCGCGCCCAGGCGCTGGCCGACCGCGCCGCGGCCCTGCTGTTCTGGTTCGCCCTGGGCGCCGGGATCATCACCGCGGTGGTGTGGTCGCTGCTGGGCGCCCCCTCCGACGCGGTCACCCGGACCGTGACGGTGCTGGTCATCGCCTGCCCCCACGCCCTGGGGCTGGCCATCCCGCTGGTGATCGCCATCTCCACGGCCAAGTCGGCCCGCGCCGGGATCCTCGTCAAGGACCGGCTGGCGCTGGAGCGGACGCGGCAGGTGGACACGGTGCTGTTCGACAAGACCGGCACGCTGACCAAGGGCCGCCCGGCGGTCGCCGGCACCGCGGCGGCGCCCGGGCGCACCGAGGAGGAGGTGCTGGCCCTGGCCGGGGCGGCCGAGGCCGACTCCGAGCACCCGCTGGCCAAGGCCATCGTGCGGGCCGCCGGGGAGCGCGGCGGGATGCCGCGGGCCGAGGGCTTCCGCTCCGAGACCGGGCGCGGCGTACACGCCACCGTCGAGGGCACCGAGGTGTCGGTGGGCGGCCCGGGGATGCTCGCCGACCGCGACCTGACCGAGCCCGCGGCGCTGGCCCAGCAGACGCGCGACTGGCGGTCCGCCGGTTCGACGGTGCTGCACGTGATCACCGACGGGGAGATCGCCGGGGCGCTCGCGCTGGCCGACGAGGTGCGGCCGGAGTCCGCCGAGGCCGTGCGGGACCTGCACGCCCGCGGGGTGCGGGTGGCCATGGTGACCGGGGACGCGCGCAACGTCGCCGACGCGGTCGCCTCCCGGCTGGGCGTGGACGAGGTCTTCGCCGAGGTCCGCCCGGACGACAAGGACTCGGTGGTGCGGGACCTGCAGGGCCGCGGGCACACCGTGGCGATGGTCGGCGACGGGGTGAACGACGCCCCGGCCCTGGCCCGCGCGGACGTGGGCGTGGCCATCGGGGCCGGGACGGACGTGGCGATCGAGTCGGCCGGGGTGGTACTGGCCTCCGACGACCCGCGCGGGGTGCTGTCGGTGCGGACGCTCTCCGAGGCGAGCTACCGGAAGATGGTGCAGAACCTGGTCTGGGCGGCCGGGTACAACGTGGTGGCGGTGCCGCTGGCGGCCGGGGTGCTCGCCCCTGTCGGCTTCGTGCTCCCGCCGGCGGTGGGCGCGGTGCTGATGAGCCTGTCCACCATCGTGGTGGCGCTCAACGCCCAGCTACTGCGGCGGGTACCCCTGCGGCCCGGGGCCTGACGGACCGGGTCCCGGCGGGCCGGGAGGCGGCCCCTGGCCGGGCCCCTGCTGCGGAGGCGGCGGGGGTCCGTACGGCTGCTGCGGCCCGGCCGGGGACTTGCGGGCCCCGACCACGACCGCCACCACGATTCCGACCACGACCAGCACGACGACCAGCACGATCGCGAGGACAATGAGAATGGAGACGCCCATCATGCGGGTCAACCTACCGGACCGCTCAGACCGCCAGGCGCGCGGTGGCGGCCCGGTGCTGGGCCAGCAGGGTGTCGACGACGTTGTCGGAGGGCCACAGCGGCGGCGTGACCACCGCGTCCAGCGCCCGCAGCCGGTCGAAGTCGGCATCGGCCACCAGCCTCCAGGCGGCGACCGCCACCCGGCCGGCGGCGGCGGAGCGCAGCCGCTCGACCGCGTCGGCCACGGTCGGCGCCCAGGCGGTCACGTACCCGACCTGCACCGGCGCGCGCAGGCGACGGCTGAGCATCCGCGCGACCTCGGCGACGGCCTGGCGCTCCTCGGCGGACTCGCCGCCGTCGGCGGCCAGCACCACCCCGTCGCCGGGCTCCCAGCCGCGGTCGGAGAGCCGCCCGGCCAGGTCGGCGACGATGGAGGGCACGGCGCCCAGCGGCGCGGTGGCGCACACCCCGCCCTCGGTGTCCGGCCCACCGCCCAGGTCGAGCGAGGCGTACAGCCCGGCGCTGTCCACGCAGCCCCCGGCGACGTAGGCGGGGACCACGACCTTGGGCCCGGTGACGGCGTCCAGTTCGCGCTGCACCTCCTTCCGGGAGCCGAACGCGGGCACCACCGGTGCCTCGCCGCGCCCCGCGACGGCGTCGGCGAGGCCGTACAGGGAGCGCGCGCGGTGGGCGTCGTGCGAGTCGTCGGCCACGAGGACCATCGTGGGGACCATTACCGCCTCCTTTTCGATCGCCATGGCGCCGGCCCGTCGCCCGAATGCTAGGGTCCGGCGGTTTCGCTCCGGTGACCAGGTGTTACGCGCGCGATAACGCGCGGCGCGAGGGCGCGCGGCGGCCCGGGCCGGGGCAGGCGACGGACGGACGATAGCCCGGATCGCACGTTTCTCCGAATGGGAATTCACGCCTTCCTCTCCACTCGCCCCAGAGCACGTCAGACGCGCGCACGCCGCGGACACCGGAACCATGAAGGCTACTCCGGAACGCCGATCCGACAAGCTCTCCAGAGAAGAACCCGTAACGCGCGGCGCACGACTGCAGGGGATCATCAGGGAAATCTTGAATACCCATGGGAACGCGCGCGACAAACCTTTAAAAAGACTTTCCACGACTATCCGCATGGCGAAACGGAAAATGAACGTGCATTGGGCCGTGCACCGGCGCGTCCGGGCGGGTCGCGGCCGAATTTCCCATCTGCAATCCCGCGAATGCTGCCTGTAGCATGTCCGCGAGCGGCTCGTCAAGGGGGAGCGCACCACCTTGTCTCCACAGCCGCACACCTCCTGACGTGGGGAGACAGGACGCTGATGCGGCGCGATCACTTGCCATCGCCGCCCGCGCCGCTCAGACTTGGTGCCGTGACGTGGAGGGACGCGGCACGCCCCCTCCGCACGGCCGCCCCTCCCCCGCCCCGAGCAGATCTGGAGTGCCCCGCAATGATCCACCCGCGTGTGCAGGCGCTGGCCGATGAGTTCCTGCGGAACGCGGACGCCGAGGCGCCCGGGCTGGTCCGCGGGCTCTACCTGACCGGGTCGGTGGCGCTCGGGGACTTTCGGCCGCACACCAGCGACGTGGACTTCGTGGTCGTCACCGACCAGGCGCCCACCCCGGACGAGCGGGCCGCGCTGCGCCGCGCCCACGGGGCCACCCGGGCCCGCGTGCACCGCCCGCAGTTCAACGGCGTCCACCTCACCTGGGACGACCTGACCCGCGACCCGGCCGCCTGCGGCCCGGTCCCGGCCGTGGTCGGCGGCCGGTTCCGCTCCGCCACCCGGGCCGAGGTCAACCCGGTCACCTGGCACGTGCTCGCCGAGCGCGGGGTGGCCGTGCGCGGACCGGCGCCGGTGGAGCTGGCCGTGTGCGACCAGACCGGCAGCCTGCGCGCCTGGTCCCTGGGCAACCTGGAGGAGCAGTGGCGCCGCTGGCGCGCCAAGGCCGGGCGGCTGCTCACCCCGCGCGGCCTGGCCGCACTGGGGTCGCTGGCCCCGTCGTGGAGCGTGCTGAGCGTCTCGCGGCTGCACTTCACCCTGCGCACCAGCGAGATCACGTCCAAGTCCGGCGCCGGGGCGTACGCCCTGCACGCCTTCCCGGAACGCTGGCACAAGATCGTCAACGAGTGCCTCCGCGTGCGGCGCGGCAGCGAGCTGCCCCCGCTGTTCGAGAACGCGCTGGAGCGCCGCCGCGCCGCCCTGGACTACATCGAGATGGTCCTCGACGACGCCCTGGAGCCCTCGGCCGCCTGAGACCGCCCGTTCCCGGACCTCCCGTCCCTCCGGGGCAATAGGCTTGGGGCATGAGCAAGCGCCCCATCGTCCGCTTCGGCGACCCCGTCCTCGTCTCCCCGACCGCCCCGGTCACACGGTTCGACGACCACACCCGCAAGCTGGTCGGCGACCTGCTGGACACCGTGGACGAACCCGGGCACGCCGGGGTGGCCGCGCCGCAGATCGGCGTGGGGCTGCGGGTGTTCAGCTACCGCGTGGACGGCAGGACCGGCTACGTGATCAACCCCGAGATCACGGAGCTGTCCGAGGAGGTCCAGGACGACGAGGAGGGCTGCCTCTCGGTGCCGGGCCTGTGGTTCCCCACACGCCGGGCGATGCACGCCACCGTGCGCGGAGTGGACCTGCGCAACGAGCCGGTGGAGGTGAGCGGGTCGGGGCTGATGGCGCGCGCCCTGCAGCACGAGACCGACCACCTCGACGGGATCGTCTACCTGGACCGGCTGGACAAGGAGGCCCGGCGGCAGGCCTTGCGCGAGGTGCGCCGCTCGGACTGGTTCCTCCCCGCTGAGGCCCCCGCCCCCTCCGCGCTCCCGAGCGCCTTCGGCGGCACCGGACCGGCCCACTAGGCGGATAACGACGGGATCACGTATGGTGTGGCGCAGCATCGCGCGGCCCCCTGGCCTCAGCCGCCCCTCCCGCTGAGCGCCCCGGTGGGGCCGGACGCAGCCCCTCCCCGACGGAGATCCCTGAAGTGAGAATCCATAGACGCTCGACCCGTGTCCGCGCGGGCGCCACGATCATCGGCGCCGCCGCCTCGGCAGCCCTCCTGCTGACGGCCCCCTCGGCCTACGCCGACGACGACGAGCCCAGCCTGGACGAGCTCAACGCCGAGGCCGAGGGCCTGGAGGAGGAGCTCGACGGCGAACTCGTCGTCTACGACGAGGCCAAGGCCGAGGCCGAGAAGGCCCAGAAGCTGCTGGAGAAGGTCGAGGAGCAGTACGAGACGGCCCGCGGGAACGTCACCGAGCTCGCCGCCGCCCAGTACAAGGGCAGCGGGATCGACCCCGCCATGGAGGTCGTGCTCAGCGGCGACCCCGAGCAGACCCTCGGCAAGGCCGCCATGGCCGGGCAGGTGTCGCACAACAACGGCGAGCGGCTGCTGGCCCTCACCGACTCCAAGGCCGAGCTCGAGGAGGCCTCCGAGCAGGCGGACGCCGAGTTCGACGAGGCCAAGGAGATCGTCGACGAGCTCAAGGACAAGAAGGACGAGATCAAGGAGCGCATCGAGCGCTACGAGGCCGAACAGGTCCCCGAGCCGCCCGAGGAGGGCGGCTCCGGCGGCGGTGGCGGCACCGGCGGCGGGCCGGTCCCCGAGCGCCTGAAGGGCTGGGGCTTCGACGGCGCCACCCCGCGCATGGCGGCGATCCGCGACGAGATCATCGCCAACTTCTCCCTCCCCTACGAGGTGGGGTGCGTGCGCAACAGCGCCGACGACCACGGCACCGGCCAGGCGTGCGACTTCATGATGAGCGCGGGCGGGTCCATGCCGAGCGGGCAGAACCAGCAGATCGGGCAGAACGTCGCCGACTACGCCAAGAGCAACGCGGACCGGCTGGGCGTGAAGTACATCATCTGGGAGCAGCGCATCTGGGACTCCCGCAACCCGGGCGCCGGGTGGAAGCAGATGGAGGACCGCGGCAGCCCCACCCAGAACCACTACGACCACGTGCACATCTCGTCGTTCTGAGGCCCGTGGCCGGCCCTCGGCCCTCCCCGCGCACCGCGCGGGGAGGGCCTTCTCACGCGCGGGGCCGGGCGGTGAGCGCGGCGGCGGGCACGGCGGCCAGCACCACCGCCGCGGCGCCGAGGAAGGCCGGGCCGTACCCGGCGGCGCCGAACGCCCAGCCGAGGGCGACGGCGCCGACGCCGGTGCCGCCGTCGAAGCCGATGTTCCACGCGGCGCTGGCGGTGCCGTAGGAGCTGGGCCCACCGCGCCGGAACATGACGGTGATGGTGTCGTTCTGCGCCGCGCCGAACCCGGCGCCGAAGAGCGTCGCACCGGCCACGGCGATCCAGGCGGCGGCACCGTCGGGGGCCGGGCTCCACAGCGCCCACCCGGTGAGGGCGGCGCCGGCGGCGGAGGCGGCCATCCCCGGCACCAGCAGGGCCGGGCGCCCCCAGCGGTCGCTGGCCGCCCCGGCGGCCCAGCGCAGCACCACCGACCCGGCCCCGTATCCCAGCAGCGCCGCCGCGGCCGCCCAGGGCAGGCGCTCCAAGGGGATGGACAGGAAGGTGAGGAACCCGGCGGCCGCGGCCGCGGCGGCGAGCATCAGCGCCAGCGGCACCGCCATCGCCGCGGCCTGCTCCCGGCGCGGGGGCGCGGGCGCGGCCGGCGCGGCGGCCCCTCCCCCGGCCACGCGGCCCGGGCCGATGAAGGCCGAGGCGGCGGCGCCCAGCAGCGGCAGCAGGGTCGCGGTCCAGAAGGCGGGGGCGAAGCCGACCTGGAGGGCGACGCCGACGCCGGTGGAGAGGAAGACCACATTGGGCACGCCGACCGCCAGCCCGTAGTACCCGGCGGCGCGGCCGATCTCGCGCGGCTCCACCAGCCGCGCCGACAGGGCGGCCCCGGCCACGCTGAACAGGCCGAACCCGGCGCCGCGCACGGCGCTGACCGCGAGCACCGGGCCCAGGTCGCCGCTGAGCAGCAGCAGCGGCGTGGGCAGGGCGATGAGCAGGGCGCCGACCGGGAAGGTCCACCGGTAGCCCCCGGCCCGGCCCAGCAGCCAGGGCATGAAGAGCTGGACGGCGACGGTGGCCCCCATGAACACCGCGGTGGCGGCCCCCGCCCCGGCCTCGGAGGCGCCGTGCCGCACCGCCCACAGCGGGACGAGGGGCAGCATCAGGACGTAGCCGGTGAAGCTGGCGACCGTGGCGGCCATCAGCAGCCGGAAGGGCCGTCCGCGCAGGCCGGTGCGCGCCCCTCCGGGGGCCGCGGCGAGGGAATTCATCCGATGATGGTACTCATCCGTGCACGCGCGGGGCCGGTGCGGGGACCCGGTTGGCCGCGATCCAGTCGGCGACGCGCTGCGCGCGCTCGGAGGTCATCGCGCGCTCGGCGTGGCCCATCCCCCGCTCGATCCACAGCTCGCCGCCGCCGTCGGCGGCCTCGTGCAGGCGCCGGGCGTGCTCCAGGGGGAAGTACGCGTCGGCGTCGCCGTGCACCACCAGGAGCGGCGCCGGGGCCACGTGCGCGGCCATCTCGGTGGGGTCGGGCGGGACCGGGTCCCAGTGCCGGTCGGTCACCCGCACCCGCCGGGCCGCCCGCAGGAAGAAGCGTCCGGCGGTGCGCTCGACCCCGAAGTGCAGCAGCCGCATCCGCCGCGAGCCCCGGTAGTACCAGCGGCTCGGGCCGCTGACCGACACGGCGGCGCCGACGCCCCCGTGCAGGCCCGCGTGCCGCACCACCACGGCCGCGCCCATGGAGAAGCCGACGGTGGCGATGTCGGTGTACCCCAGGCCGCGCAGGTGGGCGACGGCGGCCTCCAGGTCGCGGACCTCCTCGTTGCCCACGGTGGACAGGCCGCCGGAGCCGTAGTGCCCGCGGAAGTCGAAGAGCAGCACGTCCCCGGCGGCCAGCAGGCGCTGGGCGATCATCCGGGTGTCGGGGCTGCGCCAGGTCCCGGTGAAGCCGTTGGCGACCACGACGGCGGCCGTGCGGCCGGGGGCGCCGCGCAGCAGGACCGTGTCGATGGGCACGCCGTCGGACGCGGTGAGCATGCGGCGTTCGGGCAGGTTCAGGAAGGCGGTTCGCAGCGGTGCGTCGGTCACCCCACCATCGTGCCCGACCGGTCCGGGGATCGGCGGTCGTGGGTGCCTGTGTCCCGGGGGGGGGGGGGAGGGCGTGCCCCACCGGCGCCGGGGGAGGCTAGCGGGGCGGCCACCCGCCGTCGCCGGGGCGGTAGGGCGGTGCCTGCGGCCCCTGGGGTCCTGGCGGCGGGCCCGGCATCGGCGCGGGCGGCGGGCCCGGCATCGGCGCGGGCGGCGTCGCAGGCCCAGGGGCGTGGTAGGGCTCGTGATACCGCTCACGCCCTTCCGGCTCGTACGGCTCCTCCTCGGGAGCGGCGCCGGCGGGCCCCTTCCTTCCGCGGTGCCCGCCGCGGCGGCCCGCGTGGCGCCTGCCGCGCCCGGTGAACAGCAGCGACCGGGCCTCCACGGCGACGTGCAGCAGGATCGGGAAGAGCAGGCTCCCGGTCCCCAGGTACAGCACCGTCAGCAGGGCCCCCAGCACGCCCGGGCCCACCAGGCCCCACCACCCCTGGTACAGGTGGGCCAGCGCGAAGAGCGCGCACGACAGCACGGCGGCCGCCCAGACCGGCAGGCCGACGGAGACGCCGAGCACCGTGAGGAGGCCGCGGTAGAGCAGCTCCTCGCACACGCCCGCGGTGACGGCCAGAGCGGCGGCCATGCGCCGCTCCCCGCGGGTCTGCGGGGCCAGGCCCGCGATGACGTCGCCGCCCGGCTCGGGCGACGGGGCCAGGGCGGGCCCGGGGCGCCCGCTCCGGGAGGCCCGGGAGAGCACCCAGATCACCGCCAGCGCCAGGGCGAATCCCAGCCCGGCAGCCACCAGCGGTCCCCACGCCGAGGGGGCGCGCAGGCCCAGGTCGCCCCAGGCCACCCCGGGGGACAGCAGGACGGCGGCGGCGATGACGCCCGCCCAGGCCCACTGGATCCCGAGGGTCAGCCCGTAGAAGCGGACGAGGGCGCGCGGGTCCCGCTCACGGGAGGCGGAGACCCTCCGGTAGGCGAAGCGGCCGAGCACGGGCTCGCCGACCGCCGCGTACACCAGCAGGACGACCGCCAGGACCGTCCCGGCGAGACTGAACTGAGGAATGCTCTCGGACCACGGCACGGAGCTCAGCCTAGGAGATGCGCGCCCCCGGGCGGCACATTCCGGAACTTTCCGCCCGTCTCCGCCCGTCCCCGTGCACACCCCGGCGACACCCCCGGTTCGACGCGCCGACACCCCCTTGTGATACGGGGCCGCTCGGGCGACGGTGGGAAGTGTCCTGGATCACACCCGATGGGCGAGAGAAGGCGGGAAGCATGGCGGACAAATCCGGACCGGCGACCACCGGCAGGGCACCCGAGGCCGACCGGCCCGCGGACATCCGCAACGTCGTGCTGGTCGGCCCGAGCGGGGCGGGCAAGACGACGCTGATGGAGGCCCTGCTGCACGCCGCCGGGGCGACCGACCGCCGCGGCCGGGTGGAGGACGGCACCACCGTCGGCGACCACGACGAGGCGGCGGTCCGGCAGAAGCGGTCGGTGGGGCTGAGCACCGCCCCGCTGTCGGCCGGCGGCCTGAAGATCACCCTGGTGGACACCCCCGGCTACGCCGACTTCCTCGGTGAGCTGCGGGCGGGGCTGCGCGCCGCCGACGCCGCCCTGTTCACCCTCTCGGCCCTGGACGGGGTGGACCCGCGCACCCGGCTGCTGTGGGAGGAGTGCGCCGCCGCCGGGATGCCGCGCGCGGTCGCCCTGACCCGGGTCGACCACCCGCGCGCCGACGTGGCCGCCACCGTCGAGGCGTTCCGCAGCGAGCTGGGCGCCGGGGTGACCCCCGCCTACCTGCCCGTCTACACCGGCGAGGGCGACGACCGCACGCTGACCGGCCTGGTGGGGCTGCTGTCCCGGCGGTACTTCGACTACGGGCCCGACGCGCCGCGCCCGGGCGCGGTCGGCGGCCCGATCCCCGGGCACGTCGCCGAGCGCGCGGAGGAGCTGCGCAACGGGCTCATCGAGGAGGTCATCCAGGAGAGCGAGGACGAGGTCCTCATGGAGGCCTACATGGAGGGCGGCGAGCTCGACCCGGACCGCCTGGTCGCCTCGCTGGAGACGGCGGTGGCGCGCGGCGGGCTGCACCCGGTGCTGCCGGTCTCGCCGGTGCACGGGCCGGGCGTGGCCGAGCTGCTGGAGGAGCTGCCCAAGTCGACGCCCTCGCCCGTCGAGCGCCCCGTGCCCGAGACGGAGGACCCGTCGGGGCGCCCGGTGGAGGGCCTGGAGTGCGACCCCGGCGGGCCGCTGCTCGCGCAGGTGCTGCAGACCGTCAGCGACCCCTATGTGGGCCACGTCAGCCTGGTGCGGGTGTTCTCCGGGACGCTCCGCCCGGACGAGTCGGTGCACGTGTCCGGCCGCAGCCCCGAGGACCGCGGCCGCCCCGACCGGGACGCCGAGGAGCGGGTGGGCGCGCTGTCGGTGCCGATGGGGCGGCGGCTGCTCCCGGCGGGCAAGGCGGTGGCGGGCGACATCTGCGCGGTGGCGAAGCTGTCGGCGGCCGAGACCGGGGACACGCTCTCGGGGCGGGACCGCCCGATGACGGTGCGGCCCTGGTCGTTCCCGGAGCCGCTGCTGCCGGTGGCGCTGCGCGCGGCCGCCAAGTCCGACGAGGACCGGCTGGCGCAGGCGGTGGCGAAGCTGTCCGCCGAGGACGCCTCGCTCAAGGTGGAGGTGAACGCCGAGACCCGGCAGATGGTGCTGTGGTGCACCGGCGAGGCGCACCTGGACGTGGCCCTGGACCGGCTGAGGTCCCGGTACGGGGTGGAGGTGGAGACCGGCGAGGTGCGCATCCCGCTGCGGGAGACCTTCACCGTCCCGGCGCAGGGGCTGGGGCGCAACGTCAAGCAGAGCGGAGGGCACGGCGAGTACGGCATCTGCCGGATCACGGTGGAGCCGCTGCCGTCGGGGGCGGGCCTGGAGTTCGTCGACAAGATCGTCGGCGGGGTGGTGCCGCGCCAGTTCATCCCGTCGGTGGAGAAGGGCGTGCGGGCGCAGATGGAGAGCGGGGGGCGCACCGGGTTCCCGCTGGTGGACCTGCGGGTGACGCTCTACGACGGCAAGGCGCACTCGGTGGACTCCTCCGACATGGCGTTCCAGAAGGCGGGGCGGCTGGCGCTGCGGGACGCGGCCGAGCACGGCGACACCGCCATGCTGGAGCCGGTGGACGAGCTGTCGGTGCTGGTGGACGACGCCTACGTGGGCGCGGTGATGAGCGACCTGGCGGCGCGGCGCGGCCGGGTGGTGGGCACCGAGCCGGTGGAGGGCGGCCGGACCCTGGTCAAGGCGGAGGTGCCGGAGCTGGAGACGGTGCGCTACGCGGTCGACCTGCGGTCGGTGGCGCACGGCACCGGGTCGTTCAGCCGCCGCTACCTGCGCCACGAACCGCTCCCGGCGAACCTGGCCCGCAAGTTCCGCGAGGAGGTCGCGGCGGAGGGCTGAGGGGCCGCGGCGGGCGGACGCCGGGAGCGCCGCGCTTCCCACCGCCCGCCCCGTCCCCTCGGCGCGGCCCTGCGTGCGCTACCCGCGCACCGCCATCGCCGTCCGCACGGCCATCGCGGCGAAAGGTGCCGATGTCGCCGCTACGACCGCGACCGCCACCGTCGCGAACAGGGCGGCCCGCCCCTGGACGACGGCTGGGAGCACGGGAGCCGAAACCGTGAGCAGCGTGCCCGTGGCCACCATGACCCGTCCTCCAAGCACGTGCGACCTCTTCCATTCTTCGCAGATCCGCACCGGCACCAGGGCTCCCGACACCCGCATCCCGTCCGCGATGAGCGGCAGGGCGAGCCCGGTCGCCCCGAGGACCGCACCGCACAGGGCCGCCGCAACCGGTCCCACCGCGATTTCGGTCCCGGTCCCCACCGCGATCACGACCGCATGCACCGCCAGGAAGATCAGCGATAGAAGCGCCAGGACCGCATCGAGGCCCGCGGCGCGCCGGGAGTCGGCGCCTGCGAACCCTCCGCCGGTACGGCGCTCGATCACCTGCCCCAGCGGGGCCGCCGCCACCACCGATGCGGACACGAGCAGGTGGAGGGACGGGAGAAGGGCGACGGGGATCCAGCGCGGCGCCTGGGTCTCCGGGATCCTCCCCCAGGCCGCCCAGCTCACCGCGGCCATCGCCACGAGGCCGGCGGCCGCGCAGGCCGCACCGGCGCATGGAAACCGGAGACCGGGTCCGGAAGACTCCCGCATCGCTCTCCCCCTCGATCGTGCCCCGTGCCGCCCGGCTGCGCTCCGGGGGCCAGGGGCCGAACATTAGAAGCGCGCGTGACCAGGGCACATCCTCCCGGAGTCACGATCACGGCCACCGTTCCGCCCCGCACGGCATGTCCGCGGTGACATGACGGAGGTCATGACCGCCTGCTCCGGCGTGCTGTCCGGTCACGGCCACGACCAAAGCGGGGCGCGGCGCGTCACATCTTCATGGAGGCGCCTTCATCCCTGAGCGATCGACCCCAGCGAAAGCCGAGGGCAACCATGTCCATCTGCCCCGCCACCGCGCCCGACAACGAGACACCGCGCAGGTTCCCGGGCCAGGAGGGCCCATCGCGGGCCCCCAACCCGTGACCCGCCGCGACTGAGCCCGCGACGGGGCGGCGGCCGCCGCCCCGTCCGCGCGGCGGATCCGCGCCCGAGCCGGAATTCCCGCCCGGAAGCCGGTGTTGGCGTGGCCATGAGTGATCGCCCGACCCCCCGGTCCCTGTCCGACGACGAGCTGTCCGACCTCCTGTCGGGGCAGCGGTTCGGCACGCTCGCGACCGTCAAGCGGAGCGGGCACCCGCACCTGTCGACCATGGTCTACACCTGGGACCCCGAGGCGCGGATGGTGCGCTTCTCCACCACCGCCGACCGGCTGAAGGTCCGCCACATCACGGCCGACCCCCGGGCCGCACTGCACGTCCTGGGCGGGGACGTGTGGACGTTCGCGGTCGCCGAGGGCGACGCCGAGCCGTCGGACACGACCCGCACCCCCGGTGACGCCGTCGGCAGGGAGCTGCTCGCGATGGTCCCCGAAGAGGAGCGCCCCGAGGGAGAGCAGGCCTTCCTGGAACGGCTGGTGGCCGAGCGCCGCCTGGTGATCCGCCTGCCGGTGGCGCGCCTGTACGGGACGGCCCTGGACATCGGCGCCCCGGTCCTCGAACCCCTGCGGTGACCCCCGTCGTCGGCCTCGACACCAGGGGCGGGGCGGTGGTTGTCACACCCTCGGGTTCCGCCTTGTCCTGAGGGCATGGAGACGATTCTCATCACCGGTGGTACGGGGACACTCGGCAAGGCGGTCGTGCGGCGGCTTCTCGCTCCGGGGCGGGAGGTGCGGGTCCTGAGCCGACGGCCCGGCCCCTCCGGGGACGCGGAGAGGTACGTCGGCGACCTTCGGACCGGGGCCGGGGTCGCCGAGGCCGTGTCCGGTGCCGACACCATCGTCCACTGCGCCACCACGCTGGGCCGTGACGACGTGCGCACCACGCGGCTCCTGGCCGAGGCCGCCCGCCGCGGGGGCGCCAAGCCGCACCTGCTCTACATCTCGATCGCGGGCATCGACGTGATCCCGCTGTCCTACTACCGCGCGAAGCTGGCGACCGAGCACGTGGTGAAGAACTCCGGCCTGCCCTGGACCATCCTGCGCACCACCCAGTTCCACGACCTGATCGCCCGCTTCTTCTCCGCGCAGCGCGCGCTGCCGGTCACCGCGGTGCTCTCCGGCGTGCGGTTCCAGCCGGTCGACGTGCGAGTCGTAGCCGAGCGCATGGCCGACCTCGCCGAGGAAGGCGAATCCGGGCGCGTGCCCGACCTCGGCGGCCCCGAGATCCGCACCATGGCCGACCTCGCGCGCGCCTACCGCGCCCGCCCCGTGGTGTCAGTCCCGCTCCCCGGCACGACCATGCGCGGCTTCCGCGCCGGTGGCAACCTCGTCCCGGACAACGCCCTCGCCGGCCCCGCATTCGAGGACTTCCTGGCGGGAAGGTGACCCGGCCCGGGGCCGCCGCTCCCCCTCGGATCCCCCTCAGAACACCCGTCCGGGGCGGGAGCGGTCGGCCAGGGCCTGGAACCGCCAGGTGTTCACCGGGTGCGTGGACAGGAAGTTCACCAGCATCACGAACAGGCCGTTGTCCGTGTTCCCCCGGGCCGCGATGGCGTCGAAGTCGACGGACCCGTACAGGTACTTGCCCGCCGCCAGCACCCGCAGGCCGTACATGCCCTCCGGGCAGAACCGGTAGGCGTGGTTGTCCGCCGTGTACTCCTGCGCACGGTTCAGCGTCGCCCCGATGCCGGGGATCACGTTGGCCACCGAGACGCCGAACTGCCGCCAGAACGACCCGTGCCCCGCCGCGATGTGCCCGACCTCGTGGCCGATCACGAACCGCAGGGCGTCGGAGTCCGACAGGCGGCCCCCGATCTCGAACAGGTCACTGTGGACCGCCACGTACCGGCGGAACCCGTGCCCCGAGGCGAAGGCGTTGATCTGCCCGTTGCCCAGCACCACGTAGGCGTCGGGCACCTTGTCCATCCCGAACGCCTGCGCCGCCTCCCGCACCATCCGGTGCGCCTCGGGGAACTGGTCCTCGGTGATCTGCACCCCGTTCACGCGCTGCTTGGCGTAGAGCTGCCCGCGCGCGAAGAACACGAACGCCGGGATCGCCAGCAGCATCAGCGGCTCGCCGGTGTCACCCCCGAGCGCGCGCGTGATGGCACCGACCACCGCCAGCACCGTCACCGAGACGCACAACCCCAGGAGCATGTTCTCCCAGGGGTGCCGTAGTTCACGGGCGTGCCGCCGGTCCCCCCACAACCACCGCTTGGCCATGCCCCCATTCTGGGTGCGCGAGCCGCGCCCGCCCTGTGTCCGCGCGGATAGGCGGGGCAACCCGCAAGAAGCGTGAAAGGGGCTAGAAGCGCTGCGGCGGATCCTCGTAGCCGCCGTCACGGCCGTCACCGTCCTGCGGGTCCCGGTACGGGTCGGGCTCACGGTACGGGTCGCCCGTGGGCGGCGGTGCGTCGCCGAAGGGCTCACCGCTGGGCGGCGGCGCCGACACGGCCGGACCCGACGGCGGCGGAGCGGCGACCGGGGGCCCCTGCGGGGGCGGGGCGGCCATCGGCGGGCCCTGAGGCGGCGGGGCCTGCGGGACGCCCTGCGGCGGGGCACCGAACGGGTCGGCGTAGGGCTCGGCGTAGGGCTCCGCCGGGGGCGCGTACGGGTCCGGCGGGTAGCCCTCGGGCCCCGGCGGTGCGGGGGGGGGGGGGGGCGGGGTGGGCTCCGCCCCGAGGTCCCACTGCTCGTCGCCGCGGGGCGCGGGCTCGCCGGGCGCGGACTCGCCCATGGCGAGCAGCGCGTCCATGTCGGCCTGCTGAGTGGAGACCGGGGCCTCCTCCGCCGGCGCGGTGGGCGCCATCGGCGGCGCCATCGGCGGGGCGTCGGCGTACATCGGGGTCTGGGCCCCGGTCGGCGCCGCCTGGACGTCGGTCCCGTTCCCCAGGTAGGTCAGGGCCGCCACGGTGAGCGAGGCCAGCCCCGCGCGCAGCGTGGGCTCGCGGTCGGGCGCGAAGAAGGGCGAGTGGTTGCTGGGCAACGCCGACAGCTTCTCGTAGGGCGTCTGCCCCGGCGCCTGCTCCCACACGTCGTGCGGAGTGCCGCCGATGAACCAGAAGACGTACGGCACCGGCTGCGGGTCGCCCGGGAGCCCGAACTCGCCCACGTCCTCGCTGCCGGTGAACGGCTCGGGCATCTCCAGGACGTAGTCCTCGCCGAAGTAGGCGCGGTGGGCGGCCATCACCTCGGCGGTGTGCTCGGGGTCGTTGTCGGTGAGCTCGGCCCGCAGCGCGACCTCCACGTCGGGCTCGCGCGGGGCGCCGGAGGCGGCCGCCTCCGCCTTGGCGATGCGCCGGATCGCCTCGTGGAGCTGCTCGGCGACCGCGTCATTGAGCGCCCGGGTGTTGATCTCCAGGTAGGCCTCGTCCGGGATGATGTTGGCCCTGGTCCCGGCGCGCAGCACGCCGACGGTGGCCACGGCCATCTCCCCCGGGCTGATCTCCCGGGCCACCACGGTCTGCAGCCGGGTGACGATGTTGGCCGCGATGACCACCGGGTCGACCGTGGTGTGCGGCCGGGAGGCGTGCCCGCCGACCCCGTGCACCCGCACCCGCAGCACCGCGCCGGCGGCCAGGATGACCCCGGGCCGGTGGCTGACCATCCCGGCGGGCTGCGGCCCCACGTGCTGGCCGAGCACGACGTCCGGACGGCCGAAGCGGGTGTAGAGGCCGTCGCGGAGCATCCCGGCGGCGCCGTCCATGTGCTCCTCGGCGGGCTGGGCGACCACCATCAGGGTGCCGTGCCAGCGGTCCCGCGCCTGGGCCAGCAGGTCGGCGGCGCCGACCAGGCAGGCGGTGTGCACGTCGTGCCCGCAGGCGTGCATCACCGGCACGTCGGAGCCGTCGGTGTCGGTGCCCCGGGCGGTGCTGGCGTAGGGCAGCCCGGTCTTCTCCTCGACGGGCAGGGCGTCCATGTCGGCGCGCAGCATGACGGTGGGCCCGTCGCCGTTGCGCAGCAGTCCGACCACGCCCGTCCCGCCGACGCCGGTGTGCACCTCGTATCCGGCGGTGCGCAGCCATTCGGCGACGGCGCTGGCCGTGCGGAACTCCTGGTGGCTCAGCTCGGGGTTCTTGTGCAGGTCGACGTAGAAGCCCTCCACCGGGGGGAAGACCTCGTCGACGAGGCGCATGACGGCGCCGCCGTGCTGGGCGGCGCGGGTGGGTTCGACAGCCTGCGGCACGTGCTCCACCGCCTTCCGTTTCCGTGATCCGCGGACCGGCGGTGGACGGCACAGGTCACCGGCACCTCGCCCGCCCGCCGATTCTCTCGTCCGGCCCGGGGGAACTCAAACGCGGGGTCGGTTCCGCGGCCCGCCCCCGGGGCGCGCCGATCATGTGAGATCGCCCAGGTTCGGGTGCGGCCGGGGCGGCCGAGTGTTATCGTCACGTTATCGGCCGCCGGGAACAAGGTGCCTTCGCGGGCTCTTGCAGGCGGCCATGACCTGGAATTACTCTCCCCTGCACACGGCCGCGCACCCCCGGGTATGGCCGTTCCCGCCCCACGGCGGGTATGGTGCCTGCTCAGAGTTCTCCCAGGATTCTCAGCTTCACCGCCCGCGGCGTCCGGCCGCGCCGTGGAGCCCGGCCGCACCCCCCGCGCGGGCGGCCGTCCCGACGACTCCCACGCCCCGAGAAGGTGACCCGGAGACCCCGTGGCCTCGACGACCCGACTCCCCGACGAGACCCCAGCCCCGGCCGCCGCAGGCGGCACGGGCCCGGCGGCGCAGCGGCGCCCCGCACCGGCCAAGCGCGACGCCCTGCTGGACAACGCCAAGTTCCTGCTGATCGTGCTGGTCGTGGTGGGGCACGCGATCGAACCGACGACCGAGACGCGCATCGCCGAGGCCGTCTACTTCTGGGTCTATCTCTTCCACATGCCCGCGTTCGTGCTGATCAGCGGGTACCTGTCGAAGTCCCAGGACGGTTCGGGGCGGCGCATCGACAAGCTGCTGACCACGGTCGCCGCGCCCTACCTCATCTTCTGGGGCGTCTACGCGCTGCAGTCGCTGTCGGTCGACCGCAAGCTGCCCGACGGCCCGCTGGAGCCGCTCTGGCTGACCTGGTTCCTCGCGGCGCTGTTCGTGTGGCGGCTGACGGTGCCGCTGTGGAAGCGGATCCGCTACCCGATGGCGGTGGCGGTGGCCGTGTCGCTGGCCGGGGGCCTGGTGGCCACCGGCGACATCCTGGGCATGTCGCGCATCGTGAGCCTGCTGCCGTTCTTCGTGGCCGGACTGCTGATGGAGCAGCGCCACCTGGACCTGCTCACGTCGGGCTGGGTGCGGGCCTGGTCGGCGGGGGTCCTGGTGGTGACCGCCGCGATGAGCTACCTCTACCTGGAGCAGCTCAGCCGCGAGTGGATCTACTGGCGGGAGAGCCTGGCCGACCGGGACATGGAGCTGCTGCCGGTGGGCATCCCCGGCCGGATCCTGTTCATGGCGCTGGCGTTCTCGCTGACCATCGCGGTGCTGTCGCTGACCCCGCGGGCGAAGACGTGGTTCACCCGCTACGGCGCGCTGACCATGTACGCGTTCTTGCTGCACGGGCTGGTCATCCGGATCGCCGAAGGGTTCGGCTACTACGACTGGGCCAACGGGACGCTGGGCGGGCTCGGCGCGTTCGCCGCCACCGGCCTGCTGGGGCTGGGGCTGACGTTCGTGCTGATGTCGGCGTGGATGCGCAAGGCGACCGGCTGGCTGGTCGAACCGAAGCTCGACTGGGTCCTGCGGCGCGACCGTGAGGAACGGCCGACCCCGGCGCTGCCTCTCCCCGGGGGACGCTGAGGAGGAACACGGGGAAGGGGCGGGGCCGATCGGCCCCGCCCCTTCCTCACGTCCTCGTCTCAGGTCTCGTCTCAGGTCTCGTCTCAGGCCCTCTTTTCAGGCCCCCTCGCGCGTCAGGCCCGCCCCTGCAGCCGGGACAGCTCCCGGGTGAAGTCGCGGGTGGCCATCCACAGCTTGTAGACGATGGCGGACTCGAAGGCGAGCAGCCCCGCGCAGGACAGCACCGTCACCGGAACGATGAGCGTGGTGCCCGGCCACACCGCCGCGAGCACGGCGGTCAGCGGCGCCACCACGCACACGAACATCTCGAACTCGATGCCGCTGAACAGGTGCGGCCGCACGCGGCTGCGCAGCAGCCACCGCCGCAGGCGCTCGTACCAGCCCATCCGGTCGCTGAACCCGGCGTGCACGTCGACCACCCGCAGGCCCTCGGCCTTGGCGCGGGCGTAGACCTGCTCACGGTCCAGGGAGGGGTCCTCGCGCAGCGCCTCCTCCATGAAGACGACCCGCTCGGCGCCCTCCTCCCCCTCGGCCTCGGGGGCGGCGCCGACGGCGGGCTCGGTGCACTCCGGGTCGGCCACGGAGGCGTCGACCTCGCCCCCGGCGGCGGCCTCGCGCAGCTTCTCCCGCATGCTCTGCCGGGTCTTGGCGACCTGGGCGCCGTTCAGGTAGCGCAGCAGGTCGACGAAGACGGCGACCGGCGCCAGGATCAGGTAGACGGCCTGCCCGGTGACCGCCCACTGGCCGACGAGCAGCGCCATCATGCAGCCGAAGAAGCGGATACGGTCGAAGACGAAGTCGACCCAGGCGCCGAAGACCGACCCGGTCCCCTTCAGCCGTGCGATCTTGCCGTCCATGCAGTCGAGGACGAAGCTCAGGTGGAACAGTACCGCGCCGAGCACCAGCCACGGCCAGGACCCCATCGCGAAGGCCACCGCCGACCCCGCGCCCAGCACACCCGCGCCGAAGGTGATCTGGTTGGGGGTGATGGCCGTGCGGTTGGCGGTCCACACCACCAGGCGGGAGGCGAGCGGGTCCACCAGGAAGACGGTCCACCAGGCGTCGCGGCTCTTATAGGTCCGCTCGCGGACGTCGGCGAGGGTAAAGGTCGTCATCTCTTCTCCTGCGGGCCTCCCCCGGCGCCGCGTGTCGGCTCCGGCGGCGGTCCGTCCGCGGCGGAGGATTCCCCTGCGGGAGGGCGCCTGCGGGAGGGGAGGTCGGTTCGGGCCGGAAGATCATCCCAGACGCGGTGTCGGGTCTTCCAATCGGCGCGGTCATAATTGACAAGTAAGACGGGATTCGGCCGGGCAGTGACCCGACCGGTCGGCCCCGGACAGCATCGACCGAGGTAGTGGCGTGCGCTTTCTGAACGACCAGGTACCCCAGCATGACCTGACCTACAGCGACGTGTTCATGGTCCCCCGGCGGTCCGCGGTGGGCTCGCGGCTGGGCGTGGACCTGTCCACCGGCGACGGGACGGGGACGACGATCCCCATCGTAGTCGCGAACATGACCGCGGTCGCCGGGCGGCGGATGGCCGAGACGGTGGCCCGCCGCGGCGGCGTCACGGTGATCCCGCAGGACATCCCGATCGACGTGGTGACCGATGTGATCACCTGGACCAAGCGGCGCAACCTGGTCCATGACACCCCGATCACCCTGGGGCCGGCCGACACCATCGGCGACGCCCTCAACCTGCTGCCCAAGCGGGCGCACAACGCCGTCATCGTCATCGACGGCGACCGCCGCCCGCTGGGCGTGGTCACCGACGCCGACTGCGTCGGCCAGGACCGCTTCACCCAGCTGCACGAGGTGATGTCGGGGGACGTGCTCACGGTCCGCGAGGGGACCGAGCCCAAGGAGGCCTTCCAGACCCTGCACGACTTCCGGCACCGGCTGGCGCCGGTGGTGGACGCCGAGGGCGCCCTGGTGGGCGTGCTCACCCGCACCGGCGCGCTGCGCGCCACCCTGTACGACCCGGCCGTGGACCACGACGGCGACCTGCGGATCGCCGCGGCCGTGGGCATCAACGGCGACGTGGCCGGACGCGCGGCGGAGCTGTTGGAGGCCGGGGTGGACACCCTGGTCATCGACACCGCCCACGGCCACCAGGAGAAGATGCTCGCGGCGCTGCGCAAGGTGCGCGGGCTGAACCCGTCGGTGCCACTGGTGGCCGGGAACGTGGTCACCGCCGAGGGCACCCGGGACCTGGTCGAGGCCGGGGCCGACATCGTGAAGGTCGGCGTGGGGCCGGGCGCCATGTGCACCACGCGGATGATGACCGCGGTGGGGCGGCCGCAGTTCTCCGCGGTGCTGGAGTGCTCGCAGGCCGCCCGGGAGCTGGGCGCCCACGTGTGGGCGGACGGCGGGGTGCGCCACCCGCGCGACGTGGCGCTGGCCCTGGCGGCGGGCGCCTCGAACGTGATGATCGGGTCCTGGTTCGCCGGGACCTACGAGTCGCCGGGCGACGTGCTGCGCGACGCCCAGGGGCGCATGTACAAGGAGAGCTTCGGCATGGCGTCGGCGCGCGCGGTCCGGCTGCGCACCGCCGAGGACTCGGCCTTCGAGCGGGCCCGCAAGGCCCTGTTCGAGGAGGGCATCTCCTCGGGCCGGATGTACCTGGACCCGGAGCGCCCCAGCGTCGAGGACCTGATCGACGAGATCGTGGCCGGCGTGCGCAGCTCGATGACCTACGCGGGTGCGGCGAACCTGGAGGAGTTCGCCGAGCGCGCCACGGTGGGCGTGCAGAGCACGGCCGGTTTCACCGAGGGCAAGCCGGTCCCGACGAGCTGGTGACACGGGGAGCACCGGTAGCGCTTGGGGCCCCGGCGGCGCATCGCGCCGCCGGGGCCCGTCGTTTCGGGGCGGTGTCGTTGGAGCGACGACGGAGGTCGGCGGCTCGACCTGGTGCGTTGTCGGCCGTCTGGCGTGTGCGTGGTCGGGGTGGTTGGCGGCGACGGCGAGAGCGCGGCGGTTCCCCTGGCCTGCTTGCCGGGCGGCGCGCCCCTCGCGGTCCGGGGGGTCAGGCGGCTCGGCGGGTACCCCGCTGACGAGCCCCACCCGGGCGCCGGGTCGCCGGGGTGCGGGGTGGATGGCGGCGACGACGGAGGTCGGCGGCCCTACCTGCGGGTCAGTCGGCCGTCTGGCGTGTGCGTGGTCGGGGTGTTCGGCGGCGACGACGAAGGTCGGCGGCCCTACCTGCAGCGTTGTCGGCCGCCGGGTGGGTGCGTGGTCACCGTGATGGGCGGCGACGGCGAGAGCGCGGCGGTTCCCCTGGCCTGCTTGCCGGGCGGCGGGCCCCTCGCGGTCCGGGCGGGCGGCGGCTCGGCGGGTACCCCGCTGACAGGCCCCGGCCGTCCGCCGGGCCGCCGGGGTGCGGGGTGGATGGCGGCGACGACGGAGGTCAGCGCCCCTACCTACTGCTCAGTCGGCCGTCTGGCGTGTGCGTGGTCGCCGTGATGGGCGGCGACGGCAGAAGCGGGGCGGCTCCCCTGGCCTGCTTGCCGGGCGGCGGGTCCCTCGCGGTGCGGGCGGGGGCGGCTCGGCCGGTACCCCGCTGACAGGCCCCGGCCGTCCGCCGGGCCACCGGATGCCCTCCCCGCGTTGATCTCGACAAACGTGCTGCCAAAACCGCCGGAATGACAGCACTTCCGTCGAGATCATCGCGCGAGTGGCGAGGCGGTGGGCACCCTTGTCGATCTCGGGGAAGTCGGGGTTGAAACGGACATCATAAG